>NZ_PVTO01000025.1 GCF_003003275.1 Alkalibacterium olivapovliticus
TATTGAGAGTTAGTGGTAACTTCAATATAACATGAAATTCACATGGCGTTTTTTATATGTTAGCCTGAGTGGCTAACTTCATTATAAAATCCAGCATCCAGAAATATTCAAATCACTTTACTAACCTGAATAGACAGTATTTAAAATGGAGGTATACGTAATGAGCTTAAAGGTTAATCTTCCCATAACTTTATTCATTTGCTTATTTTTAGCTGGTTGTAATAATAGTGAAGCAACTTCTCTACCTTTGGACACACCTCTATCTGATAACTTCGGTGAGAGTGCTTATGCACTACCGGAGTCTTTAGCTGATATAGAGGGCCGCACAGAAAATAGCGTACGTGTGAAAATGCTTAATATTCATCATCTAGGTGAACTGGATCCAGAAAAAGATGACTATCAATGGACTCTAACTGTGTCAGAGGTTGAAGTACTTGATGTGATTGAAGGAGATTTAGAGACTGGTGATACGATTTTTGTTGGAGAACCCTACTATCTCAGCCATGGAGAAGATTTGCAGCGTATAGGTGGTTACGTCCCTATGATTAATGGGCAAGATTATCTCCTTTTCTTATCTACTCTGAGAGAAGAAACCTGGCTGGAAGAACCCGTGGACAGTTGGGAAATTGTTTTCTCAGGATATGGGCAGCACCATCCAGATAAAGAAGCTGATTTTTACGATGATCTTCACTCTCGTAATACAAAGGGATTTGAAACAGTCTCAGATATTCTAGACTATGATTTTATGGCGACTAGAGCAGACGAGGTGGAGCTTTACCGTACCATTCGTGCAGAAATTGAAGAACAGTATTTCTATATTTTTGATTAAGATTAAGTATAGCTAAGGAGTGAAGACAGTTGAAGAAACAATTAGTAGTAGTTTTGTTTGCCATTTTATATTTAACCTCATGTGATTCTCAGGAATATGGTATCGAAGAGGTAGACGCTGTTAACGATGACATTCAGTCTATGATTGATCCCAATCTAACACTTCAATTGATCAGCATAGACGAAGACTATTATTATGTTGTTTTTCATTCGTCACTAGAAGTAGAGGCTGAAGTAGAAATCCAAGAGGATACGCTGCTGATACAACTGACTGAACTCTCTGACGAGGCTGATCTAACGAATCAACATATATTTAAACTGACAACAGGTCAGGAACACGATACACTAGAAGTATTTATAAATGATGAGTCAACGTATATTGATGAGTTTATCATAATGTAAAGCTTTAGAATGATGTATTAAAAAAAGAAGCTGGAATTAAATCCACGCTTCTTTTTTATATGTTATTAGCTCAAATCAGCAATCGCTTCTATTTCTATTAAAGCCTCTTTCGGTAAAGCTGCGACCTGATAGGCTGTTCGAGCTGGGTACGGTTCAGAAAACAGGTCTTCCATGACTTCATTCACTGCTGAAAAGTTTGCCAGGTCTGAAACAAGTACGGTCAGTTTAACAACATCTGACAGCTTCTTCCCTTCCAGCTCCAAGATAGACTGGATATTCTTGAATGACTGTCTCGCTTGAGCTTCAAACCCTTCAACTAGTTCATTTGTTTCTGGATCAACTGGCAACTGACCAGAAGTGAACAGCTGGGTTCCAGAAATACGGTACGGGCTGTATGGTCCTATTGCTTTTGGTAATTTACTCATTAAGGTTCCTCCTAAATCTCATATAAGTTTTATTATATAAGGTTTAGCTTGATGTGAACAGCTTAATTTAATTAATCTCTCTTTGTAGACGTAAGATTATTTTTTCACTCATTCAACTTGTTTTTATTTCAACTTTCCTTATTACTCTGAAATTTCACTTCCACATTTTCAAGTCCATTAGTTTCAAATTCGATCTGATACTCTTCTTCTTTAGCCCACACTTTTCTTAGCCACTCTTCTCTATCCGTTAGTTCTCCTGTCAATTTCTGCAGTCTGATCATATCACGATCAGCTAGTCGAGAAGGTAATTCTGTCCAAAAGACTTCGTTGTCATACTCACTTATATACTCTTGTATTTTTCCTGTTTCGAAATCTCTTGTTTCAAAGTGCATCCCGTACTTTGCATCATATTTAACGATATCTTCGCAGCCCATCTGTTTTGCGAACGAGTAGATATATTCCCTCAACTCTTCATACTCTTCCACCTTATCAGTTGTTCGAATGCCGTTGACCATCATATCCCCCAAATGCACCAGATCGATGAGGGACCTGTACTGTTTTTTTGTTAAGTTGATTTTCATGTAAATCCTCCTCTATTTATTTAACTTTATAAGAATACGCTCTCAAAATAATAGTAACATAATAGCGTGTATTCCAGTACATGTTACTTAATATATGGTCTCTAAGTACAAAAAAAGCCCTCAATTATTTCCCGATTGAGAACTTTAATGATAACTATCTTTTCCATGACCAACTTGAAGTGCGAGTACAACCATTCGATCATCTTGAATGTCTACAATGATCCGATAATTCCCTACCCTGTATCTCCATTGCTCTAGACGGTTACCTTTCAGGGACTTACCCAGCTTTCTTTCATGTTCTCGATCTTACCGTTTTCTATATTCAGCAATCTTGATAACCAGTGAAATAATAAGAGTGACCGCGATAACAGCTAATATGATATTAGTAAACATCAAAGTATTATTTAACTCTCTTAAGTAATTATTTACTTGGACCAATTGCCGCTGAGACGTATCTGCAGCACGTCCAATATTATTAACTAAATCATTCTAATTTTCGATTGTCAGTTCATTCATACACTATTCCTCCTATTGTAAACACTTTAACACAATTAGCAGCACTAAAACAAAAATAATATCAATTTTATTAATCACTATAAATAAAGCTAATGTCCTACATGTATATCTTGCTAAACTTATTCTTCTCTGATAACACCAGAGTATAAAGAGTGGTAAACTGTTTATACATACATTCAATTAAACGAAAGAAGGTCCACGAATGACTCAAGTTAAACTGACTACACTAACGACAAAAGGCGGCTGCGGCTGTAAGATTGGCCCAAGTGATTTACGTGAGGTTTTAAATAGTCTTCCGGAAACTAAAAAAGACCCTAACTTGCTTGTCGGTTTAGATACAGGCGACGATGCGGGGGTCTACAAATTGACTGATGATCTGGCAATCGTTCAGACGCTTGATTTTTTCACACCGATTGTAGATGACCCTTACGACTTTGGACAGGTCGCCGCAGCGAATGCACTGAGTGATGTCTATGCGATGGGGGGAACGCCTATCACAGCATTGAACATCGTGGCTTTTCCGATTCACACTTTGGATAAAGCAATCTTGACTGAAATTCTGCGCGGCGCAAGTGATAAGTGTCAGGAAGCAAACTGTAATCTGGTAGGAGGTCATTCAATCGATGATCAGGAACCGAAGTTTGGCCTTTCAGTCACTGGGACGATTCATCCAGATCATATCCTGACAAATGCCGGAGCCGAAAAAGGTGACCAGTTGATTCTGACAAAACCAATCGGTGTCGGTATTTCGACTACTGCCATAAAACGTGGACTACTTTCAGAAGAAGAAACAACAAACGTCACACGAGTGATGGCTACTCTTAATAAAACATCTGCAGAAGTAATGAAAGAGTACGACGTTCATGCCTGCACTGATGTAACGGGCTTTGGACTACTGGGTCACCTGACTGAAATGGCCACTGAAAGCCATCAGGCCATAACAATCAATAAAAACGACGTCCCTGTCCTGCCACGTGTGCGTGAACTGGCTGAACAAGGCGTGATCCCCGGCGGATCGAAAAACAACCTGAAACACGTGAAAGAAGTCGTGCATTTCGATTCTCACCTTGACGACATTGACCAGCTCCTTCTGGCAGATGCCGTTACTTCCGGCGGACTTCTGATGGCTGTAAGTAAACAGGATGCGTCAGCGCTACTCGACTCGCTTAAACAAAGCCGAATCGATGGGAAACTGATCGGTGAAGTAACAGATGGCGATGCCGGTCATATTTATGTCAAGTAAGAAAGGACTTCTATATGCTTACTAATATTACACCACAAGAGCTTTTCCACTTAAAGGAACAAGGAGAGACGATCATCGTTGATGTGCGTGCACCGATAGAATTTGAAGAAGCGACGATTCCCGGTGCGATCAATATTCCTCTGTTCACTAATGAAGAACGTGCCGAAGTCGGGACCACTTATAAACATAAAGGACAGGAAGCCGCAAAAGAACTGGGATTGGAACTGTTTTCGAAAAAACTTCCCGCCTTTATTAAAGCATTTAAAGCATTAGAGGCTCCTGCCACAGTTTTCTGCTGGAGAGGCGGTATGCGCAGTCAGACTGCCGCAACCGTACTTGACTTAATGGGGATAAGCGTCAACCGGTTAACTGGTGGCATCAAAGCCTACCGTATCTGGATAAAAGAGCAGCTTGATACACTGCCCCTCCCTCCCCTTTATGTACTCAACGGGCATACAGGCAACGGGAAAACACATATTCTTCGTGAGTTGAAAGAAGAAGGCTACCCTGTCATTGATCTGGAAGGAATGGCTTGTCACCGCGGATCGATCTTCGGTCAGATCGGACTCGAGCCGAGTAATCAGCGAATGTTTAACCTGTTACTCGGAGAAGAGCTTCTGCGTTATCAAAACGAGCCTTACGTGCTCATTGAAGGAGAAAGTTCACGGATTGGAAAAGTAGTCATTCCTGAACGCTTTTATCAGCACAAAGAAATCAGTCCGCAGTTGTTCATTGACCTTCCGATTGACGAACGAGTAAAGATTATTTTAGCTGACTACTCACCCGATGACTATCACGACGAGTTCATCGACTCATTCAGTAGGATCAAACGACGGATTCATACGCCAGTGTCTAAAACCATAGCGCAGGCGCTTGAGGAAAGAAATTATACTGAGGTTGTTAAAAACCTGCTGATCTATTATTATGACCCGCATTACTCGTATTCAAATACTTATTCCGATGAGCTGATCACACTGATTGAAGAAGAATCTGTTGAAGATGCGAAGGCTGAAGTAAAACAATTTCTGTCGCGTAAAGTGCACGTATAAATAATGATAATATCGGCGTATGAAAAAGGCAATCGTGACTATCACGATTGCCTTTTATTTAGTAATTAGTAACCAGATCTTACTCAAACGTAGTGATTTGTTCTGCATCTAATCGAACAGTTTCTTCCCCTGATTCTAAAGCTTTACCTACTGATAAAATAAGGACTGGAACATAACGCTCTTTGTCTAATCCAAAAGTTTCTGCTAGTTGACGATGTTCAAATCCACCGATAGCATTAGTATCATACCCATGACTGCGTGCTACTAGCATGAACTGCATAGCTGCTAAATTGTAATCTAGCCTGACTGCTTTTTTCATTTTTTCTTTAGGAAAACTCTTATATAGAGGAATAAATGCGCCCAGTTGCTCATCTCTCGCTTCCTGCGACAGTTTCCCTTCCGCTACTGCTTTATCGTAGATTTCTTCTCCGTATTCGTAACACTGTAAATCACCAAAAATCAGAAGCGTGGCGGATGATGTATCATTCTGTGTTGTATTACACCGAACCAGGGGTCTCAATTTAGCTTTCCCTTCATCACTATCTACCACTACAAAGCGCCAAGGCTGTAGATTTACCGAAGAGGGTGCTTTTGTTGCTGTCTGAATCATTTCAAGCATTTCTTCATGGGAAATCTTAACAGTTTCATCGTAAACCCGAATAGATTTGCGTCCTAATACGATGTCTGAAAAATCGTTGTTTCTCAAAATGAGATACCCTCTCTTCATTTGATTAACTCATTTGACTGTTCTCAATAATCCTTACAATATCTTCGCCATATTTATTGACCTTTGCAACAGCAAATCCTTCAACTGTCTGAAGTTCTAGTGTATTCTCAGGCATCTTTTCAATTAAAGCGTCTAACTCCTTATTACGAAAGCTTTATTTCTTTTATTATACCAGAATGTAGCTTAAGCTATTCCTGAATATTTATGGTGATTACATATTATTGTAATAGTTACTTAACACAAATCTTATATCAAACGTTCGGGTGATTATTTGATATCCACCCGAACATTTGATATAATTAAGCAAATGTTCGGGTGTTCTGAGATATTAGACCCATTTATTTGGTTAGGAGGATGTTAATGAGTAATACATTCAAGACACGTGACTTGATTCATTTTTTTAAAAAAAATCAACCTATAACTACACAAGACTTCTTAAATTTCTATCATCAATTTAATCCAGACTTACCCCTTACAACATTGAGGTGGCGTATTTATGAATTAAAACGTCAAGGGATTATATACAGCCCTAAGAGGGGGTTGTACGCTCTGAATGAAAAAGATACTTTTCAGCTAAAACCGACTAAAAAAATGAATGAACTAGGAGATTTACTGCAAGAGAAATTTCCATATGTTAATTATAGTATTTATAACACTAATTGGATTGGGAATTTGTCCAATCATCTCTACCAAACAAATAATATAATAGTCGAAATTGATGCAGATATTCTAGATGTTGTTTTTTATTTTTTGAAAGAAAATTACCCAAATACATTCTTATCTCCTGAACAAAAAATGTATGATTATTATATTTCTCCAAAGGAAGAAAATATTATTGTCACACGTCTGTATGTTGATGCTCCGCTAAATAAAGTTAAAAATAATTATCACACGCCAAAGATCGAAAAACTCATAGTTGATTTGTTGATTAATGATCCTATCATTTTCCCAGTAGGAGACGCAGAAATTAAAACTATTATATTGAACGCTACAAATAAGTATAATATTAATTACTCGACATTAAATAGATATGCAAAAAAAAGAAATGCCGTAAACTTGCTGGTGCAAATGAAATTAACCGGAGGTCCGAACCAAAATGATTACTGAGAATAGTTTAACCACAGAATGGTATGACAATTTAAATACCCAATATAAAAGTTTAGATTTTAATCTACTAGATAAAGTTAATCATGCTTTTTTTTTGTTAGAGAAACTATCTCATACTCGTCTCAATTTCATTTTCAAGGGTGGCACCTGTCTATTGCTTTTATTAAAAGAAATGAAGCGTTTCTCGATTGATATTGACATTGTTATTACTGACAGTATATCTGAAGAAGAGCTAACAACCTTTTTACAAGAAGTATGTGATCAGTCAATTTTTACACACTTTGAAGAACAAATTCGCTATAAAACAGCTATTCCAAAAGCACATTATAAAATTTACTATTCATCACCTCTTGATAAAACTGAATCATATGTATTGCTTGATATCTTATTTGAAAAATCACCATACACTCGCCTCATCAAGATACCAATTGAAAGTTCTTTTATAGATACAAAACCACCAATTAAATTCGTAACTGTTCCTGATATTGAAAATATTCTGGGAGACAAGCTAGCTGCTTTTGCTCCTAATACAACAGGTATTCCTTATGGACAAGGTAAAGAAATGGAAATTATTAAACAGTTATTTGATATAGAAAGCTTATTTGATCAAGCAGTCAATTTAGGAGAAATTAAAAAAACCTTTATCAATTGTGCTGAACAAGAACTCGTCTATCGGCAATTAGAAGGTTTAAATCCAGTAGATGTTTTGGATGATATTCTAAGAACCGCTTGTATTATTGGTGGAAGACGAAGTATTGACAAAGAAACATTCTTGCAGCTAGAGGATGGTATTCGCAGAATCAAATCTCATATTATTGATCGTAATTATATAGTGGAAGAAGCCGTTGTTAGTGCTGCAAAAGCTTCTTACTTAGTAAATCTTCTCAAAACTGATGCAACAGAAATAACCAGGTTCGACCCTTCTCTACCTTTAAAAGATATGACAGGTGTTCCTTTATTCAAAAAGATGGCAAAAATGAAGAAATTTAGCCCTGAAGCCTATTATTATTTTGTAAAAGCTCAGGAAATAAATTAGTGATATTGTTCCTGACCACTAAAGTATTCGTATCATCTCTCCAATAAGTCATGTAGTTTAAAATAAAATTGATTGTGACTCTATACTAATTACCCCACCCTGATTATCTGGTCTAAGCAACTATCTTTTCTGCCATGTCCGCAAAATAAGACACTCTCACCGTTTAACGATAAGTTAAACGGTGAAAGTGTCTTATTTGAATGCAGGATTAACTTCTCAATCCACGGCCTTTTTCTATCAGATACCAGTCAACTGAGTAAAGGGCAATGATAAATACAATCAAAATACCCATGGATAACAGAATGGGAACATCAATTATGCCGAGAAAGCCGAATCTGAATCCTGAAATCATGTAAACGATTGGATTGACCCGTGAGACACCTTGCCAGAATGGAGGCAGCATGGAAATTGAATAAAAAACTCCACCCAGATAGGTCAAAGGTTGAAGAACAAACGTCGGCACGATTGACACATCATCAAATGACTGAGCGAAAATCCCGTTCAGTAGACCTGCCAGTGAGAATAAAATGGATGTCATAAGCAGGGTTAAGATGATAATGACCCACGAGTAAACTTGAAGCGGAACGAAAAACAGAGAAATAATTGTAACCAGCGTACCCACCAGGATACTTCTCCCCAGTCCCCCAATGACAAATCCCCACATGATGATATGGGTCGGCACGGGTGCAATCAGCAGTTCTTCAATATTTTTCTGGAATTTCTGCGAGAAAAATGATGACGAAACATTCGAATAGGAACTGGTGATGACTGACATCATGATCAGACCGGGAACGATGAACTCCATATAGGAGAAGCCTTCCATCTCACCAATTCTGCCTCCAATCAAGTTCCCGAATATAACAAAGTACAGTGAGGTCGTAATCACTGGTGGGACTAAGGTCTGTACCCAAATACGCAGGTACCGATTTGTTTCTTTGACTGCCAGGCTTTTTAGAGCCGTCATATATAGATTAAACATGTGTATCCTCCACTTGAACTTTTTCTTCGGTCAATTTTAAGAACAGTTCTTCCAGTCTGTTTGACTTATTGCGCATGGACAGAACTTTTATCCCCTGACTAGTGAGCTGACTAAACAAGTCATTAACTCCTTGACCTCTCTCGACTTCCACAGATAAAGTCGTGTCGTCTTCCATTTGACTGTCATATCCTGTGATGACCGGATCAGTGGCAGTAGGCTCTATGTCAAAAATAAAGGTTTCAAACTGCAGTTTAGCCAGTAACGATTTCATACTGGTGTCTTCAATCAGATTACCTGACTGAATGATCCCGATGTGTCGACAAAGCATCTCAGCTTCTTCAAGGTAATGAGTCGTCAGAATAATGGTAGTCCCATTGGCGTTCAACTCTTTAAGGAACTGCCACATCTCACGTCTCAATTCGATATCCACTCCGGCTGTTGGTTCATCCAGGATCAGCAGACGCGGTTCATGCATCAATGCGCGGGCGATCATGAGGCGTCTCTTCATTCCCCCTGAAAGCATACGAGCACGCACATCCCGTTTTTCCCATAAACCTGATTGTCTCAAGTATTTCTCACTGCGAATTAATGCCTCTTTGCGTGACACTCCGTAGTAACCAGCCTGATTGACAACGATTTGCTGGACTTTTTCAAATGGATTAAAGTTGAACTCTTGGGGAACCAGTCCGATTTGTTGTTTCAGGCGTGTCAGATCAGTATCCAAATCATACCCAAACACGTTTACTTTTCCAGAAGTTTTGTTGACCAGTGACGTAATGATCCCAATTGTCGTTGATTTCCCGGCACCATTTGGACCTAAAAGCGCATAGAAGTCTCCCTCTTCAACGGTCAGTTCGATTCCACACAGGGCTTCAACGCCGCCAGCATAGACTTTTTTCAAGTCTTTTATTTCAAGTGCTTTTACCATTTATTACCGATCTCCTTAAAATTTACTTTTCCTATATTATTACTCCGTTTTACATTATACCACGACAACGCTTATTTATTGTAAGCTTCTATTGAAAGAATCACATTGTCTAAAAATGAATTAATTTTGCACAGCAAAAAAGGTTGATGACTACTTCTCATCAACGCTTTTTTGATATATGGATCTAGTCTTTTGAAGCCTATTCAGTTAGTTATCTTCTACTTGAAGCGTGTGTTCTTCATAAGAATTAGTATCTTCCAGCACAACTGTCCATTCATCTTCATCGTTATCATACGAGATGGATTGAAGCGTTAAAATATCGTCTTCAAATTCTTCTTGAGTTAAGGCTTTGTTTAATGCTTCCGCTTCAGAAAGATCTGCACCTCCTGGAGTAGGACTGGACAGGGTATTTAATTCACCAATAGCTGCCTGGGCTGGGTAGGATTGATTCACCCCTCCTTCAAACCAGATACTGACCTCTTCACCTATAGCGACATTATCCGGGGCGTTACTTGCCCAGACTGCATCAAAGAACCGTTCATTTCCGCCTGATTGACTGAAATCTTCTGGCTCTGTGCTTACCACTAGAATGGCCTCATCATTTTTATCCATAACATACCCCGTAATATTGGGAGTTCCTCTAAAAACAGTCGTCATACTATTACATCCAGTTAATATCAATAGTGTTAAAAAGCCAATAAAAATCATTTTCTTGCTGACCATGTCATCCCTCCTCGGATTTCCAGGTTTAGCTTGTTTCATTTTTGGATTGTTACCTTTTTCAAGTCATGATGGCCATTTCGATTGTTTTTTTTAGTTATTCACTAGCAATCTGAGGTTCTTCCGGCTTTTGTATCGTATTCTACTGAATGTAATCAGAAGGACTGGTTTGAACATTATTTAGAAGCCAGTTCATTGGTTGTTTCCTAACTAACTGGTCACAATATCGTTATTGAAGCTAGTTCTCCTGAATTTCATCAGTAAAGTAGTCTCAATAGTCGTTTTGAAGCTAGTTCATTCGCCTATTCAAAACGAACTGGACGCAATATGGTTATTGAGACGACTTCTACCGTCGTTTCTCCACCAACTGGTACCAAAATCGATTTAGAGACCTGTTCTGATCCGTATCTCACCTGAACTGGTCACTAAACTGTTTTTGTGGCTACTTCGAGTGCAATATTAATCTGAACTAGTCTCAATTCATTCGAACAGGCATCTTATTCAATTACCTTCCTATTTCTTCGAATAAAGCAGAATCTCACCCTTTGATAACTTCCAGCTAATTAACTTTAATGACGTCCCGGTCGAGATAACTTTGTATGCTTGCTTCTACTACTTCAAGCGCTGTGTACTTCGGTTTGTATTCGAGCAGTCGTTTGGCATTCTCAATGCTGTAGTATCCACTGCGCGCCAGATGGTGGTATGAGATACTGGTTAATCTTTCATCATTAATATACTCACACCACTTGTCCCATGACAGGAACCTGACTTGAGGAGTGTGTCCGAAGAAACGGTACATGGCCTGTGCATAACCATAAAGGGTCAGTGATTCTGCTGATACGGCATGGAAGTTTTCTCCCAATGACTGGTTGCGGTGATTCAGTGCATCCACAAACATCTGGGCTACATCTTCTCCGTGAACAGGGTGCAATGTTTCCATCCCAAGATTCGGAAGAGAGAGTTCTTTCCCATCTGCGATTGTCTGGAACACACTATCGTCTCCGTATCCAAGTGGGTTAATGATTGACCAGCCGGGACCACAAATCTGACCTGGACTGATCATAGTTGCCGGGAATCCATTCAATCGGTGCTCCTGCTTCAGATACTTTTCACTTTCATATTTCTCACGCCCGTATTCATCCAGAGGATATTTCACCCCATTTGGATCTACCGGGACTGTTTCTGCTCGCCCGTGCGTCCAGATTGTTGAACAGTAAAGGTAATGTGACAAACTAGTCTCTTTTAGTGCTTCAACCATCTCTTTGACTTCTTCCAGTTTGAAGCAGATCAGATCGATCACGACGTCTGCATTCAGCGCTGCAATTTTCTCTGAAAATGCCGGCTCATTACTCCGGTCCAGCACAACATGTTCGGTTTTATCCCATGTCCAGTCTTTAATATACGGGTCACTCTTTCCGCGACTGACCTCAATAACCTGATGCTGTTCTTTCACAAGTTTAGGGATCAAATACGAACCAATATGTCCACTGCCACCAATAACCACTACCTTCATCTGTGTGCCTCCTCATTTTTCTTCATCATACCATGTTTCTTAAACAAAACGACAGCCACACCTCACTTAGCTTGCCTCACCTATCAAAGCAATTGACTTCTTTTGGCTTAGCTAGTAGTATTGAAGTACACTTATAAAAAGTAAGCACTTGGTTGTTTTTAGTCACATTAATACAGAGATGAATAGAGGAGACGATTAAATGACTACACCGGCATTATCACTATGGGAAGCATATCAGCTAGAAACCTTGCGTTCTAAAGGACTGACTGACGAGACACTTCTTACGGCTTTAAAAGAAAAAGACTTGAAAATATTAACTGATACAGATGATTCATACGATTATAAGGAACTTATTGAAGCTGCTGAGGATAATGAAGACAGTTTTCAGGAAGCTGTTCAATCTGGATACAGGGTGAAATTTTTATCCATATATGGCATAAAGAACCTGTTGAAATTAAAATACAATTTGGAATCTGACAATGATTATACTATGTCTGATAACCATTTCGAGGGACTCCTATTGACTAAAGAGCAGATCAGTGAATTTCAGACTCTTGCTTCTTCACAGTGGCAGGTGCTGGAAGAAACGGATGAAAATGGAAAACGCACTGTCTCCATCCAGCATAAAATGAATCAGGGTTAAAACGTTCCCTTAAAATCATGTAAAGCAAAAAGAAGCTAGCGAGAACTAAACGCGCTAGCTTTTTTATATGTTTTCGACATTCTTAATAACTTAGTAAAATCGGCTGCAGGTAGTAGACTGCCAGAACGATAACCACAATCCCTACCATATTCATCCAGAATCCTGCTTTCATCATGTCTTCTATATCCAGCACATCTGCAGAGAAGACAGCTGCATTCGGCGGGGTGGAAATAGGCAGCATGAATGCACAAGATGAAGCCAACGCAACAACAGCCATAATACCGTACGGCTCTACACCGATCCCAGCAGCCAATCCGACACTGATCGGCATCAGCATATTGGATACGGCTGTATTAGACATGATTTCGGTCATAAACAGCACTGTTGCTGTCAAGATAATTAAAATCAGTAAATAATTAAAGCGGTCTAAATTAGATAAAATATCTCCGAACCAGACGGTCAGCCCGGAAGATTCGAACGCTGCCGCTAGTGACAAGCCCCCTCCGAATAACAGAAGCAGTCCCCATGACAAGTTTTTCATATCGAACCAGTCCAGCAACTTCCCACCCTTACTGTTTGGAATAACAAAAAGAGTCGTTGCACCCAGCATTGAAATCGTCGTATCTGAAAGTTCCCAAGGCAGGAATCCTCCAAAGATCCAAAGCATTCCAGTGAATGAGAAGATGACTAAGACATACTTCTCTTCTATAGACATGGGCCCCAATTCTCTCAGCTGTTCTTTAGCAAAATCAGAAGATATCTGGCCATCATCTTTTACACGGAATTTTATTTTAGTAATGTAAACAAACAACACTACGAGTAAAACAGCCGTTATAACAATCCCAAATGTAAACCAGTCCGCAAACGTAATCTCCTGATTCAGCATATTAGAAGCGACGGCTACAAGGGCTGCATTGGGCACAGACCCGACAATGGTCGCCAGTCCCCCAATAGAAGCAGAGTAGGCAACAGTCAACAGCAAGCCTTTGGCAAAATTCTGAAATGAGTCATCTTTCAGGAACCCTTTCTCCTTGATTTCAGTAATAAGTGCCAGTGCGATCGGCAGCATCATCAAAGCAGTCGCGGCATTGGATATCCACATGGACAGAAAGGCTGTGGCCAGGCCCACACCGATAACGATTCGACTACTGCTGGTCCCTAAAAGGGCAATGATACTCATCGCAATTCGCTTATGTAAGTTCCACTTCTCAATCGCCAGGGCAATCGTAAATCCGCCCATATACATAAAGACAATTGGATTTCCGTAAGCCATCGATGCGGTCGCCTGATCAGCTCCACCCGTTAAAGGCAAAAGGAATATTGGAAGCAGTGACGTTGCCGGAATCGGTAAGGCTTCTGTGATCCACCAGGTGGCAACCCATGCAGTTACCGCCAGGACAGCTCTTGGGCTGGTCTCCAATCCGGTTATAGCCGGTATAAAATAAAGCAGTGCAAAGAATAACGGTCCAGCGACTAACCCTATTTTCTTGAAATTAAGTGTCATATCGTATCATCTCCTGTAAATGTATTCTTTCTGGCTATTAAAAAATCCCTGTCTTAACAAGGAAATAGTGCACTGTCAGAAAAAAAACTCTGACATGCACTATTTTTAGTTAAACTGCTGGCTTTCGTTTCTGTTCTAAATTGTTCATCTTTCTATCTTAGTTTCTTTAATCAGGTACATTTTTAACTGACTCCCTTACTATCATATCAAAATATTAACATTAAGAAAAGGTAAACATTCGGGGTGTAATTTATAACACTGTCCTAAGAGCTTTCAAAGAATCGGATACAGACTGTGAACTGTGCTTTTTCATTGATTGCTCTTAACGGTCAATAATCCGTTCATTTAGACGATGGTTCACTCAAAACTGTTTGAAACTTTGTCAATAAGCTTTATACTTCAGCTATACACTCATCCAAAAAATGAGGAGGAGATTTCATGACGATCCCACTATACGAACCACTGAACACGTTGAAGCCTGTTGATGACCGGATCTGGATTGTAGATGGTGACATCATTAAAATAAACGTGCTTGCATTAGGTATCCCCTTTTCAACACGCATGACGATTATCCAGCTAAATGATGGGACGTTATGGTGCCACTCACCCATTAAGCCAACAGATAAGCTGCTGCAAGACATCAACAAACTGGGGAAAGTGACGCATTTGATTTCGCCGAATAAAATTCATTACGCTTATATAGAAGAATGGAAGACCTATTATCCCGATGCAGTAACCTGGTCCAGCCCTGGTGTCGAAAAACGGGCACAGTCGCAAAAGATACAGGCGACTTTTGAGCGGTCTTTAGACGATGCTCCCCCTTCTGACTGGTCAGATGAGATCGATCAGCTTATATTTAAAGGCAGTCGCGCACTCGAGGAAGTGGTGTTCTTTCATAAAAGCAGCCAGACACTTATTTTGACTGACTTGATTGAAAACTTTGAACCGAAACGGACCTCCAGCTTTTTTTGGAGAACGGTCTATAAGCTGGCGGGTATAGCCGATCCTGACGGCCGGACACCTATTGATATGCGCCTCACCTTTTCAGGTCAAAAAGATCAGGCTCGAACGTGTTACAAGCAACTGCTCAAGTGGCAACCGGATAAAATTATCCTGGCACACGGCCGCTGGTATGATAAAAATGGAACGACTGAACTTAAACGAGCCTTCAGATGGCTGGAAAAATGACCGACTTGGTGAGAACTAAAAACACTTCCGCTGCTGACACCAAGTGTCCAGCAGTGGAAGTGTTTTCTCTATCCGATTGATTTAATCACTATTGTGAGTGTATGGCGCATACTCTCAGTCTCATATAATGAAACCAGAACCAGATGCTTACAGGTTATTTATGTCTTTTACCAATTCTGGCAAGCCTTCATAAAATAAATGGCGATCACCTTCTAGCTGCCTTAAAGTTGCTTGCGGGAGCTTTTCTGCATAAGCCTTGTGATGTGAAAAGGGGACAATTTCTTCCTGAATGCTGTGATAAAAATACAGTTGGGGAATATCAGCGAGATTCCGTTCAAAATCATTCTTGAGAATAAAGTCTTTTAGCTGCCACTCCTCATCTAACCCCCAATAAGGTGAGGAGATGAGGAACATCCCTTTAATGCTTACCTTTCGTTCTTCTTCCGAAAAGAACTTGAGCACCGCAGACCCTCCCAGTGAGTGACCGACTAAAATCACCTCACCGTCACGTTCGTTTAATGCTTCGCCAAGCGTTTTTTTCCAATCGGCATACTTCGGATTTTCCGGGTCAGGCATTTCAGGTGCTATTATACGATAATCTGCTTTTAGTCTCTCTTTTAGATAAGCAATCAATTGTGTGCTTCCCTGCTGTTTATCCTGAGGTCCAGCACTATGAATAAATAAAACCGTAGTCGTCATGTCAAATCTCTCCATTTAAAAATCTTAGACAACTGTAATTACTCAATTGTCAGCGAAAAAGCATAACTGGCTGTGCCTTGTTCCCAGAAAGCCAGCACCTCGTATATAACGTCACCTGTACCAGACAAGACTAAGTCATTGGATTCACTTATAACCGTGTTGTCTTCATCCCAAATACGGACACTATAAGTTCTAGGCTCTTCTTCGAAGACAAATTCGATCGTTGCGTCTTCTGTGACTTGAGTCGGTTCACTCATTCTCACCAGTTCTGGTGGTCCATCTGCGCTTGCTTCAATACTATTCAGTGTGCCGTCCTGATTCTCAACACTCCAGCTGTAACTGCCTAGAACTGGAATGATCGTATCGTCTCCAGCCTGAATGGTTAACTCCGGCGGTAAAGGAATCGGATCATCCGTATGAGTCCCCTCTTCCACAGCGCTATCCTGTTCAAATGCTTCCTCATCACTCGCTGTATCAGCACAAGCTGACAGGAATACACTAAGTAAAATAGCTGCTGGTAAATTTAGCTGTCTAAAATTCATCGATTTACTCCTGGTCTGAAGTGAGCTGGCTGGATTAAATTCTTTACGTGTCTATTTAATTTGATTCTACCATGAAATGGACCCTTTCGTTGGTCTAATTAATTAGTCCTGTTGAATGAATACTATCTGATAAAGATATGCTATACTAACTTTATTAAAAATGTCTGGCTGGCTTCAAAGATGTTTATATTCATATTATGCAAAGGACGTGACTAATTTGAAAAAACTAATTGGCCCCTTCATAGCCGTACTGGTCTTAATGGCCTGCAGCTCGCCAGAAGCCGGTATATCTGAACTGGACAATGCACCTGAAGATATTACTGACTTTATTGCGGAGATACCGGCTTACGTTCCAGATTCTACTGCCTCAGATATGAGACTGCTGTCATTTAATGATGGAGATAATGGGTCTTATGTCGTCTTCTTTTCAAGCGGGCAAGTAGAAGCGGACACACATACTGAAGGAGACACCTTAGTCATCAACATGACTGAAACAGATCTGGCAGACGAACAGCCTACTCAGTATACCTATTACCTGACAATCAGTGAGGAGCATGAAGCAGTAGAGGTCCGTGTCAACGGAGAGAATACCCCATTTGATTTAGTGGCTGGGTTATAGCTTAATGCAGTGAATTACTGAACAATTATTACGGTATTTTTTAGAGGCTCATAATTGGCTATGTTTACCAAGTCAGATCTACGGAGGTTCCAAAATGATTATAAGAAGAGCACAATTAGAGGATGCACCAGGGATTGCTGATGTACACGTGGACAGCTGGCGAACCACTTATAAAAATATTATACCCGATTATTACTTGCAGAATCTTTCCTATACCCAGCGAACAGCGTTGTGGGAGAAAAATCTTTCAAAACAACATCAATATACTCTAGTTGCGGAAAACAGCAATGGTCAGATAATAGGCTTTGCAGATGCCTGGAAAAGAGAGACAAATAATGTCACTCATTCATGTGATTTAACATCAATATACATATTAGAAGAATATCAAGGGCAAGGAATAGGTAAACTGCTTCTGAAAGATCTGTTTGAGTACTTCAAGAAAATGGCATACCACAGGATATTCGTTGAAGTACTTACCGACAATAAAACGCGTTACTTCTATCAATATTACGGCGCAAAATTAATTGACACTAAGGATATCCAAATAGGTGGTGTCCTATTAAAAGAAGAAATCTACGAATGGGATACCCTTGAAGATGTGCTTGGAAAAGTGTAACGGTCATTAAAAACAGATAAAGCGTTCAATCGAGTTAACAGGATTGAATGCTTTATCTCTTTTTTGCTAGCCATACTTCTTCTGATGCTCTTTCTTTAGCTTGAGATACTCTTCATCTTCTCTGACAATAATCCATTTCTTTTCAAAAATAGCCGCTGACTCAGCTTTTTCCTCATTGATATCCCGATCATTCACTTCACCATTTTTGTCGTATTTTCTTCCGCCTTTGTAATTGGCGTAACGTCTGGACCGGGTGTAACCCATCTGCAGAAACTTCCTCGCCATATCCATTCCGACAAAGTCCCCATCCTCTTTATAGTCAAGATACATCTGATGAATCTTTTCAGACGACTCTTTTGCAATCTCAGGCGTTTTAAACCGCCAGTGTGGGAGGATTTCTCCCTTATAGGGTTCTACCAGCAATACCCCTTTTTCTCCTCTGCCTACTTTGTAAAGTTCAGGCTGTTCACGGAAGTCAATAGTGTCGAAATCCAGATCGTAATCGAATGCCATGCTCATCACCTTTACCTAGTTTATTTTATACTAGTATACACTAAATAGTTTCTCTGGCGGAAGCTTCAAATCCTACAGTATAAATGTTAGCTGATACTAGAAAAGTATCGAGCAGAAAGAGCGCTCTAGATGTAAATTTTATAACGAAGAGTCACATTTTATCATGAAATCAACACTATCTTAAGAAGTTCGTATGATTATTCTCTAAACTTCTGAACTTCCCAGCCTTTTCTTAAGAAATAGTGACATGTTCAGACCAAACTTCTTAAGTAAAACTGTGATCTTCAGAAGTTTCCGCTCAGCATACTTAAACTCCTTACATAAACAATTATGTACCCAAAGGATGTCGGATAGTTTTCAATCTTTACCTAACAAAACCAAGTATTTATCAAGAAAACTCCGGTCCATAATAGCTGCCTTCAAACAGAAACCATCATTCTTCTGTTCCAGCGACTGTCTTCGCTTTGATAACGTAAGACAGCTGGATAAAAAATAGATTAGATGCAAGGTCGTGCCTCGGTTTGTGCTACTGTCTATTGTTTTGAAAAGAAATCCCTCTGTATCAGAACTGCTTATAGGTGATTCCCAGTATATCCGTAAAAATCATCTTTCTTGATTTGTCGTTTTGACACTTTATTTTCCTTCAAATAATTCGTGACAGATTGGACAAAAGAGGTAGGGCCTGCTGTAAAGTATCGACCACCATTTCCATGTATGTCTATAAAGGATTGGATTTCTTTAAACACCTCTTCTCGTGAGTGAAAAGATGAAACAGAAATATTTTCTATTGAAGCTGCCTGATCCAGGTCCTTTTTAAACAGAAAATCCTCATTATTGCTCAAATATAGCAGCGTAACATTTTGATTCTTCAGGTTCTTGTCGTGTTCAAGCTGTTTTAAGATAGATCGGAATGGTGTAACCCCTATTCCACCAGCGATCAGTAAAGTTGGTGACGAATCTTTCAGATAAAACGATCCGACAGCTCCGCTTAATTGAATCTGCATGCCTTGTTCAAGTCCCAGTAAAGCTTGTTTGAACTCGCTTTTATTTTTCCCGATTTTTGTAGTGATCTGAATCTGGTCTTCGGAAGAAGTCGAAGCGATACTAAAGGGTCGAGTGCGGTTTTTGATTTTTTTGTGTGTGATATCAAACAGTCCATGCTGACCGGATTTCCAGTCAAGCCCGGTCGGTTTTTCAAATAGAAACGTATACACATCATTTTGTTCTTTATAATATTTAATAAAGTTAAGGGGCTGTTTTTTAAAAATATTAAACAGATCATTCCATTTACTCATATTTTTCTCCATTCTGTTCATTCTTTGTCACCAGAAGGGTTTCCAGCTTCCTGCAAAATTCAGTCCAGCTATAGACCGCTCCTTGGATAGCCCCTTTAGTCACCTTAGTTTCTTCGCTGAATCCACTTTGATCTAATGTCAAAGTGGTGCTGCCATCTGCTTGTTCTTCTAATCTCCAGACGATGATCGTTTCTTCTTCAGCACTGTGCCATGTATAGGAAAGTTTATATGGTTCTTCGATTTCAAGAACTTTACAATTTACGATCCCATCCCACCAGTCATTCGGTTCAGCACGAAATTGAAACGTATGGCCAATAACAGGTTCGAAATCATTACTCCATATCCATTTACTTAATGTTTTTGAATCGGTTAATGCAGTCCAGACTTTTTCAATAGAAAAAGGAAAATGGTGATGCACAGAAAGATCTGGTTTCATTTAGTTTCATCCTCCAAAAGTTGATGTAGTGTATTCATACGTTCGTTCCAGAACCCTTCATAAAAGGTTACCCACTCTTTTACTTCTTTAAGTGGAAAAGGATTTAGCTTATAGCGTGTCTCCCTACCAATTTTACGTCTCTTTACCAGATCCGCTTCCCATAAAATAGTCAGGTGCTTTGAAATAGCCGTCCTGCCTATTTCAAAGTGGACAGTTAACTGATATAGCGGTGTCTCGTCTGTTTCTGATAACAAATGGAGCAGTTCCCTTCTTGTAGGGTCTGCTATGGCTTCAAAGACATCTCTTTTTTCTACCTTCGTAATCATTAGTATCTCCTCTCCTTTTCAGGACACTAAACTGTTCCCTATTTGCATCATAATAATACGACACCTTAAATAGTCTTATCAACTGTTATTCTAACACCTGTACTGATTTGACTGGTTATTATCAGTCGTTCAATCGTTGTAATGTATTTGATTCATTCTATTTTAAGTCGAACAGCATAACGCTTGGAAGTCACTTAATGACTACCAAAGGAAAAATAATTAAGGAATTGAACTGGCTAATGTCCACCGATTCACTCTTACTTGAAAATCGTATTATCAGCGTATAAAAAAACTCCCTTTGGAAGAGAGTTTTTTTATACTGGCAACTTTTATATAATTTTAAACACTATATGCTCGTTAGCTGCCACCGCATCTTTAAATGTAGAGATGAGCGCCTCTGCATATGGTCCTAAGTTCGCTTTTAAACCTGATTTATGAAGCAGCATGATTTCCAGATCCCGACTTTGTGAAGTTAGTGCATCATACAAGGCATCGAGGTTGCGTCCGTGATACCCCTCGATTTTCAATTGTTCCTGCAGAATGTCATGTGTTTTCTCTTTACTGGTCATCAGTTTTCCATTCAATTTGACTAATCGCATAGATTATTCCTCTCCGTAGAGCAGCGTGAAACTATCATAATGGTCATCGGTGTAATAGATTAGCCCATCCGACGAATACACCAGACGTTCAGCCCCGCGGTACCCACCGTCATAATTGACATCTGCCTCAAAATATCGACGGCCGTCTTCTTCAGGAAGAAGACCTTCCCGGTTACCAAAATAATCCCCGCCGATGATCATCTGATCAGTCACGTCCCATAAGTTGCCTTCACTAGCATCCCAGCCCAGTTCACGCGCCTCCGCCTTTGTCAGATAGTTATGAGGCAGCTCATCAAACGCGTACAAGTACAGCGCCACATCTTCCGGTGATGAATAATAATCATCCTCGTCCAAATCGTCCAGTAGATCAGCATCGTATGAACTGTCAGCATCTTCCTGACTCGTCTGAGTCGATTCCGTCATGTCCTCCAGTACTGTTTCCAGCTCAGCACACCCTGAAAGGACTAGGGTAAGAGCCAGGATTCCAAGTGTAAAAAGTCGTTTAGTCATACAATTTCCTTCTTTCAAAATTAATAGAATAGTCTTGAGAATCTAATTGAAAAAAACTACCTATGGTCATTTTAGTTTTTCTCTATACTATTGCACGAAAACCTTTCAGGTTCAACTTATTTGAAGGCATAAAAAGAACCCCTTAAAAAAGGAGTTTTTATACTATACTATTGTCATAAGCTCTTAGTTAATTATTTATTAAAAATCACTGGAGCTTTTCTCATAAATTTCTGATCATTTTTCGGTGTGCTAGTCTGTATAGACTTTCCGCCACCTTGTTTATTCTTAATTAGTTCTTTCATTTTTTCTTTTGGACTCATTGCTTGCACCACCTTGTTTGTAACACTGCACACTCTATATGCGACTATTGATTAATTAAAGGCATCAGAAAAATGCCAACACTCTATTATATGTCAAAAGGCTAGTGAAAACCACCTTTATTCAGCAGGACACATGAAAGGACCCTGACGTTTTTGATAATTGATTATCTGAATGAATCAAACTCGCGCTCAATAGCAGCCGTCACTTCTTCAGAGTATTGTATTCCCTGCGGAAATTCACTTCGTGATTCGGATATTGAAATTGAACCGTCGTTATTCTCATAGAAAATAATGATGCCTTCCGAAGAATTATCCGACGTTTCCCAATATACCGTTCCCGAAATGCTAGTCATCACAATATTTTCGATAACAAATCCGACTTCTTCAACCGGTTCTTCTTCTCTCGGCAATTCCGCCAGTCTAGCGGCTTCTCTTTGAGCATGTGTGTCCGTTGCTGCATCAATTCGAGTAATTAAAAATAACGCTATACCGCCTATAACTAACAATCCCATTACTATCATCGAAATCGTTCCGACTACGTATATCAGTTTGTCGTGACGTTTCATTCATTTTTCCCCCTTGTTACTTTACCCATTGCACTGCTTTCCGTTAATAATTTATATATGTTGTAAAATAACCCTATACCTAACTATTAATGATTACAAGGGTTAAATCAGATTCAGTTTAATTCGCGACAGTTTTCTTTATATCGTTCGTTAGATACTTTAGATTAAGTTACACTTAATATTCTTGATACTATGAATATGTAAATGAGTATTATTCCTCCTCGAGTATAAAAAAGACACCCTCCAAAGAAGAAAGTGTCTTAAATCATTTCAATTGATTGGTCAAAAATCAGTTCATATACCAGCTGGACTGAGATTCATACATCTCTGAATACTGACCTTTGTTTGCCAGCAGTTCTTGATGAGTCCCCGTCTCGACCACTTTCCCTTTATCCAGTACGACGATCTTATCCGCAATTTTAGCCGATCCGAGGCGGTGAGTCACAATCACAGACGTCTTGTCTTTAGATATCTCTGCAAATTTCTCATACAGCCGACTTTCTTCCAACGGATCGATTGCCGCAGTCGGTTCGTCCAGCACGATGAGGTCATGAAGGCGATACAGACCTCTAGCGATTGAAACCCGTTGCCATTGACCACCGGATAAATCGATTCCACCAAATTCCCGTGAAAGCATGGTTTCCGTTCCTTCAGGATAACTACGAGATTCCCAGTCTACACCTGCTTGTTCCATCAGGGGAACCAAGTCTGCTTCTCCACCAGAATCGCTGATACGGATGTTTTCTTCAAGGGTTAACTGATACCGCTGATAATACTGGAAAACAGCTGATACCCCCTTATACAGCTTCTCAGGTGAAACAGTACTGATTGCGTGTCCATCAACTTTGATTTCTCCACTAGTTGGTTCATATAGTCCCAGCAGCAGCTTAGTAAAGGTCGATTTCCCTGCCCCGTTCTCACCGACAATAGCAACGGTTTCTCCATTTTTTATAGACAGTGACACATCATCGATACTCGGGTGCTGTGCGTTGGGATAGGAGAAAGAAACCCTTTCAAACTCAACAGTTCCTCTCCAGTTCACTTCTCTGTCTTCCCCCGTTTTTTCCGGCAGATCAAACAGCTTGATGAGGTAACTGATTTTCCCTAGATCTTCTGCCACCACTGTAAAATGGTCGCTGATCAATTCTTCGATCATGTCGCTTAACTCATTGACACTCGCCAGTACAGCTGCAAATGCGCCCACTGTGATCCACCCATTCTGCAGGGAATGGAAAAGGAGATACAAAATGATCACGTCATTAATACCGTTCAGTATTTCTGTGATCAAATCAAACGTCGCAGCTCTTGCATCTGCTTTCCAGGTCTCGCGGTTAAGCAGATGAACACTGGTCATGTATTTCCCTTTGAAAAATCCAAAAATACCTAACTGACGAGTTTCCTTAAAGTATTGCCTCCCTATCATGGCATCCTCATAAAACAGTCTTTTCCGTCTCAACGGGGCTGACTGTTCTTCCAGATCCATGTACAATTTTGACCTGACCACCAGCGCCACCATTTTAGTTGCAAAGGTTAGGAGAATGACTAAGGTGAGCAGAGGAATCAGATTATACAGGTAGATGGCAATAATGATAATGTATGGCAGGTAAAGTGTTGTCGCGCTAATGATTGTATTGCCAACCCCGAAGGCCTGACTTGTACCTTCGGACGCTTTGTTGATGTCATCCAGCATCTGTGGGTCTTCAAACAAAACAGGTTCCAGCTTAGCTGTTTTTTCTGCCACTTTTCTGGACATAAAGCCATGCATTCGTGCCTCTATCGTATTCATGTAATAAGTGTACAGAGCAATAACGGCTTCCTGACTTGTCAGAAATACAATAAGGAGGATGACCGGCAAAATCGCAGCTTCCATTGTCCGGCCACCCGCTGCGAGTTCCGTCACACTGTCAAAGGCAAATTGCATCACCCAGACACTCAACCCAGTCAGCACACCCAAAGTTACTCCAATCAAAAGATAGAAACTGGTTGCTGTTGGCCAGCATATAAATGTATACTTTAAGACCTCACGTGCGACCTTAAATAGTGGCACTTTCTTTTTAGGCATCTGCCTTCACCTCTGATTCATCCTTTTTGTACCATTCCAGCTGACTCTGATACATAAGTGCATATTTCCCCTTTTGTGCCATCAGACTGGTATGCCTGCCTTGCTCAATAATTGTTCCTTTATCAAATACAAGAATCTCATCTGCCAGCTTAATAGATCCTAATCGGTGACTAATAAATAGAGAGGTCGTGTGCTCCATTATCTGTTCAAACTGCTCATACAGTCTGCTTTCACTCATTGGGTCTAAGGCAGCTGTTGGCTCGTCTAGAATCTTGATTGGCGCAGGATTCATGATCGTCCGTGCCAATGCAATCCTCTGCCACTGCCCTCCAGATAGATCGACACCATCTTCTGTAATCTTCCCGAGTGATGTCTCGACTCCTTTTGGCAGTTTATTGATTAAGTCAGTTAATTTGAAGTCGCTGATTGCCTTAAAAAGTCTATCATCAGTGGTACTCTCTAAATCACCGATCTCTATATTTTCTCTGATCGACAGCTGATATTTAGCAAAGTCCTGATAGGCAATACTGAACACTGACTTTAAGTCTGAACTGGAATACTCTTTCAATTCTTTTCCGTTCAGTAAAATGTCCCCTTTATAATTCAGGTATTGGCCTGTCAACAATTTAATAACCGTTGTTTTTCCAGCCCCATTTTCGCCAACAAGCGCATAGTGTTTTCCAGGCTTTATCTCAAAGCTGACATTATCCAGTATCTTTTTCTCTGTTCCCGGATAAGTGAACGACACTTGTTTAAATACCAGTTTTTCAAAAATAAAATCTGTCGAATGAGGTGACAGCAAAGCATCCTCTACTTCTTCAAGTTGGGCGAATTGGCTGAGCTCTTTTAGGAACTCAACGTCTTTCGTAAACTTGCTCAACACATTCGGCAACCAGCCTCCAAGGGTATTGGACAAAGAAATACTGGCGGTCGTCAATGAGATAAACAGGCCAACTGAAATGAGTTGAGTCGCTACAGGCTGTAGTAATACCAGCATGACGCTTCCCGCCGTTACTACCGTCAGCATGCCACTGATAGCCAACTGGGTATCGGTCTTTTTCCTGGCTGCTTGTTTGTGTACTCTGACGTATTCAAAACGGTTCCACAATTCTCTAGTTACTTTATCTCCATATCCAAATAACGTACGCTCTAAGACTGCATCGCGCCCACTAGACACTTCAGCCAAGTAGACTGCCTTACGCTCAACTTTGGACACATCACGTTCTGCTTCATATACTGTTTTCCCGGCTTTTGCACCAAAATAAAAAGCGGGTGCGGAAAAGAGCACAATGATAGGAGCGACCAACCAGACATTGACTAATAGAATAATCAGAATCCCCGCCACCTGAATGGTAATGTCAATGAGACTCAGTACGTTCTGATATTGGTCAATGATCTGAGTGTCCGCCGAATCGGTTATGCGTTTGATCAAATCGTATGTATCCGGATCCTCAATATAGCGATAAGCCAGCTTGCCTCGTTTTTCGACAAGCTCTACCCGGTAACTCAGCCGGGTCTGAATGAGAAATTTACTTTTAATATACTTATTCGACACGTTAACGACCTGTCTTAAAAAGCTAAGCAGTCCCAGGACCACAATAGGTAAGACCATTTGCTCAGGACTGACCGCCTCATTGACCACTGCCAAAGACGTATTGATGAAATGAGCGGTTACAACAATCAGAGCGGGTCCTGATAGCGCCACCATTAATCGGGATACTAAAATCACCACCGCTAATGTTGGGGCTACCTTGAAAGACAGTTTAATTAAATCAAAAATGGTATATACTCGTTTCTCCAGTATCATTATATACTCTCACAATCTATGTATTTTGAAGCGCTTTTATTTGTCAGTCCACTTAACTATACCGTATACAGACATAAAAGTATCTAGCAGGGAAGCCTATCATTTTTGGAACTAGAATCTCCTGTACTCATGTATCACCCAAATTTTATAACTGCCCGTATATCCCTTATATCCTGATCACTTAAATAGCGTTTTGGAATAATGATTGCTGATACGGCACTTACGTAAAGAATAAGCATATCATCGGATTCTTTAATGGATTTGACTGCCCTTTTTGATAAGGTTGAAGTCGCGCTTTCTTCTGTAAAAATCAAGTTGTCCCCGACAATCTCCAGTGATTTCTTCCCGAATAACGATGAGTTGTCTCCTTCATTCAATAGTTTTACAGTCTGTTTCCTAACTGTCTTTTTATGCTGCTTCGGATACGAGTTAATCCAATAAATATAAAACAGGACAGCCGTAATCATCCAGAGTATTCTCGGCTGATTAAAAACCAGCGTCCCCGTGAAATAGATGACCGGCATAGAAAGGACTGGCAAGACAAACCTTATCGTATTATACCAATTCTTTTGCGATGGGGAATGTTGTATGTGATACAAGTTAAAATTGACATAATCTTCTTCTTTAACCTCGTATGCTATTGTCATGACTACCTCACCCTATTATTTTTCATTAAGTATACTAAATCACAAGACGATATACTATATAACAATTAAGTAAAACTCAATTTTATAAATAGTCTTACAACTGCCCTCCATTGTCTGGCAATCCTTTTCTTATATAGTATGGTTGGGTTAGAGATGAGGGAACTGGAGAACTACATATTATGAAGGTTTAAGGATACATGGTAGATAAAGAGACACGCTGTACACATTATCACGGAGAAAAAGATATTATCGCAATCAATTTAACCTTTTCTTTACTGAAGAAGAGAGAGTATAAGGCTGGATACTTTTAAGACGTGCTATCTCTATTTTCTCTTTTGTTTCAGGATCTTTAAAAGGTATCAACTTTAAAGCAATCTCAGCAAATTTACTGGATATGCTCCTAACTTCTTTCTTTGCTTTCCACACGAATCCTACTCATGAGATTAGTAAAGCGATGAAAATAAATTTGTTTTTTCACAAATATTCTTCCTTTCGTAACAGTATACTTCTATTGGATAGGTTCCTGCGAGTCCCCTCTTTGCAGATTCCCTACAAACCTGTCGATAGAATCACTAAAGACTTCTACTTCTATCAAAGAATCTGAAGAGTTCTCGACAAACGTTATATTTACAACTTCTCTTTCATTAATGACATAATATAGATCACACTTAACCGAAGTATTCCTTTATTCCATGATCCAATACTAATTTTTTTTAAACAAATCACGAAATTGTAATGACCTTACGATCAATATAACTTTGAACGCTTGCCTCTACTACTTGTACTGCTGAATACCTTGGATTGTATTCGATTAACTTTTTAGCGTTTTCGATGCAGTAGTAACCACTGCGGGCAATATGGTAATACGATACATTCGTCTGTCTTTCATCTTCTACGTAGTCACACCACGAGTTTATTTATTTTCTGTCTTGACTACCTGATAAAAAAGTTAAGGGCCACATCGACTTCCGGCAGTCTTACTTCACATAATCATATAGGGCCATCATTGCAAATAAGAACGCTCCGACACCATGCAGATCATCTGTCGAAGTAGGACGGTCAACATAATAGTCGTAGGTTCCTGTGGATGTTCCAATACAGATTCCTTTTACACGGAGAGCTTCTCCATCTTCTTCGGTCATATGCTCCATCAGACCATTAAAACCTCTGACCAGTACATCTTTATATTCTTTACTTATATAGCCGTGCTCTAAAGCTTTAGCGATAGTATAAAGATATAATGATGAACTGGATGATTCCAGCCAATTGCTTCCAGAATATCGAGCAGCGCAGTGCCAGCCGGCCGATCTTCCCCAAAACTCTGGTGAGCATTCAGTTTCTTTATCTGCCCACGGCTGAACCTTTTTTTCATCTCAGGCATGATAAAGCAGTCCTGTTTCAGGATCGGTCATATGCTTATGCATTAGATGCTCTTGATATAACACAAATTGAATCAGATCCTTTTCATGGAACTGATTCGCATATTTGATTAAATAAGGTCCTGCCATGTACAGTCCATCCAACCACATACCGTTTTCAGAAGTGCGGTTGATAGTATCAATGATTTCTCTCAATTTACGGGCAACAATCATATATTTTGGATGATTAGTGACTTCTATAATTTAAATAACAGGATACCTACCTGAATCGTATCCAACTGGTCACGTTCATACAGCAGATTGCCCTGATCATTGATCAAGGCATCGTAATACCCTTTTATATAACCTAAATAGTCATCGTTTCCAGTTTTTTCCCATACTTTCATCATACCTAACAAGAATATACTTTGTGATAATGAAAGACCATTTCCGGTGGAAATTTTTCTGGTGTAAATTTCTTCATCAATGTCTGACACGATCTTTCTGCTATTTTCAGTAAGTCCTCTGTTCTAAACGTTTTTTTTATTCACTCTTCTGCTCGTTTACAACAAAGCAGACAGCTAGAACACCTGTCCCAGTCTCTGTTTCCTACGCATTATTTTCTAAGCAGTTTTTTTTCTATAGCCAGTAGGGGTCATCCCTGTATGTTTCTTAAATAAACTGCTGAAATAGTAGGAATTACTGTAGCCTGTCTCACTGACGATTTCATACGTCTTTAATTGGGTAGTGCTCAAAAACATTTTTGCTTTCTCCATTCTCAAACTCAACAAGTATTCTGTAAAAGTTTCACCCATTTCTTCTTTGAATAAATTACTTAAATAAGGAGCTGTCACATGAATTTCGTCTGCCAATTTACTTAAAATCAAGTCCGGCTGACTATAACAGCGGTTTATATAGGCAGTCGTTCTTTTAATAAGGGAATCGGACAGTGATTCTTTTTCATTGCGTTCAGTATAAGCTCTCCATTTTTCAAGCGGCTCCTTATTGATCTTCATGGATATTAACAGACATGATTTTTTTGTTTCTTTCGTAGACATTAATTTTATCTGTTTCATTTTGTGTCAGTTGATTAAGCGATCTGCTCGTGTATGTAACCAGATTGAGTGCCATTCTTTTTATTTCATTTAAATTGAACATGTTAGTCTCTGCCAAATCCATAAAAGATTCGATACGCTTTATTTCTTCTTTTTGATATACAATAGGATCACTGATTGATTCTACGATGTACTGGTCTCTTTCCATCAGCCAGTCGTTCTTCGCTTCCAATACAGCAGATTTCATTTATAATCGCAACAAGTCAAATCGTATCGTTCCTAAATCATTCTTATATAACTGTCGTCGGATTTCTAATAACAGTACGTTTACTCTTTAATTATAGACTAAAAAAGACAAGACCGAGCATGCTCTCAGTCCTGTCTTTTTCAACTTTATTATACAGGTAAGGACCCCTCTATATTACATAGGCTACTGGGGTGTACTCTCTTTTTTTCCCCAGTGTGTTTCGATTTCTACCCCTGCATCTTTAGCCAAATTATACAGTGGACACCGTTTTTCTACTGTTTCTTTTAACTGTTGAAAAGATGCTTCTGTTTCCTCAGTTTCCACCTCAATATCCAAGCTAATGGTTTTAAAATAAGTCTGCACTCCTTCAACTCCTTTGAAACCCCGGGGATCCAATGTGCCTTCTGCAGCATATGTAACGTTTCGGTATTGAAAACCCATCTCTTTCGCTGCATAAGCAATCATTATAGATGTGCAGGCCGAAAGGGAAGCTAAAAAGTATTCCAGCGGGTTCGCTCCCTCGTTTGTTCCACCTAGTCTTTCCGGTTCATCGATTATGATCGACGGGACGTCTCTCACCTGCACTGTATTTTTGAATCCTTTTTTCGATCCCCCTTTAATGCTAAGGGTTGCTGTTGGGTATTCTGTCATTTTTCTCTCTCCTTATAATCAAACTAGTTTATTCAACTGTCCTTTACTATATCCAGTGTGCCGATTTGAAACAAGTTTTTCTCCTGTCTATATAAAAATGGAACAAAAGACTCTCCTTACATCTTTCCGTAGCTTCCTGACTACTTACACCTTTGTCACCGGTCTATCAACTGTTTCTTACACTGTTACCTAGAATAATAATCTACTCTGTCTCACTCTTCATTCAAATCATACAAGTTTTCAAAAACAAAATTGTTTTCTTTCGGTATTGCTAAATATTTTTTGCAAAAATAAAAAAGCTGAGCATTGCGTCCAGCTTTAAAATAGTCAGATAGTCTTATTTAGTTTCCTCATGCGGTTCATTCCCAAGGAACACCTGCAGCATCCACACAGTCAGATTTACTTTTTCTTTCAAGACAATCAATATGTCGTTGGATACAAAATCTTCTTTGTCTTCAGTTTACTTAATCCCTTCTGATAGGAAGTTGCCGTATGCTTTATAATTATTGACGACCGCACGGAACATTTCTTCTTCAGTAAGATTTTTATCTCTTGCATTTTCTTTCAGTACAGAATGTTCCAAAACCTCACCCAGTGTAGAGTAAGGTTCTCCGCCAACAGCCAGCAATCAGCAGTCGTTCAGCCACTTCGTCCATTGCCTCTGTGATTTCATCGTAAAATTCTTCGGACTTCTCATACAAAGCAAAGAAATGAGGGCCTTTTATATACCAACGGAACTGATGAAGCCGGGTATAAAACACCCCTTGGCCTGCGACCAAATCATTAAAATAGCCTTTAACGTCTGAATATGCCATTATTTAATCTCCTCGTTATTATTTTTAAAAATTATTCCCTACTGATGGCAAAACACAAGGAGAACGTTTATTATATTAATTATTACTTTCCTGAATAATTCATAGCTCTACATTTGAACCTTTTATTCAAAAGATTAATCGTTTTTTGAGATATTTTAATCACTTTCCATTAAATGATCCGTTTTAAGACTGCTTTCTCTCTTAGTGACTGTCCAAAGACTTCTTTTGTATAATTTTGGGCATTCTTCTAATAAATTCTTTAGTAGAAAAATTATCAACTGACTAGCTTATATCCATTGACTGGACCGCCTCAGGGGGTCGAAGACAGCATAGAATTCATTTTGATAAACATCGTAACTAGACAGTTTAAGATAGATTCGTCTGTCTGTTTGAACGAGTTTGCCAGCGACTTTAAGAAGTTTTAGTCGAATGGACTGAATAGTCATTCCCTGGTTCACTTCTTCAAAACCAATGGTCTTTAAAAAGTTGATGAGATTGTAAGCAAGTAAGCTCATCACCATTCTGACATGATTTTCCAAGAAGCGTGGACTATCTGTTTTATCAAAATAAAATCCCGTTTTCGCTTCTTTGATGAAGTTTTCCATTGTTCCGCGTTTGGCATAAAGAGAAAATAGTACTTCAGGCGACACATTATCTGAAAGATTAGTCACAATGAGTGCGTGTTGAAAGTGGAGTTCTCCTGCTTCACGGACAGATCTAATACAGACACGACGGGTTTTCGACCATCTGTATGGAAAATTGTGATGTTTGAATTGAATTTAACTTGATTTTTGTGTAAGTTAATCATGAAGATAACTCCTTTCTTTTGGTTGGTTTAGTCACCTTAACCATAGCAGAACGGGGTTCTTTTCTCATCACTTAACAGGTGAAACCGAATGAGCAAAATAAGCTTGCCTTTAGGCAATTTTTACAAGGTTCCTAGAGAAGCGTGAATTATTCAGGAATCTATATACTATATAAAATTTGATTTAAACGCTGGATTTTATATTTTTTTCATCTCCTATAAACTAACAACTAGTTAAAACTAGTCATTGAATAACCCTTTATGCTCTTCTACCCATTGATAAAATGTTTTTGGAGATTTCCCAGTCAGTTTTTCTACTAGACCATTGGGTACTATTCCCATTTCTGGTGTATTCTCCGTCATTTCTACATAAAACGCTATCTCCTTTTCGGATGCTCCAGCGCGTTTGAGCTCTTCTTTCATTTCCTGCAGTGTTTGTTCCTGATATACAATCGGAACGCTCAACGCATTACTTAAAGTATCCAGTTGTTCAGCAACCGTGATCGCTTCTTTACCATTTATAGAATAGGTTTTAGCGTGATGCTGATTTTCTAAAAGAACTGTTACAACAACACGTGCAATATCTTCTTCGTGAATGAGAGCAGATCCTTTATTCAGATTTGGTTCTTTGATAACTGACTTATCTTGAATAGCCTCTTTCCACCCATTCATTTCCAGAGCATTTGCCATAAAGCCAGCAGCTTGAACGAAGGTCCATTCCAGAGAACTATTTTTAATTGCATCCCGTAATTCGTCATCACCGTAAACAGCATTTAAGACTACTTTTTTAACGCCTGCTTCTTCTGCCAAGGATATTATATCAGGGGACGTGACCAGTTCATCATCTCCCATTTTATCGGTAGATCCAATCAGGTACAGTCCATCTATTCCTTGTAATGCTTCTTTAAACGTTTCAGGATTTTTCAAATCTCCTTTGACCCACTCTATGGCAGCTGATGCTTCTCTTTTCTCTGGGTTCCTTGTTAACGCGCGAACCTTTTCTCCGCGCTTAACTAACTGATCGACTATGTGTTTTCCGACTGTCCCAGTCGCTCCTGTAACGAAGTATGTCATCCTCTATTCCTCCTTGTATTTCCTTTGGATGTCTCTTAATACGTTGACCAAGTCTTTTCTTAACCAGTCTGGTTCAATAACTTTTACCTTGTTGGTATAGCTCAATATAACAGATAGAGCATACTGTTTGTCGTAAAATTCAGTTTCCACACTCAGCCCCTTTTCTGTTTTTACCCACTTGCCGGAAAACTGTTCGTCGACCTTTGACTGGACAGAATAATCAAATAATAAGGTCGTCTGAAAACCATCTGATCTTACTTCTTCTAGTAATTCAGGTTTCTTTTCAATGTATTGCCCTGATTTTTGCACCGAGTCAATACGTGAGAGTTTAAAGTAACGCTTAGCTTGCCTTAATAAGCAATACGCTTCCAGGTACCAGCTGCTGTCTTCCCATATCAACTGATAAGGTAGGATATCTCGTTTAGTTCGGGTGCCATGGGCATCTATGTACTGTATGGTCAACACTTCTGCTTCCACCACAGCCTTGTGAAGGTTCAAGAGGTTCTCTGCTTCTTTATCCGTCGCAACAGATTTAAACAAGACCTGGGATGTTTCCTCAAGTTGATTGTTTAAAGCAGATAATTTTTGTGTAACGCCACTAAACGGACTATTCTCAGATACGGCTCCCAACGCTTTAAAAAAATGGTACATCAATCCTAGCTCCTGCAGGGAAAAATAATTTTTGCTCAAGAAATAACCCGGCATAGTTTCAAATCCACCAGCAGTTCCTGTCGTTGCTTTAATAGGAATACCTGCCATGCTAATGGATTCCATGTCTCTGTAAATCGTTCTAACTGATACCTCATATTTTTCCGCTAACTCTGAAGCTGTCATCTTTTTCTTGGACAAGAGTTCCATTGTGATTCCGAGTAGACGATCTAGTCTCATATTGAACTCCCCTTCCCATTCATCTTTGCCTGCTGTGCTTAAAGTGTACTACACCATTACTGACATCTGACTGTCAGGGTTTGAAAAATCATGATTAGAGATTATGAGAAATTAAAAAGTACAACTCTATTTTACCAGAGTTGTACTTTTAATTGTGGTGCATCTCTATTCAGAGCTTTATCGATAAGTTTGCCAGATAGGTATTGCCGTACTGACTTAATCTATTATGACTATCCGTTGATTCATAGAAATCGATCATCGCAAAACCGGCTTTCAATTGCCCACCAATTTGCGCATCCAGAGAATGACTGAATTCATATCCCTGCTCCGGATTGATGATTACTTTTCCTTCTTTTTCCAGTTCTCTTGAGTTAAAAGGGATACTGAATTTTGGTGTTAACAGCGCTTCAGGATGATCCCAGACCTCGTCTGCATCAAACATATAAGCCCAAGGATTCATGTATCCAACCATCAGGATGCCACCTTGTTTCAACACGCGGTAACACTCATTCCACATCGTATATAAATCCTCGATAAAAACGTTCGACACTGGAAAAATATAATATCAAACTCATTGTCTTCAAAAGGAAAGGGGTGAGTCATATCTGCCTGAACCGTTTGGATAGATAACTCTTCTCTTTTTGCTACCTCTCTATCACTTTTGAGCTGTTTCTCTGAATAGTCCATTATCGTCACGTCATAGCCATGGGCAGCGAAAATCGGTCCTTGTTGCCCACCCCCAGACGCTAGTCCTAACAGTTTCTTCCCTTTGGCTTTTTCAAACCACTTTTTAGGAACAGTTTTGCCTATTGTCAAAGAAACAGTTAAGTCAGATTTTTTTGCTTTCAAAAATTGATCATGAGTCAACGGTACAGTATAGGCTTTCTTATTGTCTACCCACCTATCCCACATCTCATTGTTAAACTGATTTGTATGCATTCTTATGTCCTCTCTTATTTGCCTTTTGAGTATAGGGGTCTTACCCGTCAATCGAATTGCTCGTGCCTCTTATTTCTAGACCATGAATAATTCCCCGGGTAATGCGTCACCTTACTCTCTTCAATCCAATAAATGGTTTCGCATAACTGATCCAGGAAATACCGGTCATGTGAAACAGCCATAATCGTGCCGTCAAATGTACTTAGCGTTTCTTCCAGCACCTCTCTTGATTCAATATCTAAGTGATTGGTCGGTTCGTCCATAATCAGCATGTTTATGTTCTGATACATCAATTGAGCCAGTCTGAGCCTCATCAATTCTCCGCCACTCAATCCTTTTACTTTCTGAAAAACATCCAGACCATAAAAGAGAAAACGAGCCAAAATCGAACGAGCTTCTTCCTCAACTACGGAGACCTCTTCTCTAAACACATCAATCAGACGTTCTTCTTTTTTATCTTCAAAAATGTGTTGAGAGAGATAGCCAATTTTTACACTACTTCCAATTTTGACTTGACCCGTGTCGGGGGCTATCTGTCCAAGTAGTATTTTCAGCAGTGTTGATTTCCCAGACCCATTCTCCCCGATCACTCCCACTCGTTCTTTAAAGCGGAGGTGGATAGCTGCAGACTCAAAGAGCACTTGGTCATCATATGACTTGGATAGATCTTTGGCCAAGATGACATCTGTCCCACTTCGTTCAGTCGATTGGATGTCCAGCCCCATTTTTTTAGTGACATGTGGCTTTTTGACTTTTTCCATCCTCTCAATCATGCGTTCCATGTGTCGTGCTTTCTTATACAGGCCAGGATTCGGCGGCTTTGCTTGATTGGCCCATTCTCTAAGTGTCTTTGCACGCTCTCTCATTTTCTTTATTTTACGCTGCTGCTCTGCATACGCTTGAAATTCACGCAGCATGATCTGCTCTTTTTCTTTTAGAAATTCAGAGTAGTTCGTTTTAAATGCATTGCATTCACCATCTTCGATTTCAACAATCCTTGACACGACATTATCCAGAAAATAACGATCATGCGAAATGACGACCACTGTTCCTTTATAACGCTTTAGGAAGTCTTCCAGCCATTCGATAGCTAAAAAATCCAGATGATTCGTTGGTTCATCCAATAGCAATAGATCCGGTTCTTTCAGTAAGTTCAAAGCCAAGCCAACTTTAGTCTGTTCTCCCCCACTCAGAAGGGAACAGTCTCTATCCAGTAGAGGGGTGATCGTCAGACCGTTCGCTACCTGCTGGATTTTAGACTCGATTTCGTATCCTCCTTCTTGAAGGAAGTCTTCCTGAAGTTTTCCGTAATCTTCGAGCAAAGTGTCTAACTTTTCTTCAGAGCCCTTTTGACTCATTTTTTCTTCAATCGCACGTATACGCTTCTCTTTGGTCAACAGATCTGAGAAAGCCGTTCTCAATATATCTTTGACGGACAGTTCAGCTGGATTGTCGAACACCTGTTGAAGGTAACCTATTGTAACCTCTTTTTTCCAGTAAATCATTCCTTCCGTAGGCTCTTCGACTTGGGCAATCAGTTTCATCAATGTGGTCTTTCCACTCCCGTTTCTTCCGACTAAGCCAATTCGTTCTTCTTTTTTTATTTCAAATTGTATGTGTTTAAAAATATCAGTGCCTCCATAGTTCTGCGAGACATCGTTTAAGCTGCAAAGTATCATTTTGTCTTTCCTCCTGATACTCCACTAGAAATCTTTAACTGAGTGACTTAATGTATACAAAAAAAGCCACAGGAAATAATCTTCTCCCATGACTTAATGAACAATACACTTAAGTCAGGAGACCATGACAATGATCTCCTGTATAGTTCCTGGTGGAGCGAGATGTTTTCACTACGTTTCTGCTATTTAGTTGCTAAAAAAGGACACACTAATCCCGTTTGCACAACAAATGCAGAAATTTCAGCACGGCATAAATACAAATAGGCATTCATTTTCCCGTACTTTTTCGCAGTTGAATTAAACATCTAACCTCCACCTCCCGTCTGTTTTAATAGGTTTATTGTAGCTTAATACTTTAAAAATATCAAATGAGTAGATAAATATAAAATCAATTTATCACTACTCCTTAAACCGTGAACAGCCTTTAAAACTCAAATGAAAATCATTTTTTGCTGCACCTTACGTTTGTAAAGACGATTAGTCGTTAAAATCAAATGTTGCGCCTTCTGAATAGTTACTTGCTGCATTCCAAAGCAGGAATTCTTCAACGCCTTGTTCGTGAAGAGCACGAATCTGTTCTGAGACTTCATGATCACCGTATTGCATATAATTCCCAGCTCCCAGATATGAAGCAGTAAAATCTTGTATCCATGGTCTTGACCTAGGTCTGTCTTCACCTAATTCTGCCAAGACTTCATTTTCAACATCCATATAATTATACACAAGGTTATAGGGTTCCAGATCAGGCCGCGCAATACCTAAGTTCCCCGGACCCCAGTGACTTGGATAAATCATAGACGAAATCACGTCTACATTTTCAGATATCCGTGTAAAACTTTGGCCGATATTCGGTTCTTCCTGAACTAATGCTGCATACCCAAAGATATCAACGGAAAGATCAACCCCATAAGGCTCCAATTCTTTACGAGCGTAGGCAATAAAATCCGTTACCGCATCTACACGCTGCTGAACATTATCTGAACTACTTTCACCATAATCGCCACGGGAATAGGTTAACTGCTCATCCATACTGCCAAACCCTTCTGGGAACCTGACATAGTCAAACTGAATATCCTGGAAGCCCAATGCCGCTGCTTGTTTAGCAACCTCGACATTATATTCCCACACTTCACGCTCGTATGGATTTAAAAAACTGGCACCAACGTTATTTGACCATACTTCGCCATTTTCATCTGTAAAGGAAAGATCAGGGCGTTCATTCGCCAGACGTGAATCTTTAAATACAACGATTCGGGCAATAGGGTATATATCATTTTCTTCCAAATGATGCATTAACGCTTCCGCATCAACGTAATTTCGAGTGAACTGCTGAACGTATTCGTGATCAGAATCTAAATCCATCACCATCGTTCCATCATCATCTTTAACATCAATCACCATTGAATTCAGTTCCGTCGTATTGAGTAAGTCTGTCAACTGATTCATACTTTCACCGGTTGCTGAGCCTCCCGTAAGAAAAATTCCTTTTACTCCTCCTTCTGGATAGTCAATGTCCACGACACTGTCATATGTAAACTGTTGGGGAAATACATCGGGTACAGATAAAATAGGTTCATCTGATACCATTAAGTAGGTTGTTTCTCTGAGGCTTTCTTCTCTATTTTCATCTGTTTCTTCTTCAGCTGAAACAGTTGCTGATAGAAGTGCTATAGCGGATATACTGAGTACCCCTGCAGCCAAATTTTTTTTATTTGCATTCTCGTCAACATCCTCCCTTTTCTGTCCGTTCTATTGTTCAATCGAACGGATAAACCCGTTATAGAAACTGCTATGGTTTCATCCTGTCAAAAATAGTTATTTAATTTTAAACACATTTTGTTACAACTCTTTTATACCCTCTATTTCCCAGTTGCTTCAGTCTTAATTATTTAGTCTTGCTATACCTACTACTATATTCTATTTGACTAGTCCTTTACAAATTATAAATGTACTATTCTCACACTTTTTCACCGTTAATCCCCTTTTTTGTACAAAAAAAGAACTGCACTACGCAATTCCCTGATTATAACTAACACTATTTTTATATTTTTTTATAAGAGATTACTATTATTCGTATTCAAGGCAGGAGCAGTAGACTGAACAAATCTTACTATTCACCAGCCCTACTGTCACTTCAGTTTATTGCTAGTTTACTTTAAAAAAACTGGAGCTTTTCTCATGTACTTCTGATCATTTTTTGGCGTGTTGTTCTGTATAGACTTTCCGCCACCTTGCTTGTTTTTGATCAGTTCTAACATTTTCTCTTTTGGACTCATTTTTTTGCACCACCTTTTAGGTATTCTATATATTTAATAGGTTAGGTAAACTTATTTGTTATAAATTTTTGGCCCTCTCCGCATGTTTCTCAGATCATTCTTTGGTGTATTAGTCTCTGTAGACTTTCCACCACCTTGTTTATTTTTGATCAGTTCTAACATTTTTTCTTTTGGAGTCATTGTTCGCACCACCCTTGATTGGAACCCTGCACACTAGATGTGTTTAAATTGATTGATATAAAGCACCAGAAAAATGCCAATACTCTATTATATGTCAAACCAGTAGTAAAAACCACCTTTTATCAACAAGACGCAATTCCCGAAAAAATTGCGTCTTGTTTCTATACTAAATGCCAATTAACACACTGGGTAACGCTGGATGTTTATGCCGAGGCCCCTAACCACTCCTCTTTTCTTAACGAGTATCTGTTAACAGACATCTGGGTAAAAAAAGACACCTTCCATAGAGGAAAGTGTCTTAGACGTTTCTGTTTTATATATGGTACTCGATTTCTCTGGAAATTTCTTATTTTTTGTTATCTGCTCATTTTTTTTGTCAGACATAAATAAATTTTATACTTAATCATCTGGGATCCTATTTTTAAAAACAAACTTACTGAATACTGCACTTATTACATGAGTAAAATT
>NZ_PVTO01000026.1 GCF_003003275.1 Alkalibacterium olivapovliticus
GTCTTGCAAGCTCATCCGTTCTATTAAGCCTTGGTATGAAGTTTCTGTTCGTCAGTGCAAGCATTTGCGTCCGACTTCCTTCAGATTCCGCCTCACGGCGGACACCCTTGTCTTTCGCTAACAGTTCCTACTGCCAAGTCTGTAGTGGACTTTCACCACCAAGTTATCGCCCATGCCGGGCGCACAATAAAAAAGATAAACCATCATGGGATGGTTTATCTTTAACTGCCGGTTATTCTTCATCCAGCTGATTTTTAAATCCTTCTATATCTTTAAAGTTGACAACTGTTTTTTCTTCAACCAAATCATGCATTCTTTCGGCTGAATGGTTCCAGTTGATCCGAACGATCGCGCTGTTAGTCAGTAATTTTTCAATTACGCCTTCCATCGGCTCATCACGAAATGAAAATATTATTTCGTCGCCAACATCAGGTCTTAAATCTTCTTTGATCGATTCAATAATTTCGACTGCTTCTTTATAGGGTAAATCCAATAAGTTAGCAATTCGGGAGTTACTGGCACCTTTACGAAGTTCTGTTTCTACTAATTGTTGAACTTCAGCAGTGATTTCCTCTTTAGCCACTTTCATCCCCTCAATTCTTCATTAAGATTTTATACTCCTTTAATCATTGTACCATAAAAGTAGACTAAAAGCGAATGAAGGATGATTTAGATTGATTTATGACAGTAGATCAACTGCTTTGTATCCGACTTTTTTCAAGGTTACCTGAAGAGCCTTAATTTCTTCCTGTGTACATTCTTGAAATAGTTCAGCTATTTTTTCGGCATGTTTAGGAAATATCTCATGCATCAATTTGTCGCCTTCATCTGTCAGTTCACAGAAAGTGACTCGTCTGTCGAATTTATCTGCAATCCGATTAACGAATCCCTTTTCTTCCAGGCGATCCACAACATAGGTAATACTGCTGGAGGCCAAAAGGATCTGTTTTCCGATCATCTGTATAGGCTGCCTTCCTTTATTGAATAATAGCTCAAGCACAGTAAACTCAGTTGCATTCAATCCGTGAGACGACATGTCTTTCTTCACGACTTTCTCAACGCTTGATGACGCTCTGAGCAATATTGTCAAAGCCTTTAATTCTTCTTTGTTATCATTCATATTCTCACCACCATTATTGGTATAGACCATCTTCTCAACAGATTAGTCTGAAAGTAATTTCATAAATTTTCAAAACATCAATATACGATTAGTATCTATTTTAATGCAATTAACTTACATTTTTATCCATTTATTAAATATAATAATAACTTAACCATACATTCATCGTTTTTTCAACCTTATTTCTGCTACTCCGATATAATACCACAATCAAAGCTCCAACATAATCTCTATTTCTATTTTATGCTATTTTTATTCAATTCATTAAACAACTGATGATAGTGATAAAAGGCTATTATTTGAAACACACTGGCAACAGTAACTAGAATAGTTAGTGTCAGTTCACTCAGAGCAGGAAAAACAACCGCAATAAACATTGTAAAATAAAAAACGATAGTCGCAATCTTACCATGCCATATCGATCCATCTAATGTTTTTTTATTGCGGTACAATCGGACGTTCTCAACAAACATGTAGGATTCTTTAATGACGAATAAAATAAAAAGGAAAATGAATACGGGCCACTTCAGCATAAGGACACTCACAACAGATACTTGAGTCAGTTTATCGGCTATTGGATCCAGTAACTGTCCGATTTTAGTTCCTTTATTAAACCGTCTTGCAATAAAGCCGTCCAAGGCATCTGTCAATCCTGATAACACTAAAATCCCTGTAGCATATATGTGTTCTCTCTGGGTCTCAGCATTTATATAGGCATAGACAAAAAATGGAATAAGTAAAATTCTGAAGTAAGATAATAAATTTGGAATTGAAACCCAATCTCTTCGATTCATAAGAGTTCTTCCTCTCCATATGTAAAACCGTCTCACTTAACATATCTAGATCACTATTCAGGCTCTCTTAACTCGCATTTAATGGCTAACAGATTATAAAAGCATTAATAGATTTCATAAGCAAGCCTGTTGAAAATATCCTAATTTAGTATACTTAATTTTTATCTCAATAGCAATTTAGAAATAGAAAAGTCAGCTTATTGAGTGATGACCTGCAAAATAAGCTGACTAACTACTGTATCTATTTTATCTATTTGAAGTAGGATTCGGATTATCCGGATTAAAATTATCTTCATGATTGGAAGCATCCGACTGTGGGTCATCAGGGTCTACGCCGAAACCGGGAGCGTGCAGACCGATATCTTCTGTACGTTCTTCTGACTTACTTTCATGCTGCTTGCCGTTTTCCTTTTCAAGCAAAACGTACCCCCCTCTTCTCAGTATATCATCATATAATTCTACTGAGTGATCGTCCAGGCCATGATTGTTAAGTGGTGCATTATCTTTAAATGCCTCTTCACTAATTGTTTCAATTTCTACTGGAACAAGAGACTTTAAATCAGAGGCATGTTCTTCACGTGTGAGTGCGAGTAAATTATTAGCGTGAAAGGCGCCACTTTGAATCAAGTTTTCGACTTCCGAAACAAATTCTTCTATGCTTTGATGTGCTGATACAAATTTCATGATCGATTCCTCCTTTAAACTGTGTACACTATGATTCTACCAAAGGTTTGATAAAGTAACCACTAATAGCTATGGAACAAATTGATTTCATGTGTTGACTTTTCACTTAAAACATTATATACTAAGTTCTGTTGTTAAAAAGTTTCGGTAGCTCAGCCGGATAGAGCATTCGCCTTCTAAGCGAACGGTCGGGGGTTCGAATCCCTCCCGAAACGTCACTAATTTAAACGGTCAATCTGATTAGTCAGATTGACCGTTTTTTTGTGTCATAAATGATGAAAAAACGCCGGTCTTATGAGACCGGCGCTTCTTATCAATATAAATGTAAGTAATTTTCTTTCTCCCACTTGCTGACTTCCGCTTTGTAAGAGTCCCATTCTATCATTTTTGATTTTACAAAATTGGTATAGATATGATTACCTAATGATTCTTTAATAACCTCACTTCTCTTCAGAGCTTTTAAAGCACTATGAAGACTAGTGGGAAGAGAACGGATCCCCTGCTCATCTAATTCGTATTCATCCATATCATAGATGTTATCATTTGTTTCTTCAGGCGGAGTCATTTCATTTCTGATTCCATCAAGACCTGCTTTAAGCATGGCTGCTAGTGCAAGATATGGGTTTGCCATCGGATCGACTGATCTTACTTCCAGTCGTGTTGACAACCCTCTTGACGCTGGGATACGGATCATTGGTGTACGGTTACTGCATGACCATGCAATATAGACAGGTGCTTCATATCCCGGTACCAGTCGCTTATATGAGTTGACCGTCGGGTTAGTAATAGCTGTGAATGCAGGTGCATGGTGAAGTAAGCCAGACAAGAACTGGTAGGCTTCAGTGCTTAATTCTCTTTCATCACTTTCATCATAGAACGCATTTTCTTCTCCTTTGAATAAGGACATATTGCAGTGCATTCCCGAACCGTTGATACCATATAATGGTTTGGCCATAAAAGTAGCGTGCAGGCCATATTTTCTTGCTACAGTTTTAACGACCAGTTTAAATGTTTGAATATTGTCACACGCTTCTACTGCATCAGCATACTTCCAGTCGATTTCATGTTGACCTGGAGCGACTTCATGGTGACTCGCTTCAATTTCAAAGCCAAGATCTTCAAGTTCCAGGACAATATCACGACGGCAGTTTTCTGCTGAATCAGTCGGTGCCAGATCGAAATACCCTCCATTGTCATTTAACCGTTCAGTGACTTCATCATTTTCATCTAATTTAAACAAGAAAAATTCAGGCTCTGGCCCAAGATTAAAAGAGGTATACCCCATTTCTCTTGCTTCTTCCATCACACGTTTTAAATTAGTTCTTGGATCCCCTAAAAATGGCGTCCCATCAGGATTCACGATATCACAGATCAATCGTGCTATACGCCCTTTTTTCGATGATTCGGTTTCCCAGGTGAACACTAACCATGTATCAAAATCAGGTTGAAGATACATATCAGATTCTTGTATACGGACAAATCCTTCAATAGAAGAGCCATCGAACATCATTTTTCCGTCTAATACTTTATCTAACTGACTGACTGGCACTTCCACATTCTTAACGATACCTAAAATATCAGTAAACATTAAGCGTAAAAAGCGGACATTGTTGTCCTTTACATCCCTTACTATTTTGTCCCTCGTCATTTCTGTCATAATCTTTCTCCCCAATCTATACCACTTATTGTAATGCTCTTTGTATCGTTGATATTAAAAGCACTTTTGAATAGTACCACTATGTCATTCCGGGTGCAACTGAAAATTAATAAGTAAATGAATTAAGGAAATTTTCTAAATATAATTAAGTTTGAACGGATAAAAGCTTCATAAATTAAGAAGCCACCTGAACAGGAAGTCACGTAGAAGTGACTTGCCCAGTTCAGGTGGTATTGTTAATAACTAATACAATTCAAAGTAGCGGTCAGTTTCCCATTGAGAAACTGATTTGGCAAAGTTCGCCCAGTCTGTCTCCTTGGCAGCTATAAATCTGCTGAAGATATGTTCTCCAAGACCTGATTTAATGACTTCATCTTTTTTCAGTGCTTCCAGTGCCTCATACAAATTCTTCGGAAGTGACTGAATATTGTTTTCGTTGCGCTCAATCTGATCCATATTGTAAATGTTTTTATTTACGGGATTGGGTGCACTTTTAGCTTCCGATATCCCCTTCAACCCAGCTTTAAGCAATACTGCCAAGGCTAAGTAAGGATTTGCGGTAGGATCTACGCTTCTTAGTTCCACTCTGGTAGAATTTCCTCTAGACGAGGGGACACGTATCAGAGGGGATCTGTTCGTGCCTGACCAGGCGACATAGACAGGAGCTTCAAATCCCGGAGTTAAACGTTTATAGGAATTAACGATCGGATTGACTACAGCAGTATACGCTTGAGCATGATCCAGAAGGCCTGCTATAAACTGGTAGGCTGTATCGCTTAATCCTTCTTCTGAATTTTCTTTATAAAAAGCATTGCCATCTTCATTGAAAAGAGACATATTAAAGTGCATGCCTGATCCGCTGATATCTTCAATTGGTTTAGGCATAAAAGTTGCGTGCAGTCCATGTTTTCTCGCTACGGTTTTGACGATCAGCTTGAAAGTCTGGATATTATCACATGCTTCTACTGCATCAGCATATTTCCAGTCGATCTCATGTTGGCCTGGAGCAACTTCATGGTGACTCGCTTCAATTTCAAATCCAAGCGCTTCGAGTTCAAGGACGATATCCCGGCGACAATTCTCTGCCAGGTCCGTAGGGGCTAAGTCGAAATATCCGCCATTATCATTTAAAGTTTTACTTGGTTTGCCGTTTTCATCTAATTTAAAAAGGAAGAATTCCGGTTCAGGACCCAGATTAAAGGCAGTGAATCCGAGCTCTTTCATGTCTTCAACAACTCGTTTTAAATTATTCCTTGGATCTCCTGCAAATGGAGTTCCATCAGGCATGTGTACATCACAAATGAATCGTGCAATTTTCCCGTCACTGTTCTTTAGTTCCCATGGAAAGATCAACCAGGTATCCAAGTCAGGGTGCAGTTTCATATCGCTTTGATCGATTTCTACAAAGCCGTCGATCGAAGATCCATCAAATGCCATTTCGTCAGACATCACTTTATCCAGCTGGCTGACAGGCACTTCCACATTTTTTATTACCCCATCAATATCTGTGAACATTAAGCGTAAAAATCTGACGTTTTTTTCCTGTGCTTCTTTTTTTATAGCCTCTTTTATCTTGGCGGACATAGTCCAATCATCATCCCTTTCGCCATATACGTATGGCTTTTTTTGTTCAGTATTAAGGGTACTAATATCTCCTGGCTATGTCAATTAAGAGACCTTATAATTTAAAAAGTCTATAAGTTATCTGTTATCTGACCAGAAGATTTGTTTAAATCATGATTCTAAGTATAAAAAAAAGCCGAGATCAGATGATCTCGACAGATAAAAGTATACACTTTTTATTTAACCGCATCTTTCAATGCTTTACCAGCTTTAAATGCTGGAACTTTGCTTGCAGGGATCTGGATTTCTTCCCCAGTTTGAGGATTACGTCCTTTACGTGCAGCACGATCGCGAACTTCAAAGTTACCAAAGCCAATTACTTGAACTTTTTCTCCGTCAGCAAGTGTGTCTTTAATTGTTTCAAAAACAGCTTCTACTGCTGCAGTTGCATCCTTTTTAGTAAGGTCAGCTGAAGCTGCTACTTTTTCGATTAATTCTGCTTTATTTGCCATTGTATTCTTTCACCTCCTCAAAAGAAGATCGATGCATTCTGATAAATAATCATCATGCGATCTTACAACATTCTTTTGTATTCGAATGTATTGGGTGAAATAGTCTAAACTTGACATTTCATTTAAAAAGATACCATAGAATCCTTGATACTGCAATGCTTTTATAGAAATCTCTTGGTTTATTCCCCATTGTTCCAGGTCAAAAAACGGTTAAATTCGATTGAAAACTATTTTCTTCTGCGTGGAATTATCCGAATGGGTGTTCCTTCGAAGTTGAAAGTCGCTCTGAATTTGTTTTCCAGATATCTGGCATAAGAAAAGTGCAGTAGTTCCGGATCGTTTACGAAAATAATAAAGGTCGGAGGTGAAACGGCAACTTGAGTGGTGTAATAAATCTTTAATCGTCGTCCTTTATCAGTCGGTGTCGGGTTAGTAGCCACTGCGTCCATAACAACATCATTCAGGATAGAAGACTGAATACGTAAATTACGGTTCATAAAGACTTCGCTGATCCTATCCGGCAATAAATGCAGTCTCTTCTTGGAAATTGCAGAGACAAATAGAATGGGAGCGTAAGCTAGATACTGGAACTCATCTCTAACGTCCATTTCGAACTCTTTCATTGTGTTCGTTTCTTTCTCTACAGTATCCCATTTGTTGACTACCAGGATAATCCCTTTACCTGCTTCATGAGCATAACCGAAAACACGCTTATCCTGCTCTCTAATGCCTTCTTCCGCATTGATGACACATAAGACCACATCAGACCGTTCAATGGCTCTCATAGCCCTAAGAACGCTGTATTTTTCGGTATTCTCGTAGACTTTTCCTTTTTTTCTCATTCCAGCAGTATCGATCATCACAAAATCTCTGCCATCCTGCGTTTCGAACCGGGTATCCACTGCTTCTCGTGTCGTTCCTGCAATATCAGAAACAATTACGCGTTCTTCCCCAATGATTGCATTTACCAGACTTGATTTCCCTACATTCGGTCTACCGATCAAACTGAATTTGATGGTCGATTCGTCATATTCCTCTTCAGTAGAGTCAGGAAATTCCTTGATCACAGCATCCAGAACGTCACCTAATCCTAATCCGTGAGATCCTGAAATAGGATAAGGATTGCCTAACCCTAAAGAGTAAAATTCGTAAATTTCTGTTCTCAGTTCAGGATTATCCGCTTTGTTGACTGCCAGTATGATAGGTTTGCCGGATTTGAACAATATCGGTGCCACTTGTTCATCTGCATTTGTCACACCTTCTCTGACACTAGTCAGCATAATGATGACATCTGCTTCTTCAATGGCGATTTGCGCCTGATTTCTGATCTGTACATTTAATGGTTCATCTTCCATTGTGATACCACCAGTATCAATCAATGAAAACTCTTTGCCCAGCCATTCGGCATCAGCATATATTCTGTCGCGGGTTACCCCGGATACATCTTCTACTATAGATATTCTTTCTCCTACAATACGGTTAAAGATTGTGGATTTCCCTACATTGGGTCTTCCCACTATAGCAACTGTCGGTTTCGTCATTCATATACCTTCTCTCAAAACTGTTCTTCTTAAAATAGTCACACCCAACTAAGGCAGGCTCAGTACCTGCTTTAGTTGGGTGCGGTAAACTATACCGATTTAATTTCGATACTTACTCGTCGTCATTATCCAGGAAGCCGGATAACTGATCGCCGATCTGATCACCTAAAGTAAACGCACCATCTTCATCATCATCACGAAGATCCGGTTTTTTCATAGATGATTTTCCTTGTTTAGGTGCTGCTGACTTAGTCTCCGGTTCTGGAGATGTATCTTCAGTCAACGCTTTGATACTTAATGACACACGTTGTTCCTCAGGATTGACGCTTAAAACTTTCACTTCAATTTCTTCGTCTTTTCCTACGATTTCATGAGGTGTTTCCACGTGCTTGTGCGCCATTTCAGAAATATGCACTAAGCCTTCCACACCAGGTTTAACTTCAACAAAAGCACCGAAGTCAGTAACCCGTTTAACAATTCCTTTAACGACTGTTCCAGGTGCCAGTTCTTCTTCAGCATTATCCCATGGCCCAGGCAAAGTATCTTTGATCGATAATGAAATACGTTCCTGCTCCTTATCGACTTTCAATATTTTAACATCCACTTTGTCGCCTTTAGACAATTTGTCTTTAGGATGATCAATGCGTTCATGTGCGATTTCTGAAATGTGAACCAGTCCGTCAACACCACCAACGTTTACAAATGCACCGAAGTTAGTCAGGCGAACGACTTCACCAGAAACCACTGATCCTTCTTCTAGGTTATCCAATGCTTTCTCTTTTTCAGCTGCCTGTTCCTTTTCAAGTAAAACTTTACGGGAAAGAATAAGCTGGCGTTCGTTTGGATCGATTTCAATGATTTTGAACGTATAGGTCTGGCCTTCAAATTGACTTAAATCACTGATAAATGATGTGTCCATCTGAGAAGCTGGAACGAATCCTCTTACGCCAAGATCAACCGTCAATCCACCTTTTACAACGCTTGATACAGGTGCTTCAACTGTTTCGTTATTATCAAATTTAACCTGCAGTTCTTCCCAAACTTTACGTTGATCAACGCGTTTTTTGGATAAAACAAAACTGCCCTGTTCTTTATCTTTAACATCTCTTAAAACAACAACGTCAATGATATCTCCAATTGTTACGATATCTGACGGATGATCAAAGCGCTCGTTAGCCAATTCTCTAGGAGGGATGATCCCTTCCTGTCCGCCACCTAATCCTACAATGACTTGCTTGTCATTATCGATTACCAGCACTTCACCTTTAACTAAATCACCGGGGGTAATGTCAACGACATCTCTCATTACATCTGACATAGACTCGGACTGGTTGTTTCCGGATTCCACAGCTGGCTGAACTTGAGTATCTTCGTTTTCTGCTAGTACATCTTCAGGAGATGTATCACCAGGTGTGTTGACCTCAACTTGTTCATTAGCCGTTTCTACGGCATCTTCATTTATAACTTCCTGTTCTTCTGTCTCGTTTCTATTTTCTTTTTCTGTCATCTTTGTATGCCTCCCAATACCAATAATTTCTACACAATTAATTGTACCGAATATATATTTTAATTTCCACTAAAACATTTCCAGCGCAATAGACCGGCTTATTTTGAGCGTGAAATGATCAGCTGTTTGACTTTGTCCACCACTTGTTCAATAGATAATGTCGTAGTATCGATTCTGATTGCATCATCTGCCTGTTTGAGTGGAGATGTTTCGCGAGTGGAATCTTTATAATCTCTTTCAGCAATATCTTTCTTCAATTGATCCAGGTCTGAAAATATCCCCTTCGAAATATTTTCCTTATGTCTTCTTTCGGCTCTCTCCATGACACTAGCCACCAGAAAGATTTTGACATCAGATTTTGGCAAAACCACTGTCCCGATATCCCGTCCATCCATAACAACACCCGTGTTTTCTGCCAGCTTCTGCTGTCTGACGACCATCTCAGTTCTCACACGAGGATGGGCAGCAACAATTGATACCGTATTCGTCACATTATTCTGACGAATATCATTAGTCACTTCCACTTCGTTCACATAGACTGCCTGACCTTCACCAGCTTTACGAAGAGTAATATCTGTATCCTGGAGCAGTTTCATCAAGGCATTTTCGTCTTTAATATTGACATTGCTTTTCAGTGCCTGGTAAGTAAGAGCCCGGTACATCGCCCCGGTATCTACATAAATCAAATTCAAGTCGCCGGCGATTTTTTTTGCAACTGTACTTTTCCCTGAAGAGGCAGGACCATCGATGGCAATAGTTAAATTATTTTCAGTCATATAAACCACACTTTCATTATTAGTCTCTTATTTAACGCGTAATTCTTGTCCTATAGATACAGTAATATCTGAAAGACCATTTAACTGCATCAATTCTTCAGTCGTCATGCCATGGTTCAATGCAACGCGGTACATATTATCTCCAGCTTTCACTGTGTAATATTCCATTTCACCAGTTTGTTCTTCTGGCTCAGGCTGACTTTCCTCTTCTTGAGCTGGTGGTTGTGTTTCCTCAGGTGAAGATTGTTCATCTGCTGCACTGTCAGATTCTGAAGCAGGCGGCTCAGTTTGTTCTGGTTCTGGTTCTGGTTCTGGTTCTGGTTCTGGTTCTGGCTCTGGCTCTGGTTCTGGCTCCGGTTCTGTTTCCGGTTCCTCTTCAACCAATTCCTCTTCTTCCGGCTCTTCTTCCAATTCCTCTTCTTCATCATCATTGACGACCATTGGTTGTTCGATCGATGGTGAAGTTGGGTCTTCAGAAAGGTCCCCTCTATTGGAAAACCATGCATACGCTGAAATAGGTAATATAATTAATAAGGCCAAAAAAATAACAATAACAGTTAAAATAGGTGAAATACTTTGTTCTCTCTCTCGTTTTGCTTTTCTGGACATTGGTTCATCATCTGTATAGTCCACTTCTTCGTCAAAACGTTTGGACCAAAGCTCTTCCATTGATTCGCGATCTTTTTTACTCATATTCATACTCCTTTCGATCCATTCGAGTCTAATTATATCATAGAATCCCTACTCAAGTGGACTACCTTTATAAATTAAATAACAAATTTACTTTTTCCTGCCACATTTTTTCATAATTCTGTTTTATTTTTTTGGGTTCTATAGGACTGTAAGGCAGACTCAGTGATTCAGTGCAGCTGCTGCAGCATCCGTTCAGTCTGACAGCTACTTCCTCATTAAAATACGACAGTAAGATTTTTCTTCTACAGCCAGTTGACACGGCATATTCAATCATTGTCCTCAGCTGATACTGTTTATTAAGCTGATAGTCACTGATTTTTTCCCAAGCTTCTTCCAATGGAATCTTCTGATTGATAAAATAGCGCGAAATGTTTGTTTTACTGTCTTCTTTGAGGTGCACTAGTTTGTCGGAATGGGTATAAGCAAAACTCAGTTCGTTTTTATCAGGAAGGCTGTCCTGCTGCAGTCTTATCTGAATACCCTCATCACCTTTTTCATACAGTAACAAGGCCACTCCACCCTTTCTATCTCTGCTGCATCTTCCAATCTCTTGTAGATACATCTCAGGACTTCCGGGCAGGTGGTAATGAATGACAAATCGGATATCCGGCTTGTCTATCCCCATCCCAAATGCACTTGTCGCACAGATAATCGACAGCTTATCAGCCAGAAACTGAGATTGTATTTTACGTTTGTCTTCTTTCGTCAAATCACTGTGGTAACTTTCTGCTCTAATTCCTTTCTCTGCGCGTATCAGCTCTGCCGTTTTATCAGCGAGTCTTTTGCTGGTAAAGTAAATGATCCCAGGACCTTTCAGTTCATCTAAAGCACTGAGTAGTTCCTCATCTTTATTGTTACGACACTGTTTAATCCTTAACTGAATAGACGGTCGATCGACTGGGTAGATCACTTCGTTTAAGTTGTCCTTAATATCAAGAACCTTAATGATTTCCTCTCTTACTTTGTCGACTGCTGTGGCAGTCAATGCCATGGTCAGTGGGTTCCCCAGCCGACTCTTGACCTCCCCCAATTTCAGGTAATCCGGCCTGAAATCCATCCCCCACTGTGATATGCAATGAGCCTCATCAACAACCAGCAGTCCGATCATGACAGATTTAAGTCGCTCGATAACAGAACTCTGCTGAAGCATTTCGGGAGAGATAAAGACAAATTTATAGTCTGCTATACGCTTCAAGATTTGGCTCTTTTCTGAGTAAGTCAAAAAACTGTTGAGAGCGACTACTGATTTTTCCCCGTTGCTTTTCATCTTTTCAACCTGATCTTCCATCAATGAGAGCAGAGGTGAAATAATTAGTGTGGTTCCTTCTAAAATATAGGAGGGCAATTGATAACACAGCGTTTTCCCTGTCCCTGTCGGCAACATGACCAGTGAATGGTTTCCCTGCAGCGCAGAGGCGATTGCTTCCTCTTGCCCTTCCCTGTACTCAGTAAATCCAAATTTTTCAAATAAAATAGCTTTAGCCTGCTCATTATGTTTTACTGACATCTTTTCACCCTTAATCTTTCAATCTCTACTAATCTGAACCAGAAGAACTCCACCGTCTGTGACTGTATTTTAACGTCTTGATACGTCAGATTTTCATTCTCTTTAAATGACTCCTTTAAGTAAATGTAAATCGATTCAGGGATATACTGCTGGATCGGGTTACAAGGGTTCACCAGTACATTTTCCAGTATATGCTCTTTGATCGTATTTTCCTTTAGTTTTCTCATACTTGCTACTTGATCGATTGTATAATCGCGATTCAGCAGCTGAATACTCTTCCAGGCGCTTTCACTTAACCCTTCATGGCAGAATAAATGAACTTCGATCCAAAGCGAGTCAAATAAAGGAAATGCATCACGTTTTTCATACAGCTCCTGCATCAGGTGGTTTAAGCTTATCCCAATTTCTATCGGATCCATTTCATACTTCTGACAAAGCTGCCTTTCCGTCAACCCTTCACTTCCGTGTCCTGTCAGCTGATCAAGCAAAAAATGGCGATAGCGTTCAGGAAGAGCTGTCAGAAATACTGTTAACTCTTCTGCCCATTTCCCAACCAGATTATGTCTGTCAGCCACTTGGTCAGCCAGCCATTTCTTGATTGCTCTTTGCCTGAAATAGTCACTGATAGAGGGAATATAGCGGCTGTTAGTGTAACTTAATTCAGAAATAATCTGACTGACAAATATAAACCAGCTCCAAAATTCTTTTCTGGTCTGTGAATGAGCTAATGAGGGAATATCATTTAAAAAAGGATACCGGTGCTTTACCTCCTTTTTCTTCTTCAGACCACTAGCTGATATTAGAAAAAAGTCCCCATCCTCAATCAGATTTCCAGTCTCCGAAAGTCTCTTCAGGTACTGCCGCCATTCTGATTCTGTATACGGTATGGGAGAATTAAACAACCCCTGCAACTCGTTTTTTTCTGCAGTAAATAGATTTGAGGGTGTGCGCTTACCCGAAGCAATTAATGCCAGTTGTTTAGGTGTCACCCTCGTTTGTTGAGTAAACAAGAAAATTATGTAGTCAAGAAAAAAATCATTAGTCATACCTTCACCCTAACTCTTGAGGATTTATTTAAACTTTACTTTCTTTACCTTACAATACACCAAATGGGTTGTGTAATTAAGGGTATAATAGACTATTTTGCTCGATTGGTCATTTAGTTAACTGCCCAATCCTTATTAATATAAATGCAAAAAAAGTGCATCAGCAAAAGGGCTCTTTTCTCAGGCTGAAGGCCTAAGTTTAAAAGACTACTTTTTGACGCACTTCTGTGATAAACATTTAATTGGAGTTGGTTACAGCATAGTTAGTATTTTTCTTTCGGTTCTGTTTTTTTCGTGTTTTATCAAGCCAAGTTTTTAGTTTGGCAAAGGCAACAAAGAATACGATCGACACCAGTATGCCTTTGATGTAGTTGAACGGGATAATAGCCAGCAGCAGGTAAGTTCTCATAGGCCCTACACTAAAGCCCATAACTGCTATATAAGCCGGAGCGATAAACAGCCAGTTGGCAAGTGACATCATGACAGTCAATGAGGTACTGGCAATTGCAGTAGCCGCAATTTTATTTTTGACATCCAAACCTCTTTTAGATACATATAAATAGAGGGGAAGTGTGTATGAGAGTGTGGCGATAAAAGCTGCCGTATCTCCAATAGGGAAGCCCATCTCTCCCCCTTTTTGAGCGTAGGACAGCAAGGAGCGAATAAAGGCAATAGCGACTCCTGCTAAAGGTCCATAAATATACATCCCGAATAATACAGCCAGGTCACTAAAGTCTATCTTTAAAAAAGGCGATCCCGGAAGAACCGGAAAAGATATCATTGAGATAACCCACGCCAGAGAAGCCAGCATAGCGATTCCAACCAGTTTTTTTGTCTTGTTACTTGTCATAATAAATCCTCCTGAAAGGATTCATCCTGCATAGGGTGAGCGCTGTAGGCTGATTCTAACTGTCTTTGGCTGTCGTCTGATTTTGAAGTGGGTATATAAAAAGCTCTGTTTGTTCCCCACTTCAGGTCACAAACAGAGCAAAAAGACAGAATAAGGTTCAGTCAAAGTGCTCCATCTTCTTTATCCAGACTGTACTGTCGGTACTGGAGTTACACCAGTTCAGCAAAATAAATCGCTCGTGGACTATTACCACCGGTAGGGAATTGCACCCTGCCCCTGAAGATGAATCATAATATTAAATTCTGTCATTATTATACTAGATATTTTTAATACGGTCAAGTACCGATTGTTAATTAGTGAACAATCGGTCAAATCAATCTTGATCAGTTAGTTCGTCTCGAAGTGACATGATTGGTAAATGAATAATAAAGGATGCACCTTTTCCTAATACAGACTCTACTTCCATGTATCCCTCATGAGCTTCAACTATATTCTGAACCAGTGACAGGCCAATTCCTGTTCCATTCGCATTAAACGAATAGTTGTTTCTTGATTTATCAGCCTTGAAGAATCGATCAAAAATGTAAGGCAAATCATCTTCAGGAATACCAGTTCCTGTATCTTTGACTACCATCACTATTTCATTCAGATCGATCTCATTGAATAACTGAAGCGTCACGACTCGCTCATCTTTATCCGTCATACTAGTGTGTCTTATAGCATTGTTGATTAAGTTCACGAAAACCTGATCCATTTTATCCTTATCCATCACCAGGTTGACTGATTCTTTTGGAGTGTCCAGTTGCAGAGACATTTCCGATTCATTCGCCATCTTGTCAAATCTAAACAAGAGACTTCTTAGATACGTGTTTAAATTGACTTCTGTTTTCTGAAGTTCAATATAGCCGGCTTCCATTCGAGAGAGATCCAGCATTTCATTCACCATTCGGTTCATTCTTTGCGATTCATCCCGGATGATTGTGGCCATTTCTTTTTTCTCTTCGGTACTTTCTGCAACATCATCAAGTATGGCTTCACTATACCCTTGAACCATAACTAATGGCGTTCTCAGTTCGTGCGAAATGTTATTAATGAAATCGACACGCATCTTATCCAGCCTGTGTTCTTTAGTCAAGTCTCTGGTAGAAACTAGTACACCACGTAAATCTTCGGTCAAGTCATCTACTAAAGGTAATACCGTTACATGATGATAGGATTCTTCCATTTCAATCGTAAATTCTCTGATTTTTTTTCCGTTTATCACTTTTCTCAGTTCATCTCCTAGATTGACAAATTCTTCTTCCTCAGAAAAATTTGTCCGCTCTATCTGATACTGTGTAAGGAAAAGATCTCCGACAGGGTTAGACAGCAGTAAGGTCAAATCAGAATCATAATAGAGTATTCCTGTCTCAATATTGTCCATGATGTGAGACAGCAGTTCTTTCTCCTGTTTGACGACTGTTCGGTTTGTTTCCAGCGAATGCCCCATCTTATTCATTGCCATGGCCAATTCGGATAAATCATCCCGGCCGGCAATGGGCAGCTGGTGGCTGAAATCATCCCGTGCAAAGTCAAAAGCTATATTTGTCATTGCATTAATGGGTTCTGATATATTCTTTTTGAGATACATATAATAATAAGCCGCGATAAGTAAGTGTAATCCAATCAACGCAGAAATGACAATAGCCATCCGCCTTTCAATAGCGATTAAAAAGGATAAATCCGCATAGGAATACAAAAGCAACTCTTCCTCTTCAGATTCAGGTGGCAGGACACGAAACACAAATGGAATATTATAGCGCATCGTATCATCCTCGTCTGACCGAAGAAATAACGGGACTGAAGTCGGCTGGAAATTTTCAGTGATTTCGGGCTTATTCAACATAGTTTCCATTACATCAGATGGAAAAGGATACAGCCATGCCTCTGGCGATTCATATTCATCCGGCTCAGTTAAAATGGCAAAATGAATACTGGAGTGCAGATTATTGATGGGTTCAATACTTTCTATTAAAAAATGTGGATCCGCAATGGCTAAGCGTTCCACATTCATTATGATTTCTTCAAAATCGTTCATAAACGTTTCTTTAATTTGCTGGGAATAAAATACACCATAGAAAAAGGTAGTAGCAATAAAAGAGAATAGTGTGATCCCAAAAGTAATGAGCCAGATTCTTATCGCGACTACATTAATTTTCATGACGGTTACTCCTCTTCCTCATGAGGATATGAATTCAGTTTGTAACCCAGTCCCCAAACGGTTTCAATCATTTTAGCCGCAATATCTGATTCTTTCTTCAGTTTCTCACGTAAGCGTTTGACATGAGTATCAACAGTTCTCAAATCACCGAAAAACTCATACTTCCACACTTCACGAAGCAACTGCTCTCTTCCAAATATCTGATCAGGAGCAGACATAAGGTAATGAAGTAAATCATACTCTTTAGGCGTAAGATTTACCGTTTTTCCGTCCGCAGTAACTCTCCTGGAATCATTATCGATTTCCAGATGCGGCAATTTCAGCGTGTCTGAAACGTCTCCACCTAAATCTGATGCGCCGGAAGCAGAACGCGTTCTTTTAATGATTGCCGCTACTCGCAGCACAATTTCTCTGGGACTAAATGGCTTGACGATATAATCATCAACACCGACTTCAAACCCCTGTATACGATTTAATTCTTCTCCTTTTGCAGTCAGCATCATAATAGGTGTTTCTTTTTCTTTTCTAATCTCTTCAGCTACTTGAATACCATCCATTTCAGGCATCATCACATCTAAAAGAATAAGATCGTATTCATTTTCCATTGCCATATCGAGCGCAATTCTACCATTTTCAGCTTCGTCTATATCATAATCCGCTTTTTCCAAATACATTTTTAATAACCGTCTGATTCTGTCTTCATCATCAACGACTAATAATTTTTTCTGGTTCCCTTGAATAGTCTCTTCGGTCACTTTAAGACACTCCTCTAAATCATAGTGGGTTTATCACTTTCACGTAATGACAGTGATCTCTTGAGTATTATTATAACGAAAGCATGCCCATACTTCCAATCATTTCGCCTTATTCCTATGACGAGTATGACTCATCAACAAGCTGTTTCAACTTATTGACTTCATAATGTTTGAGTTCACGCCATTCCCCTGATAAAAGACCTTCTGCCGTAAGAAACGCATACTTGTCACGATTCAGCTTCTCTACTGGATAACCGACAGCTTTCAGCATTTTTTTCACTTGATGATTTTTACCCTCATGAATGACTAATTCAACCAGACTGGTTTTAGTTTTAGGATTAATATCGATAATACGGGCTTTAGCAGGCTGTGTTTTATAGCCGTCAATCACAACTCCCTTTTCAAGCTGGCTGATTGCCTTTTTGTTGATCAGTCCTTCGACTTTTGCAATATACGTTTTTTCTACTCCATAACTCGGGTGAGTCAACTGATTGGTCAACTCTCCATCATTAGTGACTAAAATGACGCCTGTCGTATCGTAATCGAGGCGTCCGACAGGATAAACCCGGTGATCAATTCCTGAGAAGAAGTCAACAACAGTCTTCCTTCCCTTTGGATCATCAGAACTTGAAATGACCCCTCTTGGTTTGTTCAACAGGAAATAATACTTCTGTTCCTGAGTGATCGGAACATTATCTACTGAAATCACATCTGAACTTCTAACATTCAACCCCATTTCTTTTACTACTGTGCCATTTACTTTGACGCGGCCTTCTTCAATGAGCTTTTCTGATGCCCGTCTTGAAGCTACACCCGCGTGCGCCATTACTTTTTGTAAACGTTCCATAAACGTTTGCCTCCATATCCCAATCTAATTTGAATCATAAGTCCATAGGCTCATCGAACAAGCTCTGACTGGTTAATTCTTCTTCTACTTCCAATTCTGGTAATTCAGTTAAATCATTTAATCCAAAATAATCTAAGAAATAATCTGTCGTTCCGTACAAAACAGGTTTGCCTGGTGCATCCAATCGTCCGATTTCCTGAATAAGGTTACGCAGTTTTAATTTCTGCAGACTGGAAGCGAGCTGTACTCCTCTAATTTCTTCGATCTCCATTCGTGTAATCGGCTGCTTGTATGCTATCACAGCGAGTGTCTCAATAGAGGCTTTACTTAACTTTTTACTTAGTGGAGACTGTGCATACATTTGAATAATAGAAGAGACAGTTTTCTTCGTTACCAGTCGATAACTCTCAGCAGTTTCAATTAAAGTCAAGCCGCTGTGGTCGTCTTTATTATATTTATTTTCAAGCTTCTTCAGACACAACAACGTGTGGTCAGCAGTCGATTTAGTTAACTGCGCTAGTTCATTCAAAGAAATCCCTTCTTCACCAGATACAAAGAGGAGGGCTTCAAACGCGGCTAATTCATTCATCTCTAAGTGTACATCCTTTCGTTAAGCCTCTACAGCACTTAAAAAAATTTCTCCAAAACTCTCAGTTTGTTCGATCAGCAATCTATTCTCCTTGATCATCTCAAGTACAGCAAGAAAGGTTACAACAAATTCTCTCTTTGAAGGTGATGTAAACAACTGACTAAATGATAATCTCTTACTATTCTGTTTGAAAGTCTGCTCAAGCCATATTATTTTGTCGCTGATTGTAATTTCTTCAAGATTTATCGTATTGGATTGGGGCTCATCCCACTGTTTTCTTTTTAACATATCACTAAATGCGCCGATAAGATGACCGATCGACAGTTCTCCAGCGTTCATCGGAATCGCTTGCTGATAACGTGACAAATCCGCGTGAGGTTTAGAGTAATAATTTTCTCTCGAACTTCTGCTCTCACTTAATTTTGATGAAGCATATTTGATTTTACGGTATTCAAGAAGGCGCTCTTGCAACTTTTCAATAGAGTCTTCTTCAACATCGAAAGCCTCGCCTTCCTCTTCCCAGTCATCATTTCTAGGCAGCAGGAGCTGGCTCTTTATAGACATCAGTGTAGCAGCCATAACTAAATAATCCCCAGCTACGTCCAGCCGCAGCAGCTGCATCGCATGAAGATAATTCAGATACTGGTCTGTAATATCTTTTATGGGGATATCATAAATATCGATTTCATATTTATTTATCAAATGTAAGAGTAAATCGAGAGGACCTTCAAAGACCTCCAGATTCACTTTCCATTTCTCATTCATCGTTATCCCCACTTCATTCGCTTTTATCTGATTCTTTTTGCCATTTGGTCACCAGAGAAGCTGTTTCAAGTGTCCCAACAATTTTCTTTGGCAAACACTTATTAGAGAGAGCTGTCAGAATACTGAAAGACATCCCTTCTTCTCTATATGAAGGATTGAGTGCAATATGCCTCAGAAGAATAATCTCGTCATCTTCTTCTACACCGACAACCCCTACGAAATCTCCAGTTTCCTGGCTTTTCCATAGATAAAGCTGTCTGTTTTCTTCTTGTTCATACCACTGCATCTCTTTCGTCAACCGACTGGTATCTTTCAAATCAGGTACATAAGAAAGCAATCCCATTGAAATCTTTTGGTAGTCCGCTTTATATTTAACGAGCATAGTATGCCCTCCTATTTCTCAAACTGTTCATTTGCTGCTGACCTCAAGATTAAGAAAATCCTGATAAGACTCACGTTTAATTGCCAGCCAATCGTGTCCATTTTCCACGAAAACAACTGCAGGTCTGGGCAGTCTATTGTAATTACTGGCCATTGAATAACCGTAAGCCCCTGTACTGAAAACAGCCAGTATATCTTGAGCAGTCGCTTGGGGTAACGTTATATCCCATATCAGCATATCGCCACTTTCACAGGCTTTTCCTGCTACTGAAACAGTCTCAAGGTGGTCTTCTATTACTTTATTGGCTAATACACCAGTATACTTTGCCTGATAGAGCGCCGGACGAATATTATCTGCCATTCCCCCATCAATTGAAATGTATTTTCTGACATCAGGAATCGCTTTTTCAGTTCCGATTGAATAAAGTGTTGTCCCGGCTTCGCCAACTATGCTTCTACCTGGTTCGATCCAGATTTCTGGTAGAGTCAAATCAAACTGATCAGCTTCTTTTTTCACTGCAGTCATGATGGCTTCCGCATAAACTTCAAGTGGCAGAGGTTTATCCTCTTGAGTATACCGGATGCCAAAACCGCCTCCCACATTCAAGACTTTCAAGTCAAAATCATATATAGACTTCCATTCATCAGCTTTCTCCATTAACTTGCCAATGACAGCTTTATAACCCTCAACTTCAAATATCTGAGAGCCAATGTGAGCATGCAGCCCGATAACATTAATATAGGGAGACTCCTGAAGCGTTTCGATGGCTCTCTCTACTTGCCCTGATGACAGGTTAAAGCCGAATTTAGAATCTTCCTGCCCCGTAGTGATATATTCATGCGTGTGAGCTTCGATACCGGGAGTTACCCTGATCAAAACATCTACCTTAGCGCTTAACTGTCGGGTAATCTCATCCAGCATAGACAGTTCAGTAAAATTATCTACTACTATACAGCCAATGCTATGTTCAATAGCTTCGGTCAGTTCCTGATAGGATTTGTTATTACCGTGAAAATGAATACGTTCCGCGGGGAAGCCAGCCTTCAGAGCCAGAAATAGCTCGCCGCCTGATACGACGTCCAGCGATACATCTTCATCTGCAAGTATTTCGTATAGCGCAAGAGACGAGAAGGCTTTACTGGCATATGCCACCTGCGTTTTGTTCTCATACTTAGAGAACGCATCTTTAAATGACTGGATTCTCTTCTTTATAAGCGATAGATCGTATACATACAGGGGTGTTCCATATTTTTCTGCCAGTTTGGTTGTATCGGTGTTGCTGATTTCCAGATGATTTAAAGCATTAACCGACATATTTTCCATCAATCTTTCTTTCAGTGAAGAATTACTCATGTTATCCCACATTTCTAGTATAATTTAATCGTTATTTTGTTTTTTTACGTTCAAAAATTCACTCATGAATATCATACCTACATCTTGATTAAAAATCAAACTGATGATGATGATACAAGAAAAACAAAGGGTTTTCTCATTTGATTCATTAATTCTTTTCTGAGGATAATAAAACAAAAGAACGGAGAAGTTTCTACACTTTCCATAGAAACTCCTCCGAATCGGAATAAACTATTATTATTCCTAGTGAGTATAGGGTTTATTATAATTTTGTAATAACTTCTTTTACTAGTGTTTTAAACGAATCTCTAACCCTCGTCGTCACTTCAACAACTTCGTCATGGTTAAGTGATTCCTGCATCCCTGCCGCGTAGTTGGTGATACAAGATATACCTGCCACTTTTAATCCGGCGTGACGAGCAACGATGACTTCAGGTACAGTAGACATCCCAACAGCATCTCCACCAAGTGTTCTGACCATTCTGACCTCTGCTGGTGTTTCGTAAGTCGGACCGGTCAGTCCCAGATATACCCCTTTTTGAATAGCTATACCGTTCTCTTTTGCAACGTCTTCGACAATGGATTGGTAGCCTTTGTCATAAGCAACGCTCATATCAGTAAAGCGCGGACCAAACGAGTTGTTGTTAGGCCCAAGTAATGGATTCCCACCCGTCATATTGATATGATCAGTAATAATCATTAAATCTCCAGGTGTAAAGTTTTCATTTACCCCACCTGCAGCGTTGGTAACCACAAGTGATGTCACACCTAAAGCTTTCATGACTCGGACAGGAAACGTTACTTCCTGCAGGCTATACCCCTCATAGAAGTGAAAACGACCCTGCATAGCTAAAACTGTTCGGCCACCTAAGGTTCCGTATACTAGCTTACCTGCATGTCCTTCAACAGTTGAAACAGGGAATCCAGGAATATCTTCATATGGGACCTCTATAGAATCAGTTGTTTCATCAGCTAACTCACCTAGTCCGGAACCTAGTATCAATCCGATTTCAGGTTTTTCCATCCCTTTTTCTTTTAAAAATTCTGCTGCTTTTTCAATTGCAATTGTGTATGTTTCATTCATGTAATTATCTCCTTAGTTTATACGCTTATTTTATGTGCTTTAAAAAACTTTCTCCGAATCCAGTGCTCTGAACCCCGAAATTTTCAGCTATCGTCGCACTTATATCAGCAAAATATCCTTGAGGAAGAGCTTTAGCTTCTTTTAATCCAGGACTAAATACTAATAATGGAACAAACTCTCTAGTATGATCCGTGCCAGGTTGAGTCGGATCGTTACCGTGATCAGCCGTGATCATCAAAAGGTCTTCTTCTCCAAGTCCCTCAATAAGTTCAGGTACCCTTGCATCAAACGCTTCGAGGGCTTCTTTATAGCCCTGTACGTCACGTCTGTGGCCATATAATGCATCGAAGTCGACTAAGTTAGTGAAGCTCAAGCCATTGAAATCTTTTTTCATGACATCCAGCAGCTTATCTACGCCATCCATATTAGATTTTGTACGCACTGATTCTGTAAGTCCCTGACCATTGAAAATGTCATTTATCTTGCCTACTGCAATGACATCTTTCCCGTCCTCTTTGAGCGAATCAAGAACTGTTTTTCCGAAAGGATCTAAAGCATAGTCATGACGATTGCTTGTGCGAGTGAAATTACCCGGTTCTCCGAGATAAGGACGAGCAATGATTCGACCAATCATATAAGGATCATCTTTAGTCAGCTCTCTCACATATTCACAGATATCATATAATTCACTTAACGGGATAACCTCTTCGTGAGCTGCGATTTGAAGAACGGGATCAGCTGATGTATAGACAATCAGATCTCCTGTTTTCATTTGATGCTCACCATACTCATCGATGATTTCAGTACCGGATGCCGGTTTGTTTCCCACTATTTTCCGTCCAGTGTGTTCTTCAATCTGATTGATCAGATCATCCGGAAAACCTTCCGGAAAGACACGAAACGGTTTATCGATATGTAAGCCCATAAGTTCCCAGTGGCCCGTCATTGTATCTTTTCCGACAGATTTTTCTTCTAATTTTGTAAAATAACCGGACGTTTCATTAACTGAATCGATTCCTTTAATAGACTCAATGTTACCCAGTCCCATTTTCTGCATATTAGGCAGCTTTAAACCAGCCTTTTCTGCAATATGGCCCAGGGTATGAGACCCTTCATCATTAAATGCTTTTGCATCTGGCGCTTCACCAATCCCAACTGAATCGAGAACCAGTAAATGTATTTTCTTAAATGACATCTTTTTTCCTCCTTAAGTCTTTCTCTCAGAATAAATCAGGTCCTCCAGAAAAGCAAGAATACTCGGTACTCAAGCTCTTTTATGATAAATATTTTAGCGTATACTCATCTAGTTATGCTCTTGGATGGTATTTCCCATAAATATCTTTCAAACGATGTTTAGAAATATGAGTATAAATCTGAGTAGTGGACACATCAGAATGACCCAGCAACTCCTGAACAACCCTCAAATCTGCCCCATTTTCAAGGAGATGAGTGGCAAAAGAGTGCCTGAGCGTATGAGGTGATATTGGCGCTTTTATGCCCGCTTCCTGCTTGATCTGCCTAATTTTTTTCCAGACACCTTGACGCGATAAAGGTGCACCTCTGGAATTGAGAAAAATCACTGTAGTCTCTTTAGTTGATTTGCTCATCAGATAAGGCCGAGCGCTCTCCATATAATAGTCAAGCCACTTGCACCCTAGTTCACCAATGGGAATCAGTCTTTCCTTGTTCCCTTTACCCACAATTTGAATCAGCTTCATTGACAGGTGGATTTCTTCAGTAGTCAATTCAATCAATTCTGTTATTCTAAGCCCGGTAGCATACAGGACTTCCAAAATAGCCCTGTCTCTTATCCCTAACGGCTTAGTGGTATCTGGTGTCTGAAGCAATCGGTCGATATCTTCCATCGAAATGATTTTGGGTAATGTTTCAGCCTTTTTAGGTGTTTTAACAAAAAGCATCGGATCTTCCTGAGCAAAGCCTTCCTGTTTCAAATACTGATGAAATTTTCTCAAACTTGAAAATTGTCTGATGACTGTATTGTCTGATTTAGCCGATTGCCTTTCATCGCTAAAGAAAGAGAGGAGAATATATCGATCAATCTCCTCCCAGCTCGTAATATTCTGTTTAGTCAGAAAATCGACATAATGATCGATATCTCTCTTGTAACTTTCTATCGTGTTCAGAGCCAATCCCTTTTCGATTTTTAAAAATACCAGGTAATCTTCCAGTGGCCTGCTATCGAGCATCTTTATCCCTCACTAGTTTGCTGAATAGTTGAACAATTGCGACATAAGCCATGAAATGTCAAACGATGATCTCTAACAATAAACTGATAATCCCGTTCAATTTCTTTTTCGATTTCAAACAGCATATCCTGTTTAACTTCTTCGATTCGTCCACATTTGAGGCACAGCAAATGATGATGCTGGTGTTTCTCGCTGTTCATATTTAAATCGTAGCGGGCAATGCCATCCTGAAAGGTCAGCTTATTAATAATCTGCAGTTCTGTCAGAATTTCAAGCGTTCGATAGACTGTCGCTAATCCAATACCCGTGTTTTTCGATTTGACTAATAGATATATTTCTTCAGCACTTAAATGGTCTTTCTCTTTTTCAAGCAGGACTTCAACAGTCAGCTCCCTTTGTGGAGTTAATTTAAAGCCGGCTTCATAAAGTTTCTGTTTAATTATTTTAAATGAAGAGTCTAATTTTTTCATACTGAACTCCCTCGAATAATAATGACTATCTGCTTCCCTGATTATATAGACTTTGATAATCCAAGTATAAAATAATCAAAGATAAGTCTCAACTAAAATTCTAGTCATCTTCTGGGATGTTGATTAAATTAGTACCAAAATCGTCCTGCTCAACTAGTCCCTGCTTCATCAAACGCCCGACAGCTCGTTTAAACTGTCCTTTACTGATTCCAAATTGTGTTTTGATGACTTCAGGATCTGTTTTATTATGGAAAGGGATGCTGTGATCACTTGATCGTTTCAGCATTTCAAGAAGCATAAGCGAATCTTCTTCCATTACTTCATGGGCCCTTGGTTTAAGTGATGTATATAACACGCCATCTTCTCTAAGGCCAATCACTCGGCCTGTAACCGTTTCGCCCAGACGTGGCTCTTTTTCACGTTCGCTCGGATGAATAAACAAGATGTGTTTGTCTTCTGTTATCGCATAAGTTCCACTCTTTTTTAAATGGAAGACAACACCTGTGACATTATGGTTATGCATGTCTTTGGTTCCTTCAACATAGTCGTCAAAGAACAGTTCATCGTCAGCTAACACTCCCCAGATACGGTCTTTCGCATCAACAGAAACGGAGACAAACAGCTTGTTTCCTTCTTTTGGCCATAACCGCCCTTCAGTCGGAAGATCATCCATGGATACAACCACATCTTTATCTTCCCAATCGATATCAACAAATACTCCGAGGTTATGGTTTACTTTAACAACTTCACCCCATCCGTAAATATTCTGTTGAATGGTTGGTATTTTGGTTGTAAAAACTAACTGACCACTTTTATCTGAATAGGCGAATCCCTGGAGGACATCCCCTATTTCCGCAGTTTCATTAGAGAGTACTTTATAGGTAACCCCATTTTTTTGAACAAATAGCTGGTCGTCATTTTTATCAATAACAATCCCAGTCATTTCATTTGCTAAATTAGTATTCATTTTGAACTCCTTCTTAGTATAAGTAAAAAATGAGATAATGACTTTACAGAATTTTAGAGGACAGCTGAGTCAATTAACCAAGGTTGTCCGAATCCTATCAATCATTATCTCATCATTTTTTTAAACAGTACTTTTAATCTCTATAATTAGATTGCTGTTGTAGCTCCGCGGTAGATTATTCCACGTCTTGCATCGACAGTAATCAGTTCGCCTTGCTCAATCAGTTCTGTAGCATTTTCTGCTGATACGATAACAGGAATGCCCATTGCAATACCAATAACGGCTGCGTGAGAAGTCAATCCGCCTTGTTCAACTACGATTGCTGCTGATTTTTCAATAGCCGGCAAGTAATCTTTGTCTGTATTCTTAACAACCAGGATTCCGCCTTCGATAGCTTTCTCCATTGCTTCTTCAGCTGAAAACGCAACAGTTGCTTTACCAATGACTGATTCAGATCCGACACCTTGTCCGCTTGTCAATTTTGATCCGATTAATTGAATCTTCATAACGTTGGTTGTTCCTCTTTCTCCAACTGGAACACCTGCAGTAATCAGGATCAAATCGCCTTCTTTCGCATACCCTTTTTCAACAGTTGTCTGAGTAGCGAGGTTGAACATATCATCAGTAGACGTTGGTTTTTCTGAAACAGTTGGTTGAACACCCCACTGTAATGCTAATCCTCTAGCAGTTTCTTCGCTGAATGTAACAGCTAGAATATCAGCTTTAGGTCTGAATTTAGAAATCATACGTGCAGTATGTCCAGATTCAGTTGCTGCAACGATAGTCGCAATATTCAAGTTTTTAGCTGTGTGACCGACGGCCTGACCTATTGCTTCTGTCATGTCGTTTTGATCATATGCTTTAAGTGCAAATGCATCCTGATTAATCAATGCTGCCTCAGTACGCATAGCAATGTTGTACATTGTCTGAACAGATTCTACAGGGTAGTCTCCAGCTGCTGTTTCTCCTGAAAGCATGATTGCGTCTGATCCATCGAAAATCGCATTCGCAACGTCTGATGCTTCTGCTCTTGTTGGACGTGGATTAGCCTGCATAGAGTCCAGCATTTGAGTCGCTGTAATTACTGGCTTACCTGCATTGTTACATAAGCTGATCATACGTTTTTGAACGATCGGCACGTCCTCAGTTGGAATTTCCACTCCGAGGTCTCCACGAGCTACCATTAACCCATCAGAAATCGCCAGGATTTCTTCTAAATTATCGACACCTTCTTGGTTTTCTATTTTTGGAATGATCTGAACGTGCATTTTATCTTGTTTTTCAAGGATTTCAGTAATTTCCAGTACATCAGAAGGACGTCTTACAAATGACGCAGCAATGTAATCCACATTGTTGTCTAAGCCAAACTGAATATCAGATTTATCTTTGTCTGTTAAACCAGGAAGGTTAACTGAAACACCAGGTACGTTTACACCTTTTTTGTTTTTAAGGATACCAGTATTTTGAGCAGTTGTAACAATATCTTCGTTGTCACGATCAATATCGGTTACTAATAAGTTGATCAGTCCATCATCCAGCAAAATACTTGAACCAGGTGTAACATCATTGATTAATTCAGCATAAGTAACTGAAAAACGTTCGTTTGTTCCTTCAACTTCATTCATCGATACTCTGACAGTATCTCCTTTAGTAATGGTTATTTTGCCGTCCTTCATGTTGTTGGTTCTGATTTCAGGACCTTTTGTATCTAACATGATTCCAACCATTTTACCTGTTTGTTCAGAAGCTTTGCGAATATTTACGATGCGAGCTAGGTGCTCTTCGTGATCTCCGTGTGAAAAGTTCAAACGTGCAACGTTCATTCCAGCTTCAATCAATTTCACTAATGTATCTAATGATTCACTAGCAGGGCCAATGGTACAAACTATTTTAGTCTTTTTCATTATATATACTCTCCTATTATTTATATTTGGTCTATCTTTTATTTATAAATGATGATTAAAGTCTGATTCTTTATCTGAATAAAGTCTTGCTAGTTAGAAATTTCTTCGTTCAGTTTATATAAATCAAGATTAGGTGTATGGGTCATGTTATCCAGTGTTTCAACAATATCGCGTACAACTATTTTTTCATTAACGAGACCCAGACATACTCCACCTTTGCCTTCTTTCAGAACGTCAACTGCTTTAGCTCCAAACATTGAAGCTAAAACTCTATCTCTAGCAGTAGGTGATCCGCCACGCTGTACGTGCCCAAGAACGGTCACTCTAACATGGAAGTTATCGATGGCATCAAGTTTTTCAGCAAATTCATTCCCGCCCATAACGCCTTCAGCAAGGATGATGATGCTGTGTTTCTTGCCTTTTTCTCTACCCTCACGAATGTTTTCAGCCACTTTGGTGATATCAAACCCTTTTTCAGGTATGATAATTTGTTCCGCCCCACTGGCGACGCCTGTCCAAAGTGCAATATCTCCTGCATCTCGTCCCATTACCTCAATAACAAAAGTACGCACATGAGAAGTCGCAGTGTCTCTTATTCTGTCCAATGCGTCCAGGACTGTGTTTATAGTCGTATCAAAACCGATAGTGTAATCAGTCCCTGGGATATCATTATCGATTGTTCCCGGAATACCTATACAAGGGAAACCACGTTTTGTCAGTGCATACGCTCCGCGGTAAGATCCGTCACCTCCAATAACAACCAGCCCTTCGATACCAAAACGCTTGAGCTGTTCAATTCCTTTTAATTGCCCCTCTTCAGTCGCAAACTGAGGGTATCTTGCAGAGTATAGGAATGTTCCTCCGCGCTGAATCATATCGCCGACATCTCTACGCGTTAACTTTCTAATGTCACCCGCTACCAATCCGGCAAAGCCATAATTCACTCCGTAAACTTCAACATCTTCATGAATCGCTTTTCTGACAACGGCTCGTATGGCCGCATTCATGCCAGGAGCGTCTCCTCCACTAGTTAGGACACCAATTCTTTTCATCATTAATCCACCTTCAATGCAAATTTTCTTCATTTCCAACCGTTTTAACAGTTGAAATATGTAAAACACCTTGTTAGCAGTGAATGTAATCACCTTCAAGATATTCCACTTTAAACCATCATTTATTTACATCCATCTATTATCTTATCATTTTTAAGCATACTTGTCTTTTAAAATACAGATATAGATGTGATTTTTAGTAATTATTTTACAATTACATTGTTTTGACCCAGCAATTCTGTCAACTTCATCACACATTCTTCATCTGCAGACACATTGTATTTTGATTTCAGTTTCTCTGTTCGTTTAGCAGCAGCATCATATATGATCACCGGGGTCTCTCCTTTATACTCGGTCAGAACCGATAAAACCCTGTTTAATACTTCTTTTTCACTGCTCAGGTCGTTGAATCTAATATATAAGGATAGGCTGCTTCCCGATTCAGCAGTCAGAGGGCTCACTTTATTGACAATTATATTAAGCTCATCTTTCTTCCATTCGGCTTTTCCAGTCACAACCAGTAAAGCCTCTTCTTTACAAAGTTTCGACACTTTTCTGTACATGTCAGGAAATAAAATGGCTGTCGCTTCTCCAGATGAATCGGATATAGCCATGAATGCCATTGGTTCTCCGCGTTTAGTCTGGATTTTTTTTATAGATTCCACTTGAATGATGAAATCATGGATCTCTCCAGTTTTTGAGACGGTCAGAAACTGACTACTCTTTTTAGTGTAGTGTTCTGTAGGGTGCCCTGACAAATAAAAGCCAGTCACCTCATATTCCTGTTTCAACTTTTCGTTGAAACTGAACTCCTCCATTTTCTCAAGTCTGGGTGCGAGCGATTCAAACAATTCCATGTTTCCATTACTCATGTTAATACTATCGATTATAGAAGCAAGCGATTGAATCAATGTCTGTCTGGTCTCTCCCAGCTGATCAAAACAGCCAGCTTTGATCAACGGCAACAGCGTCTGTTCTTTTCGCCATCTGGAGTCGATTCGACTGATAAAGGACAATAGGTCTGTATACGATCCCTGCCGCTTTCTCTGACTAACAATATGGGTGATAAAATCGTTCCTCAATCCTTTTATACTGTCTAATCCAAAAATAATAGATTGGCCATGGACGGAAAAAGTTGTCTCGCTTTTATTGATATCAGGATTTGATATTGAAATTGAGCGCTGCTTTGCCTCAAGTATATATCTCTTGACCTTATCCTTATTGTTGGAAGTCGAGCGCATCAATGAGACAAAGAAAGCTGCAGGATAATGCGTTTTGAAGTAAGCCAGCTGAAAAGCGAGTTTAGAATAGGATACGGCATGAGATCTGTTGAACCCGTAATTTGCAAATCGCTCTATATGATCGTATATCAATCGAGCTGTTTCTTCTTCATAGCCATTTCGCTTGGCCCCAGCAACAAATTGATTGCGCCCTGCATCTATCTCTTGTTTTATCTTTTTAGAGATGGCTCTCCTCAAGATATCTGCTTCAGATAATGTGTATCCGGCTATCTTGGAGGCTACTTTCATTACCTGTTCCTGATAGACAATAACCCCATTCGTAACTTCAAGAATATCTTTCAAATCTTCATGTACATAATGAATGGGCTCCAGGCCTTTTTTTCGTGCAATAAAATGATCGATTTGTTCCATTGGTCCTGGTCTGTACAACGCATTCACTGCGACTATATCTTCAAACGATGAAGGTTCCAGTTTTTTCAAGACCCGTTGAATCCCACTTGATTCGAACTGGAAGATCCCATTCGTTTCTCCAGCCTTGAATAATTCAAGCGTCTCTAGATCGTTAAGCGGAATTTGCGCTAATTTATTTTCGATCGACCCTTTTAGACTCTGAGTATACTTTAAACAATCAGATAAAATAGTCAGATTTTTCAATCCGAGAAAGTCCATTTTTAGTAACCCAACTGCCTCAACATCTCCCATCGTGTATTGAGTCAGTGGCATTACTCCACTGCCCTCCTGTAAGGGTGTAGAATTAATTAATGGGTCTTTAGAGATGACCACTCCTGCTGCATGGGTGGAGACATGTCTGGGCAATCCTTCAAGTTTTGTTGCGATTGCAAAGATTTTCTTTCTGAGCTCATCTGAATTAACTATTTTTCTTAAAGAAGCTGACTCTTTGTACGCTTTTCTTAGAGTCATGCCTGGCTGAGACGGAATAGCTGTCGACCATTGTTTCAACTCTTCGGATGTCAATCCGTACACTCTTCCAGTATCTCTTATTGCCATTTTTGCAGCGAATGTCCCAAATGTAGCTATTTGAGCAACATGATCACTGCCATATTTTTTAAAGACATAAGACAGTATCTGTTCGCGTTTATTATCCGGAAAATCGAGATCGATATCAGGCATAGTATAGCGCTCTTCATTTAAAAAGCGATCAAATAGCAAATCATATTCTACAGGGTCGACATCTGTAATCTTTAAAACATATGAAACAAGTGAACCGGCAGCTGACCCCCTACCAGATCCTGTAACAATCTGATTTTTGTGTGCAAATTTCATTAGATCCCATACGATAAGAAAATAATCGGCAAATCCCATTTTATTAATGACGTTCAGTTCTTTGTTTAACCTTGCTCTATATCTCTGATCAGCTTCTGGCAGTCTATTTCCCAGCCACTCAATCGCCGTTTTCTCAAGATACTCTTCTGAGCTCATACCATCTGGTGTATCGAATTTCGGTAATATCGAATGCCAGTCAAAGCTCAACTGACTATCATCGACAATCGACTGCGTTAACTGGACTTCGTTCAATAAGCTTTTTGATCCATAAAAGTCTTCTACTTCTTTTTCTTCTATCAAGAAAGCCCGATCATTTTGATTATTCAAACTATCTTCAGATATGGTTTCCTGTTTTTCAATTGCCTGCAGTACCTCCGCTGCCGGCTCATCTTCTTTATTCAAAAAGGAGATAGGCTCACTTACGATCAGCGGTATTTCCAGTTTATTTAAGGTTTTTTTCAGCTGCATTAGTTGTGGTTCCGTTTCATTTCTCCATAGGGTACTCACATAAAAATGAGTGAGGCAATCCGCAACAGTCTGAAACAGACCTTCTAGTCTAGAAGTGTCATTTACCAAAGCGTCGAGTAGCTCTAAAGAATGAAATGGCAGAACAACTATAATATCTTTAGTGATTTTCCTTAGACTATTCAATGTTATCTTTTTCTTATTTAACATGATGTCTGTTGAAAGAGACATCAGCGACTGGTACCCCTTGTTATTCCTGGCCAGCAGGACCAGCTCGAGTGACTCAATAGAGGCTTCTTCGTCTTCAATATCGACAGTCAAACCGATCAATGGTTTAATATCGTTTTTGATCGCTTCTTTATAAAATTCAACAGCACCATACATCACATTCTTATCAGTTAGTGCTAATGAACTGTACCCTAGTTCTTTTGCTTGTCTGATGACTGCTTTAATCGAAAGCGTGCTTTTAAGTAACGTATAGGAACTGAATACTTGGAGTGGAGTATAACTCATATCATGTCACCTTTCGTTTAAACTCATCCCATTTATTTAAATTAAACAGAATAAAACTCTCAATAAGCTTAAGAAGGATAGTACCCCAAGCTTGATTGAGAGTTTGCTTATCTGATTCCTAGTGCAATTCTTGCATATCTGCTCATTCTTGAAGTGTCCCATGCGGGGTACCAGACCAATTTTACATCCGTTTCGGTAATTTCAGGAATAGTTTTCATTGCATTTAAAATATCTTCGGTAATGACATCTGCTAATGGACAGCCCATAGTTGTCAGTGTAATTTTCATTTCACAGTAACCACCATTAAATACATTCACTTCATATACCAATCCCAGATTAACAATATCTATTCCCAGTTCGGGGTCAATCACCAGTTCCATTGCCTGCGTTACACGATTTTTTATGTCTTGAATCTCTTCGTCAGTCCACACTTTAGTTTCTTTACTCATACACATTCCTCCTTACTCTTCTTTCCTATTTTACCACAATTCTGAAGCTGTTTTTACTGTATTAGAAAACTTTTCATGACGAAACTGAATTGTCTTTTTATTTAAAATATACATTTGATATAAGCTTTGCTATACTGATTAAAGATGATTAATGAAGAACAAGGGGATGTATGAATGAAGAGGAAACTGATAGCACTTGATTTAGATGGTACGACATTAAACAACGATTCAAAAATCACTGCTAAAACAAAGGACATTATAACTAAATTGAGACGTGCCGGTCATATTGTATCAATTGTTACCGGGAGACCTTACCGTAACAGTTATTACTATTATGAAGAGCTGCAAATGGATTCACCGATCGTTAATTTTAACGGTGCATGGTGTCACAATCCATCAAATGCCAGCTGGACTCACAGTTATCACAAAACACTCAGTAAAGACCTCGCTTTATCTATGCTCTCTTTGAGATCTAATCCTGAAGTCCAGCTGATTGCTGCAGAATCTCAGAAATCGATTTACGTTGAAGGAGAATATATACCCTACCCGGATTTCTTTCCAGATGGTATAGAGGTCAGCAAGCAGTTAACAGCTGAAACGTTGATCGAAGATCCAACATCAGTTGGTGTTTTCACTACTACAAGACAGTATCAGCCTTATATTGAGCAAAAAATTATTGATCAGTACAAAGGAGCTGTAGAAGTCCGTATGTGGGGCGGAGATACCCCTTGCCTGGAAGTTGTGGCGGCAGGTGTGCAGAAAGCCTTAGGTCTTGAACGTATTGCTTCTTTTTATGGCATCGATCGTCAAGATATCATGGCATTTGGAGATCAGGAAAATGACTATGAAATGATTCAGTATGCTGGTCAGGGGATCGTGATGTCTAACGGTATCGACCGTTTAAAAGCTATCTCAAATGACGTTACTCTATCCACCAACCATGAAGATGGTGTTGCTCGTTACCTGGAATCCTATTTTTCACTGTAATAAAAAAAGTCATGTTAAGCTAGATATTTCTAGCCTTACATGACTTTTTTTATGGACGCCACTGTTTATTTATCGTCCAGAATCAGTTCTTCTGTCGCAATCTTCGCAGACGTCAATACGATTGGTACACCCGCGCCCGGATGGGTACTGCTGCCTGTAAAGTATAGATTTTCGACTGTTTTAGATTTAGCTTGCGGCCTGAAATGGTTACTCTGAGTCAAAGTTGGCCTTAATCCGAAAGTGGCCCCATTATAAGCATTGAATTTACTTTCAAAATCTTTTGGTGTTGTGTAACTTTCAGATATGATATCTTCTTCAACTGTTTCAAAGCCTTCTATCGTTTTCAGTTTGTTTAGAACCTGATTACGGTAATACTGAATCGTCTCTTCGTTCCACTCGTACTGAGACGTAGATAAATCAGATACCGGGACCAGGATGTATATGCCTTCTTTACCCTCCGGAGCTAAGTCTTCATCCAGTTTTGACGCGATATATAGGTAGAAAGAAGCTTTATCCAATAACTTTCCTTCAAAAATATCTTCTAGGTTCTCATCCAGATCTTTTGAAAAGACAAAGTTATGCATATTTTTTACTTTGTCATACTTCCTATCCATTCCTAAATACATAACAAAACAGGAACAGGAATATTTCATACTATCGATTTTTTTATCTGTATATTTCCCTTTTGCTTTTTCATCTGTAATCAGATTTTTCATAGCATAAGGAAAATCAGCATTACACATGACGAAATCAGAAACGATTTTCTCACCATTCAACTTAATCCCTGTTGCCTGTTTATTTTCAATCACAATTTCATCTACTTCTGCTTCACATACTATTTTGCCACCTAATTCAATAAGTAGTCTTTCCATAGCACTCGCCATAGTGTACATTCCGCCTTTGATGAACCAGATCCCGTACAAGTATTCAATCATGGGAATGATCGAGTAAATGGAGGGACCATTCAGCGGTGATATCCCGATATAAAGTGTCTGAAAGCTGAGGATCTGTTGAAGCCGTTTATCCTTGACGAATTTCCCTATCGAATGATTAGCACTGTCAAATGTTTTCAGTTTCATAGCCTGTCTCAGTATAAATGGATTGTAAAAGTCAGAAGAGTTTCTGAACGGGCGCTCGATAAAATATTTTTTAGCTATAATAAACCGTTCGTAAATATCTTTCAAATACGCTAAAAATCCGACGACATCCTCTTCACTTATGCCTTCCAGGTGTTCAACCAATTTAACCAGGTCTGAAGATACTTCGATACTTTCATCATCAAAAAATGCCGAGTACATAGGATCAAGTCTCTGCATTGGGATATAGTCCTTAGGATCCCTACCCGCGACTTCAAAAACTTCATTGTAAAGCTCAGGCATCATCACGATGCTCGGACCTACATCGAATGTAAAGCCATCTTTTTTAAGCTGATTCATTTTCCCCCCAGCCATTTTTTCTTTCTCATATACTGTTACATCATATCCTGCATTCTGCAACCGGATGGCACTAGCTAATCCTGCAACACCCGCGCCAACTACACTAACTGTTTTTTTCATAAACGCTTAGCCTACTCTCTCTATTTTTTGCTTAATACGCCGTCTTCCATGACATAAACAGTATCACAATACTCTGTCAGTCTTTCATCATGCGTTACCATTATGGTCGCTTTGTTTTTCTTTTTTGTTTCTCTTCCTAATATTTCAACCACTTCGAAAGCCCTATTTGTATCCAAGGAGGCAGTGGGCTCATCCGCCAGTATTACTGAAGGGTCATGATACAGGGCTCTGGCAATAGCAGCACGTTGTCTTTCACCACCTGAGAGATCACTAGGGTATTTATCCATCAAGTCATTGATGCTGAGCTCCTCAAGAAGAGATTCAACCTCTTTTTGATTGAATTTTGTTTTATTTATCTTATTCACTAATTGTAGCTGATCTTTAACTGTTAAAAAAGGAATTAAATTTGAAGCTTGTAAAATAAATCCAATTTCTTCGAATCGCTTAGCCGCACGTTTTTTTTCCTGCAGTTCGCTGAATTTAGAGTCATTGATAAATACTTTTCCGTCAGTAGGAGTCTGTAACCCTCCAATAATCGTAAGGAATGTACTTTTACCTGATCCACTGGGACCAATAATAGATACAAATTCTCCTTCTTCTACAGAAAAATTGGTTTCTTTCAGTGCTTCTATTTTTTTTCGTCCATCATCAAATACTTTAGTGACATTTTTTAATTCTATCAGTTTCATATGCTTCTCCTAACTTATGGCTTCAAGGGGATCGATTTTAACGACTGTTCGTACTGAGAAAAATGCACCCATTAAGGCCACTGCAATTAATAGTGCTGTGATAGAAACCAGGAACAGAACATTATTCATATAAGGCACCTCATTTGGTAGAAGCAAGCCTGTAATCAAAGTCAGACTCAATCCTGTTAATACACCAAACAGGGTCAACAATAACGTCTGTCCTACGACTGATTTGCCGATATATTTGGAAGAAATACCTTGAGCTTTCATAACGCCTAGTATTGAAGATTTTTGAAGTGTCAGGACATAGATAAAAATTCCAATAATCATAGCGGCAATCAGTACCAGAAAGCCGATCATTAAACCAAAAGTCAGAACCTGGGCATTATACCCCGGCAAATTAGTAATGAATTCATCTATCCCATATAACTGTAAATCATCAGTGTCGAGTTCGATTCCATTCAAGTCCCCATTATCGCTTTGTACGACAATAGCACTAATGATTTCATCTTCTCTTTCACCAAATCCACTCGCTCGTATATGCTGGTAGGTACTATGGTCTGTATATAAAACAGGTGATACATTGAATTTTGAATTCTCTGTAAACCCTGCAATGGTGACAGTTGAATCCATGCCCGCTAAGGACAATTCATCATTCAATTCGTAGCCCTCTTCTTCTTTTAAGCTAATGTCTGCTATTACTTCATTATCCCCATTAAACGCTTCCCCTTCAATAACTTCCGGGAAAATAAACTCATCTTCATCGATCCCAAAAAATGTAACGTTAACTTTAGAATCATCATCAGACTCTTCGACCAGCTGAACAACGCTCGACGTGACACCAAGAGAGGCCGTTTCTGGAGCGTCTACCTTATCTATAAGATCTTTAGGAAACATAGACATATTTATATTAAGATTAGATTCATCTGCTAATACGATTCCTGTAGCATCCCATTTATCCACACTTGTTCTATTTTCCTGAGCTAATCCATAAGCAAGTCCGGTTAAAAAGAAAACCAGGTAAGACACTAGAACAACTACACCAATAATAAGTGCAAACCGCGTTTTTGAATACTTGATTTCTCTCCATGCTAAAAACATAACCATTACCTCTTCTATATAATTAATTTGAATTCGAAGTAAATTGTGAAAAACTCACGCGAATTACTTTCTATCATACCGCAGTTTGTACATAACTACAATTATTTTATAGTGAAGAATATATGAATCGAGTAGGAGATAAATGATTAATTCATTTATCGTCCTCTCACACCACCGTACGTACGGTTCCGTATACGGCGGTTCAATATCTTAAGTAAGC
>NZ_PVTO01000027.1 GCF_003003275.1 Alkalibacterium olivapovliticus
GCTTACTTAAGATATTGAACCGCCGTATACGGAACCGTACGTACGGTGGTGTGAGAGGACGATAAATGAATTAATCATTTATCTCCTACTCGATTTAATGAAATGAGGTGTTCAGACTCGCTCGTCAGCGAGTCTGCTCAATCTAAAAAGACTTTAAGCTGCTAGGTTGTCTCATAATGGGGGTTAGACTCGTCTGGTGGCGAGTCTATTCGATAGGATTACCCTTTTAGCCTGGAGTTCGGATCACTGGATGAAGTTTTGCTGTTGAATTTTCCTAAATACGGAGCGTTTCGGCTAACTGAAGACTTCATTATGTTGAGTTGGCTGAAGGAAGGAAGGGTTAGGCATGCTCGGTATAGAAAACTAGTGAGTCTGCCGAACCAGTGACATGTTGAGCACACTCAAATGCGAAACGGTTGGAGTATACTTAAGTATGGAGATCTATGGAAGACTGGAGGAGAATATTAGTTTCAGTCTGCCGAATGAGTACTTACTTCGGTCTACTCGTTTAAATGCTATGACCGGGTGTGCTTAAGAGGACTAGACTTCAGCTAACTCTGTAAAACACAGGAAGAGAGTAAACTGAAGAACGCATAAAAGTATACATTAGTCGCAAATAAGCTGCGAGTAATCAGTGTACAGACCTTTACCACTATTGTGTTTCACTGCCATTGTATTCTATACTGTTAAAAGTGAAAGAGAGCAGAAAGGTAAAGAGAATTTAACGAGAAACAGAAAGGAAAGATCATATGAAGATACTAGTGACCGGATTTGACCCATTCGGCGGGGAAACAGTGAATCCTGCTTATGAAGCCATCAAACTACTGGACGATACCGTGAAGGGTGCGGAGATTATTAAATTGGAAATTCCGACTGTTTTCCATAAAGCAGCGGAAGTCGTCAACAAAGCGATTCGACAAACTAATCCGGATGTCATCCTCTGTGTAGGTCAGGCGGGTGGACGCTTTGGCGTGACGCCTGAACGGGTCGCAATCAATATCGATGACGCACGCATACCGGATAATGAACAGAATCAGCCGATAGACGAAAAAATTCAGGCAGACGGTCCGGATGCATACTTCAGTTCGCTTCCCGTTAAATCCATGGTCGAAAAGATGAAGGAAGCCCAGGTTCCGTCCAGTGTTTCAAATTCAGCTGGAACATTTGTCTGCAATCACATCATGTATCAGGTTTTATACGCTATCGATAAAGAGTTTTCCGGTAAAACAGGTGGGTTTGTCCATGTCCCGTTTATTCCAGAACAAGTTACTGACAAAGCGAACCAGCCATCGATGCATTTGGAAGACATCACCAGAGGACTGAAGGCAGGCATAGAAGCCATAGTCGACCGTGACGGAAAAGAAGACAGCAAGAACATCGGTGGAGCCATTCACTGAAATAATAGCATTGGAGTAATTCATTTTGCTGACAGGAATTGGATTGATATTGATAGTTGGATACATAGGGGGGAAACTGGTTTCAAGATTGAAACTGCCGCCCCTTATAGGGATGCTGCTGGTTGGGATAGTCATTGGCCCTTATGTGCTGGACTTACTGGAATCTGATTTACTTATGGTTTCTCAGGATATTCGGACATTCGCCTTAATCATCATATTGATGCGGGCAGGGTTGGGCATCAAAAAGGACCAGATCAAACAGGTCGGGTCGATCGCGCTGCGTATCAGTAGTATTCCTTGTATACTTGAAGGGTTGACGATAACGGGTTTAGCGTATTATCTACTGAACTTTTCATTTGCTGAAGCGGGTATGCTTGGATTTATTATCGCAGCCGTCTCTCCAGCAGTAGTAGTCCCCAGCATGCTGGATTTGAAAGAAAAAAAATACGGGGAAGATAAACAGATCCCGACTTTACTACTGGCCGGCACCTCAATAGATGATGTGTTTGCGATCACACTGTTCACCTTTTTTTTAGGCCTCGGGACAAGTGGACAGTATTCATCTATTCTTTTCGAGTTAGCGTTTATTCCATTCAGTATTATTGCCGGCGTATTAGGTGGAGCTGTTATTGCTATTGCTGCTGTTTATTTATTCAAACGATTCGACAAAAAATATGTGGAGAAATTACTGATATTAATTGCGGTATCCATTCTGTTTGTCGAATGGGGAGAACATGTTGGAATTGCCAGTCTTCTTGGTGTCATGACATTAGGCTTTATACTATTTGAAAAAATTCCAAAACACACTGAACAGTTTACAAAATCCTTAGCTGGACTATGGATTTTCCTCCAAATTTTACTATTTGCGCTGGTGGGGGCGGAAGTAAATATTGAAGTCGCTCGGGATGCTGGTATAATGGGGCTGCTCATTATTGCTCTAGGATTGATAGGAAGAAGTGCAGGCGTGTGGATCGCAACACTGAATACTGAGTTAAACACGAAAGAACGCATTTTCTGTATGATTGCCTATACGCCAAAAGCAACCGTTCAGGCAGCAATGGGGGGGATTCCTCTGGCTATGGGAGCTGAGCAGGGAGCAACAATACTAGCTTTGGCGGTTCTATCAATAGCAGTGACTGCACCGCTTGGAGCGGCAGCCATCTATGCTTCTGCACCTAAACTCTTGAACCAGGGTTAGAAAAGATTCTTGAAAAAAGGTTTGACAATAGTTTCTGAAGGGGGTATAGTAATAAACAAGTTCAAAATTAAATTTTAAAGAGAAAACAATGTGAAGAGAAAAGTACACTTAGGAAGTCTTCTTAGAGAGTCTGTGCCGGTGAAAGCAGATAAGGGTGAATAAGTGGAAAATGGTCTTGGAAGTGGAGTAAACGATCTTACTGAAGGTAAGTTTACTACGGGTTCACCCGTTACAGTGACGCAGTCTACAGGAATCATGTTCTTGTGTACTGGCAGAGACAGTGTGAGTGATTGCATTGTAAATTAAGGTGGTAACACGACAAATTTGAGTCGTCCTTAAACAATCTTTTGAGTAAAGAAGATTGTTTAAGGACGTTTTTTTATGGGAAAAATTAAATAGTCAAAACAAACTGCAATGAAGAGTAAAGTACACTTATAACACAGCAATAACAGAGAGCCTGAGCAGGTGAGAACAGGTTTGCTTGAATAAGTAGAAAATGGACTCGAAGCAGGATACCGAGTGTCCTTGGACATAAGGCTATCATGGGTGCGCCCACTACAGCGACGGAGCATAAGAGTGATATCTGTGCTTTTTGAGGAACCGGTCGAGAGGCGGGTTTGAATAAAGGTGGTAACACGAACTAATCGTTCGTCCTTGTAATCAGAGTAAATCTGATTATATGGATGGACGTTTTTTTGTATTTGTAAAAGGGACTAAGCACCATGTTTATTCTGATGGGATTAAATTAAGTGCTGATAAAATAGAAGGAAGGAATGAGTGACATGACAACGACGTTAACAGAAATATCCATAAAAGAACAGGTTTTAGAGGGTTCAGAAGAGGTCATTGGATTAAGACGATACTTTCATCAATATCCGGAAGCCAGTCTGAAAGAATATGAAACGATTAAGCGCATAAAAGAGGAACTGGAGAAGCTGGACATTCCATATGAATCTGTGGGTGATACGGGAGCGATCGGGGAAATAAATGGGAAAAGAGGACCGGGCAAGACGATCCTGTTGCGTGCAGATATAGATGCACTGGAACTGGAAGATGCCAAGGACAAGCCTTACAAATCGAAGAATCCAGGTCTGCACCATGCCTGTGGACATGACGGACATACAGCTGCTCTGCTGGGTGCGGCTAAAATATTAAAGAGCAATGAAGACAAGTTCTCAGGAACCATTAAAGTTGCCTTTCAGCAGGCCGAGGAAATCGGAGCTGGAGCGAGGCAATTTGTTCAGGGTGGTCACGTACAAGGAGTCGATCAGGTCTTCGGACTGCATTTGGATTCTAGTGTACCGGTTGGGAAAGTCGTTTCCGTTCCTGGAGCGACGAATGCGTCCTGTGATATATTCAAAATCAGTGTTCATGGAAAAAGTGCCCATGTTGCTCAACCAGATAAAGGGATTGATGCGGTACTCACTGCTGCAGCTATTACGGTTGAACTTCAAAGTATTGTCAGCAGGGAAGTCAGTCCACTAGATAATGCAGTCGTTGCTGTAGGGGTACTGAATGCCGGAACGCGGTATAATATAGTAGCTAATCATGCAACATTAGAAGGAACGGTAAGAACGTTCAGTCATGAAACACGAGACAAAGTGCTCAAAGCTGTGGAACGGATAGCGAAAAATGTAGCAGAATCACACAGAGCTACTATTGAATTTGAGAATTATGATGCAGCGGCACCACTGATCAATGAATCAGAAGCTGCAGCTCTGGCCGCTCAAGTCGGGGCTTCAATCGTGGGTGAAGAAAATGTGCTCTCGTCTCGACCGAAAAGTCTGGGAGCAGATGATTTCGCCGATTTTCTGGCAGAAGCACCGGGAGTATACGCTAGAGTAGGAACACGTAATCTAGATGATCCTGATACCTGGTATGGCCATCATCATGAGAACTTTGATATAGATGAAAGAGGTCTGGCGATCGCCACGGAGCTGCATATCCGCTATGCTCTGGACTACTTAAAGACCGATTGAAAAGCAAAAAGGCGCACAGTGAATGACGATCCATTCACTGTGCGCCTTTTAATGTGTTAACAGAAAATAATCTAATTAAAGATTACTCGCCAATTCCATCTGTCCACTCAGAAACGATGTCCTGATTGTTGTCGACCCAGTTACGTGCTGCTTCTTCTGGTTCAGCACCTTCTTGGATTTCTAACATGACTTCTTCCATGTGGTCTGTTTCCCAGAAGAAATTATCAAGTAGTGCGTATGCTTCTGGTAGATCTTCTGATAATCCTTCGCGTACAAAGGTATCGATTGTATCGCCATCACCAAATGACCCTTCTGGATCTTCTAGATATTTAAGGTCGTATGAAGAAAATTTCCAGTGCGGAGACCAACCAGTTACAATGATGTCTTCTTCATTCTGGTAAGCTTGTGTTAATTCAGTCACCATAGCTCCTGATGAAGATGTTTGAACATTCCATCCGTCAAGATTTTCGTAGTCGTTTAAAGCATCTTCTGCTGCATTGACAACACCAGCGCCAGGTTCGATACCTGTTATGGTTTGTCCAGCTTCGTCAGATAAGTCTGCAATAGAATTAACGTCCATATACTCAGGAACTACTAATCCAACTACTGCACCTTCAAGGTTTGTTCCTAGATGTTCCATTCTATCTGAATACTCATCGAATTGGGCTTCGTGTGTGTTAGGTAACCAGGCTGATACCATTGCATCAGCATCGCCTGAAGCGACTGCTTCCCACATGATGGCATTATCAAGTGCAGTTGTAGTGACGTCATAGCCCATGTCTGCTAATACTTCACCAACCACGTGAGTTGATGCGATTTCTGAGTCCCAGCTTACGTAAGATAAAGTGATCTCATCGCCGTCAACAACAGTGTCAACTGCTTCATCGTTGTCTGCTGTGTCACCGTTGTCGCCACATGCAGCTAAAAATAATGCAGATGCAGATGCTGCTGTTAATCCTAATCTTTTCCAGTTCGTTGTCAAAATAAATCTCTCCTTCATAATATCGTTCTGATTTTTTATTAAAACTCTTAATAACTAAATTAGTTGCTCTTATCTTTATTAAAGCCTTGCATGGTTCTGTCTAAAATAATAGCCAGTACAACTAAAGCGAATCCTGCAACAAACCCAGGTCCAACTTGAGCACGTTGTAAGGCGTTGATCACACGCTCACCTAGTCCTGGTGCACCGATCATTGAAGCAATAACGACCATTGATAAGGCAAGCAAGACAGTTTGGTTGATTCCAGCCATGATTGTTGCTTTGGCTAAGGGCAGTTCTACTTTAAATAAGCGTTGAGAGCCGGTACTACCAAATGACTCTGCAGCTTCGATCATTTCATCGTCAACCTGACGAATACCCAAATTTGTAAATCTTACAGTTGGGGGTAAAGCGAAGATGACGGCTGAGAATACACCCGGCACCATACCGATTCCAAAGAAGGCAACGGCAGGAATAAGATAAACGAATGCCGGCATAGTCTGCATAAAGTCCAGTATAGGAGTGATGATCCAGTTTGCTGAAGCACTTTTAGCCATCCATATTCCTACAGGCACACCGATTATAATCGAGAGTAAACTTGCTATGAGCACCAGAGTGATGGTGTACATCAACGGCTCCCATAAGCCCTGATTGTAGATATACAACAAACCAAGCAAAGTGAAGACGGGTAAACCGAATTTCTTCTGACTTGCAAAGAACGAAAGTCCTACTAGTAATAGGATAAACACAATGGGGTGAACCCATAATAATAAGTCTGTCAGGGCATCCATAGTCCATGAACCACCATCACGAATCGCTCCGAAGAACCATGAGAGGTTCTGAGTCAGCCAGCTGATGATGTTAGCCATCCATTCGGAAACGGGCAGGCGTGGAATCTGATCTAACATTGTACTATTCATTTATAAGTTCCTCCTCTCGTTCTTCCTTAACTAACGCGCCGAGGACAAGTCCACGAACAACGATTCCAAGGAGTTTGTCGTTTTCATCAACAACTGCGACAGGTGTCTGGCTATTGTGAATAAGTGTGTACAGTTCGTTGATCAATGTTTCTTTAGTAACTCTAGGAATATCCGTACGAACAACATCCACAAGATCTTTTTTATCCTGTTTCACAGCATCCAGAACATCAGCATCTGTTACATACCCTTTTAAGATGTTGTCTTTGTCTACGACCAGCATATTACTGTGATCTGCGGCTTTCATACGCTGAAGGGCAACGCGAGGTCCGCTTTGTCTGAGACGAATTGTTTCCGGACGGACCATAATATTTTCAGCCGTCAGTACTTTCGAGCGGTCAACATCTTCAACGAAACGTTCAACGTATTCATTTGCAGGGTTAGTTAAAATTTCTTCTCCGGTCCCTACCTGAACCACTTCGCCATCTTTCATAATAGCGATACGGTCTCCGATACGCAGTGATTCATTTAGATCATGGGTGATAAAGATAATTGTTTTATGCATAGTGTCTTGCATTTCTAAGAGTTCATCCTGCATGTCACGTCTGATCAATGGGTCAAGTGCTGAGAAAGCTTCATCCATCAATAGGATTTCAGGATCGTTTGCCAATGCACGAGCTAATCCAACACGCTGCTGCATTCCACCCGACAACTGATTCGGACGCTGATCCTTATATGGAAGAAGTCCGGCATTATCCAATGCTTTTTCTGCTTTTTCCTGACGCTCAGCTTTATCAACGCCCTGTACTTCTAAACCATACTCAGTATTTTCAAGTATTGTGCGGTGCGGGAATAAGCCAAAGTTCTGAAAGACCATTGAGACTTTCTCACGACGAACTTTTCGCAATTCGTCTTTGTTCATTTTAGCGATGTCATCGCCATCGATTAGAATATTGCCTTCAGTTGGTTCAATCAAACGGTTCAACATTCGGACTAACGTTGACTTCCCACTTCCTGAAAGGCCCATAATAACAAAAATTTCGCCTTGTTCCACTTTGAAACTCGCTTTATTTACGCCGACTGTGGCGCCTGTTTTTTTAAGAATGCCATCTTTCGACTGACCTTCCTTTACTAATTCCAGTGCCTGACGCTCTTTTTTACCAAATATTTTGGTCAAATTCTGTATTTCTACCTTAGTAGTCAATAAAGTACCTCCTTGTATTGTGTGAATCTCTCGTATGTGAGTATTGCCTGACTGACTGAACGGTAATCGTTCGAGAACGAGTGTTATCTATCGCTCTCCACCTCTTCAATGTACCAAACCTGGCGTGTAGTGTAAAATAGAACACCTTTACAGACTCTTCTCTAAGCAAATGTTATCGTTTACTAAACCCGTTGGACTAGTTTTCTAAGAATTTGATTAAAAATGACAGAAATGTTTCGAATTGATGACTTTTAGTGAAAACGACTCTGTTTCATTAAAAGACGGTAGCTATGCGTCTTGTTTGACCTTCTTAGAAAAAATTTGTTAAGGTGAATGTGTGTCTCATGTCAAAATGGCTATAATAATCAATGTATGTGACAAAGAAAAAGAGAGTCTCAGCATGATGCCATACTGATAGATGAGAATAAGATTTTTAGTGAGGGTGCGCCTCAATAAAAGTGAGATGAATAAAAATAATTGGGAACAGGAGGAAGAAAGAATGAGAAGTAAAAGGAAAAAAGGGCTATTGTCATTGTTGACGCTTTCTACTGTTTTTATTTTAAGTGGATGCCAGCTTTTTGGAGCTGATGAAGAGGAAACGACGCTTGAACGTGTACAGCGTGAAGGAGAAGTAACTGTAGGATTTGCCAATGAACAGCCTTATGCATATCAGACAGCTGAGGGTGAACTGACAGGATCAGCAGTTGAAGTGGCCAGACAGATAATGGAAAATTTAGGTGTAACTGAAATGGATGGGGTGCTCACTGAATTCGCATCACTGATACCAGGTCTTCAAGCTGAACGGTTTGATATGGTAACAGCCGGAATGTTTATAACCCCCGGTCGTGCAGGTGCTGATCACGTTCAATTTGCCAATCCGGAGTATACGATAGGACAGGCAATTGCAGTTGAAGCGGGAAATCCGTTAGATATTCACTCTTATGAGGATATTGCTGAAACAGATGAAGCGACGGTTGCCGTCCCATCAGGTACAGTAGAATATGATTTCTTACTGGATGTTGGAGTCCCGGCTGATCGGATTATTACAGTACCAGATATGCCATCTGCACTGGCAGCATTGCAGGCAGGTCGAGCTGAAGTCATTACCGCGACTGGGCCATCTCTTCAGTCAATATTGGATACGGCTGCAGATGAAACGATCGAGAGAGTGGAAGACTTTACTCAGCCGATTATTGATGGAGAAGAAGTGATCAACTATGGCGCGACAGTTTTCCGAGATACCGATGATGATTTTATCGACGCTTTTAATGAAGAACTTGAAAACTTGAAAGACTCTGGAGAGCTCCTGGAAATTATTGAAGAGTTTGGATTCACCGAAGAAGACTTGCCGGGAGATGCAACAGTTGAAGATGCTATTTAAACAATTACTGCACATTAATGGAAGGAAGTGGATATAAATGAGTTTTTGGGACCTGATTGTCTCGTTACTCGGTCAGGGGTTGGTTATAACCCTGCTGACCACAGTGCTAGCAGCCATACTAGCCTTAGTACTGGGGTTTATTGCCGGATTAATGAGGCTGTCTAAAAACAAACTGGTACGATTTTTAGTTTCTATTTATGTAGAAGTATTTAGGGGAACCTCTTTACTGGTACAGTTATTCTGGATTTATTTTGTGTTACCCATGTTTGGTATCACGATGACGGCACTGACAGCTGCGGTTCTTGCTATCGGGCTGAACTTCGGTGCGTATACATCGGAAGTCGTCAGAAGTGGTATCCAATCTGTCGACAAAGGACAAATAGAAGCAAGTATTGCTTTAAACTTCACGAAAGTTCAACGGATGAAACGCATTATTATCCCACAGGCATTTATCATTATGCTGCCGAATCTGGGAAATCAGCTGATTGAATTATTTAAAAGTACATCGCTTGTCGCTTTGATTACACTAACTGATTTAACCTATCAGGCCAATGTTTTGAATGCGACAACACTACAGACGACACAAATCTTTACGGCTTTACTGGTTATCTACTTTGTTATTGCATGGCCAATGACAAAAGGAATGAAGCTGCTAGAGCGTAAAATGACAGAAGGGAGGATGTAATCGATTATGTGGGACTGGAATTATGCCTTCGAGGTATTACCTGAAATTGCTTCTGCGTTAGGCGTTACAATCAGTGCAACAGTCGTTGGCTTTATCCTGGCATTAGTATTAGGGCTGATCTGGACACTGCTCATACGCTCAAGCAATAAAATCATCACAACAGTAGCTGACAGTATAGTAAAATTTATACGTAACACCCCTTTACTGGTACAGCTATACTTTATCTTTTACGTCTTTCCTCAGTTTGGATTATCGTTAGATCCATTTACTGCTGGTGTAATTGGACTGGGTCTCCATTATAGTACCTATTTATCTGAAGTATTCAGAAGTGGAATCGAGTCAGTTGGACCGGGACAGTGGGAAGTAGCGACAGCACTTAACTTCACAACAAAGAAAACCTGGACACGGATCATTTTGCCGCAGGCTATACCGCCAGTATTGCCGGTTATAGGGAATTACTTTATCACGATGTTTAAAGAGACCCCCTTGCTGTCAGCTATAACATTAGTTGAAATACTGCAGACTGCACAGAACATTGGAGCTGGGACGTTCAGATACACTGAGCCACTGACAATCGTAGGTGTGTTATTCCTTCTGCTCAGTTATCCAGCTTCAATTGCACTTAGACAGTTAGAGAACAGAGTAACGGCACGTTATTCATGAGAGGAGAAAGATAATGAGTGAACCGATTGTAAAATACAATAATGTAACGAAATATTTTGATGATTTGATGGTGCTCGACGGAATCGATTTTGAAATACAGCCGGGGGAGAAAGTAGCCTTGGTGGGTCCTTCCGGATCAGGTAAGACCACTTTTGCCCGTTTGTTAATGACATTGGAAGAGATTACGGATGGCACGATCGAAGTCGAAGGAGATTATTTGTGGCATGAAGAAGACTCAAATGGTGAACTGAAACCGGCAAGTACAGAACATTTGAGAAAAGTCCGTTCGAATATCGGGATGGTGTTCCAGCATTTCCATCTTTTCCCACATATGACGGTGCTGGAAAACATTATAGAAGCACCAGTGACCGTAAAAGGGATCGATAAGAAAGAAGCGATCAAAGACGGAAAAGAGATGCTGGAAAAAGTTGGGCTTTCGGATAAAGCTGATACCTACCCTGCTCAATTATCTGGTGGACAGAAACAGCGTGTCGCGATTGCTCGAGCACTGGTTATGAAACCAAAAGTGCTGATTTTTGATGAGCCGACTTCCGCACTGGATCCGGAGCTAGTTGGAGAAGTGTTGGATGTTATTAAAGATATTGCCAATCAGGGTGAAACATCAATGCTGTTGATCACGCATGAGATGGATTTTGCAAGAGAAGTAGCAGATCGTATTGCATTCTTTGATGCCGGTAAAATCGTCGAAGATGGACCGCCTTCTGAAATCCTGTACAATCCGCAGGCTCCACGTTTGAAAGAGTTTTTGGAACGATTCATGAGCACACAGGCATCGCCAGAGTAACAACTGAGCAAGCACCTAGTCATTTTTTTCTGACTAGGTGCTTTTTTAATATCCTATAATCTGCATGGACAATTTGTAGACATACTTGTCGTATTCCTTGATCGACAATTCATCCAGTACGAGGTCTTCAAAAAAATAGTCCCCAATTCCGTACCCTTGTTCTAGAGCATATTGTTTTAAATCTCGATACCCATCTAAAACAGCCTCATCATCGCCTCGTATATAATTTACCAGATAAGGATTTCCATTTAGCTTGAAATTGCTGTGCTGAGGGGTTTCCAATTCGGTGTAAATGTATCCCTTGTACCTGGTTAATTGGTTAGTAATCTCCGAAGTCGGCACCATCAAGCCCTCCAGCCACGAGGATCTCCGAGTTTTTGATTTCAAAGTTGAATAGTGCCTCTGATAAGACTCATAGTAAGCTTTTGTATCCAGTACATTGGAGACTTCAGTTAAATAATAATAGCGAGGACTGGTTTCCTCTATAATGTATTCATTCAATTCGTGTTTTAGAGTTTCTGAAGTCAGTTTCTTTTTTTCTTCCATGACCGTATACAATGTGGACAACTCGTCTATCTTTCTTTTGAGTTTCTCAGCTTCTGTATCCAGTAAGGTGACGAACTGTTCGGGTGACCGATTGTTCAAGTACTGTTTGATGTCATCCAGAGGCATGCCGATATCCTTCAAAGAAGAGATAACCGAAAAGGTCTCTACTTGTCTGATTGAATAATAGCGATAGCCGTTATCTTTGACTAAAATCGGTTTGAAAAGTCCTTCCTCATCGTAAAAATAAAGTGTGTGTTTTGATACGCCAACAAGTCCGGCAAACTGACCGGAAGATAGATAAGCTGTTTTTTTAGGCATATAGTGATTCCTCCTTGACTATAGAGTGACTCTATACTTTATTATATTAAATGTGGAACGATAATTAAAGGAGAAGGATTAATATGAGTAGAGAAACTAAAAAGACGTTAATAACTGGAACTGCTTTGTTTATAGCAGGAGTTGTTTCTCTTTTTTTACAGATAAATGATGAGGGATTATTTGCCTATATCCTGCTGGCTTATGGGGCATGGGAAATTGGAGAAGGGGCATCTGATTATTTCTTCAATACACAGGAAGAGGATACGGTAAGGTCCTGGGAGGAAATCAAAACAGGTTTTAAGGCGGATGTCGCCAAAATTACAATTCCCATGGTTTTGACCATGATTGTTGAAGTCGTCATGATCGGAACCGGATTTAGATTGTTTACATTTGTGGCCTATGTGCTGACTCTGATCATCTATTTAATATTCATTGGCGTGTTTGCCTACAGAGAGCTGAAAAACAGACCAGAAAAGGGCGTCAGTTTTGATGACGTTATAGAACTTATGTTCCCTTTGTGAGCAGAACAGATGTTATCTAAACTCATTTATTGTAAGATTAATGGAGAGAGCGAGGTGATAGGATGCCGAGAAGGTGTGGCTGGGTACCAGAAGACAAGGTCTACATGGATTACCATGATAATGAGTGGGGACGTCCAATGTATAATGACCGACAATTATTCGAACTGCTCTGCCTGGAAGGAGCGCAGGCAGGATTGAGCTGGCTGACCATTTTGAAAAGGCGAGATAATTATAGAGAAGCGTTCGATCAGTTTGATCCGGAAATCATTGCAGGCTATACTGATGAGAAGATAGAAGAGCTGGTCAAAAACGAAAAAATCATTCGCAATCGATTGAAAATCAGGAGTGTCGTGAGCAATGCTAAAGCCTATCTTGAAATTGAGAAAAGGGAAGAAAGTTTTTCTTCATACATTTGGTCGTTTGTTGACCATGAATCGATTATAAATAGATGGCCGTCGCTAAGTGACGTGCCCACTCAAACTGAACTGAGCAGAGAGATGAGTACACAGATGAAGAAAGACGGCTTTAAATTTGTCGGTCCGACGATTTGTTATGCTCATATGCAGTCGGCAGGCTTAGTAAACGATCACATAGTAGAATGTTTTTGTTATAAAAAAGTCAATAAACTCATTCGAAAAGAGGAATACAGATGAATCGGTTAAATTTAGTCTGTCTGGGTGTAAAGGATATGCGTCAGGCACTGGCTTTTTACAAGAAAATCGGGTTCGAAACGGTAGAAACTCAAGAAAATCCACCAATCGTCTTTTTCAATAACCAGGGAAGTAAACTAGAGCTTTACCCATTAGAAGAACTCGCAAAAGATATCAATGATAAAAACCCACCTGCATTACCAAGTGGCGGTTTTTCCGGAATCACATTCGCTTGTAATATGAAAACAAAAGGTGAAGTGGATAACGTCATGGAGCTGGTGAAATCGGCTGGAGGAGAAGTAGTGAAACAACCTGAGCTTGTTTTTTGGGGAGGGTACAGCGGCTACTTTAGAGATTTAGACGGGTATTACTGGGAAGTTGCTTACGCAGATTCCTGGGAGTTTGATGAGCAGGATATGCTGATCGTCGATGAGTCAAAGTAGCGATTGGTTTAATAGACTAAATGGTCTTAGGTTTGCATAGTCCAGCTTAAGATCTTTTTTGTAGTTAGGGTTACACATTTTGAATCCGATTCGTTATTAAGGGTGTAAGCAGTGATCACCTTACAAAAACTAACTCAGGGGGTAACAACATGATTAAAGAATGGTCTGGAAATAAAGTTGATGTGTATCTGGAAGATAGCGCTAATGAGAAAGTGATTCGCCGAAGTTTTGCCGGTGCTAATCAATTCTTGTCAGATGAACAAGTCACACAATTTACCAATGCATTAGATTCAGTCACGGATTTACCTGTGTCACATTCAGTTGTGATCGAAGAATACCGCTACACAAAGTAACCCACTAAAAATTAAACTGGAGGAATTAACATGAGTATGAAACTGGAACTGCGTTTTGAAACAGCCCAAGGTAAAAATCGCGTCATTTCAATCGATCAGCCTAAAACTGATTTGACTGAAGAAGCTGTTCAGTCAGCAATGGAGCAAATCGTTACGCAAGACATGTTTACGGATAAAGGCGATAAGCTGTTTGCTAAAATCAAAGGCGCTCGCTACGTAACACGCACTGTGGAAGATATAATAGAAGCATAGACAGTACAAACTACCTTGGCTGATTCAGTCGAGGTAGTTTTTTTACCGGCTTTTAAATAGTAAGTGTTTTTGCTATACTACCATAGAAGAAGACTAAAGGAGATTTCTAAAAATGAAAACAATATTACTCGCACTAGTGAAGTTTTACCAGAAAGCTATTTCTCCTCTGTTTCAGCCAAGCTGCCGTTACTATCCAACCTGCTCGCATTATACTGTAGAAGCTCTGGAAAAACATGGAGCAGCTAAAGGGTCTCTAATGGGTATCTCCCGAATCATGAGGTGCAATCCTCTTGTTCGTGGGGGAGTAGATAAAGTGCCTGATCATTTTACATTAAAAAGAAATCCGGACAGTGAAAATGAAACGTATCTGGGCTCAGGCATAACGATACGAAAATCAGATAAAGGAAATCAGAGTGAAAAGTGAGGGGGTAGCCGTGACTTTAAATGAAGACAATTTTCTGGATACAGTAAGGTCTAGGGCCATTGTGCTGGTCCATTTTACAAGTGATTTCTGTGGTCCCTGTCACGCTATGGGGCACGCACTGAGTAAGCTCGAAAAGGAAAACGAGCAGATGCTGGTAGCTGAAGTAAAAGCAATGGATCATACAGAATGGCTTGAAGCGTTCACTATTCAATCGACTCCTACCACCTTGTTGTTTTATCAGGGAAAATACATCAGTAGAATCAGTGGAGCACACCCGACAATGACAATTGAAAAATGGATCAAAGAAGCCACGGCATAGTTGTCGAGGCTTTTTTTAAACAAACTAACCTAAAAACGGCCGTTATATTACGGTTAAGTAACAAATAAGTCGAAATTGGTATACTTTATATGTTGATTTGTTTTGTAAACTAATTAACGATTGTAAACGGTTTACTAGTAAAGTAATATAAATGTAAGCGTTTGATGTATTTTCGATGTTAACTAGAAGAGAGGAGGGTTAAATAACCCGAAGGTCCTGTTTTATATTGTCGTCTATGAGTCGTCTCATTACATACTAATGAGCAGGCATTAGATTTTTTTATAGGAATAAGGAGGAAACGAATGGAGAATAGTATTAAATTAAAAGTGGCAAACGGATTGTTAAGTGCATTGCTGGTTGCACCGATATTTGCATCGGCAACAACAGCTATGGCACAGGATACGACAGATGAAACAGCCACAGAAACTGAGAGAGAACTAATTTATCATAATAATTTTTCTGAAGAAAACTTCCCTGATGATGTCGCTGTTGCTTCTGGAAATGCAGTGCTTGAATGGGACAATAACATAGAGTTTGAAGGCAATACTAATAATTCCGGTGTGTGGGTGACGAATCGTGAGAATGACTACGATGGAATAGATCTTGATTTTGACAGTCTTGGATTAGAAGCAGGAAGAGAATACGATATTGTAGTTCAGGGATTTGTAGGCAGTGAAGAAAGTATTCCTGATGATACTTCCATTAATCTTGAGACTGTTGCAGGATACACTTGGTTAAATACAACAACACCTCTTGGGGGAGAAGCGTTCACTCTTGAGGCTTCATATAGCGCATTTGAAAGTGAAGACGATTCAATGTTCAGAATTAAGACAAATGATGCTGGCGTTGGAATGGAGTTTGCAATTACTGACATTCTTATAACGGCAGAAGAAGTTGTAGGTGAAGACGACTCAGAGGTACCAGTTGCTCCTGAACACCCATCTGATGAAGATGAGACAGATACAGAAGATGACTCTTCATTAGAGACTTTATACTTCAATGACTTCACAGAAAACACGAATGGAGCTGCCAGTGCAGGTACGACATTCGAACATCAGCCAGACTTTAATGAGGATCAAGGTGCATTGTATGTAGGAGACCGTTCAGCTAACTGGCACGGTGTGGATTTAAATTTTGAGGCCATGAATATGCAGGCTGGATATTCATACGAAGTGACTATTCGCGGATATGTAGATGAGGGTGTTGAGGTTCCAGATAATTCTCAAGCTTTACTGCAGTCTCCTGAGGGCAGTTACCCGCTGATCGCTGAAACTGATTTAGTGGCAGGAGAAATGTTCGAATTAGTGAGCTCTTATACATGGAGTGATGAGGTTTACGAGAACTTTAGAGTACAGACTAATGAAGTAGCTGCAACAGTACCTTTCTATATCACAGAAGTATTAGTAGAATGGAATGCTGATCAGACACCTGTTGAAGACGAAGAACCAGATCCGGATGCCCCACAGGCAGACGAATTTACACTGATCGATTTTGAAGATCAGGAACTTAACGGAGTTGAAGGCCGTAATGGTGGCGAAGTATTAGACATAACAGATGCTGAAAACCATACTGAAGGCGGACAATATAGTCTACATGTATCAAATCGTCAAAACGACTGGCACGGCCCTTCATTGGACGTCACCTCTTTTATTAATACAGGTGAGACGTATGAAGTATCTGCCTGGGTTAAAGTCGATGAGGATACGGCTCAGACCATCACCTTATCAACTCAAGTAGGGAACGATTCTCCAACTTACCATAATATTTCAAGTGCAACCTTGAGCGCAGAGGATGGCTGGGTAGAAATTCGTGGAGAATACCGCTATACATCACTGGGTGGGGGATACGTTTCAATTTATCTCGAATCTGGTAATGTGAACCTGGATTTCTATGTTGATGATATAAACTTTGAGCAGATTGGATCTGATCCAATTGAAGTTGATCTTGAATTGCAATCTATTCAGGAGGCTTATCAAAATGAATTTACAATCGGGAATATCGTGTCGACTCCAGATTTGGAAAGTCCGAGACTGGATCTGCTGACTCATCACCATAGTCTGGTTACAGCAGAAAATGCTATGAAACCAGATGGCGTTTATGATGGCCGAGAATTTGATTTTAGTGGGGTTAACTCACTTGTAGAAAGAGTGAACGAAGAGAATTTGGAACTTCATGGTCATGTATTAGTATGGCATTCACAGTCTCCGGAGTGGCACCATACAGAAAATGGCGTTACCCTTTCCAGAGAAGAAGCCTTGGAGAACATGCGTGTTCACATAAGAACAGTCATGGAAAACTTTGGGGAAATCAGAAGCTGGGACGTTGTTAATGAAGCTCTCGACGGCAACTGGGAAAATCCTGAAGACTGGAGAAGTAACCTGCGCAATACTGGATGGTTACGTGCCATTGGGGATGACTACATTTACCAAGCCTTTTCATATGCACGTCAAGTGGCTGACGAAAATGGCTGGGATGATATGGTTCTTTACTACAATGACTATAACGACCACGTCCAAGGAAAAGCACGCACTATGTACTACATGGTGGATGATATCAATGAACAGTATGCTGCTGAAAATCCAGATGATTCGCGTAAGCTGATTTCTGGTTTAGGTATGCAGGGTCACTACAATATCGATATCAATCCTGAGAACGTCAAACAGTCTATCGAACGGTTTGAACAGTTAGGTATTGAAATTGGCATTACAGAACTGGATGTTACAACTAACACATCTGATCAATATGTAGAAGCAGAATGGATCAGACAAGGACAAGTTTATGCTAGAATTTTCCAGATTTTCCGTGAACACTCTGAGTCTATAAACAGAGTCACTTTCTGGGGATTGAATGATGCCAACAGCTGGCGTTCAGATCGTTTCCCATTACTGTTTGATGGTAGCCTTCGTGCAAAACCAGCGTATTATGCTGTTATTGACCCCGATGCATTCCTTGAAGAATACCCACTTGAGGATGCAGTAGCCAATCAGGGATATGCAGTATATGGTACGCCTGAAATTAATGCTGAAATTGACAGTATCTGGAATGAAGCGCCAGTTCTGAACATGAACCGTATGCAGCAAGCTCATGAAATTCTGGCTTCTGGAACGGGTAGAGTATTATGGGATGAAGAAAACCTGTACGTATTGTACCAAGTGACTGACAGTATTTTAGATATATCAGCTGAAGCTGCACACGAGCAGGACTCAGTAGAAGCTTTTGTAAACGAAACAGGAGAAGCTACGACTAGTTACATCGATGGGGTAGGACAATACCGAGTGAATTACGAAAATGAAGCATCTATTAATCCCAGTATATATGGTGAAGGATTCCAGTCAGCTACCCGCATGACAAGTTCAGGTTACGTCGTTGAAATGGCTATTCCTTGGAAAAATGTCACACCTGAAGCGTGGGAAACAATTGGATTCGATATTCAGATCAACGACGCTAGAGACGGCGCGCGTCATGGCGTTGCAGCCTGGAATGATTATACAGGTGGCGGATGGCAGGATCCATCAGTCTTTGGTGAATTAACATTAGTCAATTCACTTGATGACATTCCACCAGTAGAAATCGAAGTAGGTGTTCAAACGCCTATTCTTCCTGGGCAAGTCGGGGTGATCGGTTCTGGTGATGCAACAGTTAGAACGCCAGCTGATTTACCGGAAGGAACTGAAATTCTTGTAGAATACGTGGATGCGGAAGATCTTCCAACGCTTGAAGCGACAGGTGGCTATACTCTAGTTGTTGCCGGTGAAGTGGTACGCATCACTCTCGTTTACCCTGAAGGATCAGAAGACTTTGAAGGAGAATTTACACTGACTTTAGGTATAAATGATGAGTTCCTGGGAGAAGAAGTATTTGTCTATTATTATGATGAAGAATCCGGTGCTTGGGACCGTGTAGGTGGAGACGTTGCGGATAACTTTATTAGCATAAACGTTACTGGATTCTCTATGTACGGTGTATTCGCTCTTGAAGACGATACTGGTGGAGATGGAGACGATCCAGACGTCGAAGATCCAGATGAAGACGATGTAGATGACGATGAAACAGATATTGAAACACCAGGCGAAGATGATGATCCAGATATCGACGCTCCGGGTGAAGGTGATGCTGATGATGACGGTACAGATGCAGATGCTCCAGATGGAGACGATACTGACACAGATGCAAATGATTCTGACGATGAGAGTGAAGCAGATGTTGAAGACGACACTGATGAAGATACGGCTGAAACCGTAGTGGATTCAGATGACGATGATTCAGCTGAACGCTTACCTCAAACGGCGACAGTTGTCTGGACAGTTGGACTTCTTGGTTTAACTGGAATGGTATCAGGTTTGGGCCTGCACTTTCTTCGCAAGAAAAAATAAGGTAAAATAAGCATAACTTAATAGGGAAGCGAAGGGGAAAGAGCTCTTCGCTTTTCCCTGTTTTACATAGTGAGAAAGTATAAAGATTGGCTGATATCTGGGGGTTGTTATCATGGGGAATATGATATTTAGTCTATCTCTAGAGGTGAAAGCCCCAGTCAGGTATTAAGGTGTTTTTTTAATAGAGGCTGAACAGCACGATCAGCTTTTACATATTAAGGGGGGGTAACATGAAATGGATAGCAAACGGCTTTATTACAATAGGCCTGGCAATGATGCTCTGGTTTGGGTACTCGCTCTACCAGCAGAACCAGTCACATTCTGTCACGATGGCGGAAGCCGAACAAGCGGTTCAAACCATCCGTGACAATACAAATAAGGATGACGAGTCTTTAATTGATGAGTTTGCTCCAGATGAACATGACGCAATCGGCTTGCTGCACGTCCCTAAAATAGACAGAAGTATCGGAATTGTTGAAGGAACAGATCCGGATGCACTGGATATGGGGGTAGGGCATATGTCGAGCACGGTCTTTCCGGGCCAAGGGGAGCAGATCATTTTGTCTGGTCACAGGGATACTGTTTTTCGTAACTTTGCGGACCTCGAAATCGGAGACGAGTTTATTGTTGAAATGCCCTATGGGGAATACATTTATGAAATAAAAGATACAAAAATAGTGGATGCAGATGATACCAGTGTCGTTGGGAAGATGGGAGAAGAGGTTCTGGTTGTTTCGACATGTTATCCCTTTAACTATTTAGGGAGTGCTCCGGAGCGGTTTGTTTTCTATGCTTACCCAGTCGATCGAGTCTCGGAGTAAAGGAACAGTTCCTCCTGATATGAAAAGACACAGCTGATTTTTTATTTAGTTATGGTAAGCTATACGGAACAGACAAAAAGGATGGATGGATATGACGAGTAAAACAATTAAATCAGTAATGCCGGATGTTCTTAACTGGAGACGAACAATGCACAAACACCCCGAATTATCTTTTGAAGAGTATTGGACGAGTTCGTATATCGAGGAGCAGTTAAATCAAATTGGGCAGATTGAAATCAAACGGCCAACAAAAACAAGTGTTTTGGGCATCATCAAAGGGTCTCATCCGGGTAGAAAAATCGGGTTGCGCGCGGATATTGATGCCTTACCTATAAATGAAGAGCGTAATGATATCGATTTTATTTCTGAAAATGAGAATGTAATGCATGCTTGCGGTCACGATGGTCATGCATCCATGTTGCTGGGAGCAGCTAAAGTATTAGTTGAGCACATCGACGAATTGCACGGAGAAGTTTACCTGATTTTCCAGCACGCAGAAGAAACGCCGCCGGGTGGAGCAGTCGAAATGGTTCAAACTGGACTATTTGATGATTTGGACTTCATTTATGGGCAGCACCTGTTCACGCCTATTCCAACAGGGAAAATAGGCATCTTGAATGGACCTGTCACTGCCAACTCTGATCAGTTTGATATTCTGATCAAAGGAAAAGGCGGACACGCCTCTCAACCGGAGAATTCAATTGACCCGGTCATGATTGGCTCACAAATCATTAACCAATTACAGACCCTTGTATCACGCGTGACTTCACCACTTGATTCATTTGTCATTTCAACGACGACTTTTCATGCGGGATCAGCTAAAAACATTATCCCTGATACGGCAGAACTGGGTGGCAGCGTAAGGTCGATCGATCTGGATACACGAATCATGGCTGAAGAAACAATTGAAAAAATTGTCAAAAATGTCTGCGATGTGTATGGTGCAGGTTACGAGTACACGTATACAAAGGGATACAGTTCAGTAGTCAATGACGACGAGAAAACGAATCAGGTCAGAGCTTTGGCAACCGAAGAGTTTGGAGCAGACGTTTTTGAATTTCCGCTTGCTATGGGGGGCGAAGATTTTTCAGCCTTCTCCGAGCGTGTTCCTAGCACATATGCATTTATAGGCGTCGGCAATGAAGAAAAGGATATGACCTATCCGCATCATCACCCTAAATTTGGGATGGATGAAGATGCGTTTGTAACAGGCGTGACGATGCATGTTACGGTGGCTATGGGGATGACTCGTCCCTAATCACACATCAAAAGAGGTTTGGCTATAATGGGTCGGCCTCTTTTTTCGTACGCTTGATACTGATTTTGGAGGAGAATAAAAAATGAAGCAGAAAGAATTATTTTCAGCCTACCGTTCGCCTCGCTTTTCCTGGAAGGATGTCGGATTCAGTCTGATTACTCTGGGATTGAAAAAACCAAAAGATATTCAGGAAGAAGCAAAACTGTATAAATTGATTTTAATCAACGATACGCTGGACATTTATGAGGAGTCTACACAAGGGCAGACGAAACTGTTGGAAACTGTTCATTTGGATGAAAAAGAAGTCTCAGCTGTCAAGAGGAGGAATAGATACTATAGTGATCATCATGTCTATCACCTGGACCGTTATGCATAAGCCAGGTGCATTAAAACAGGTATAGATGATATAGACTACATTGCTGTAAGTCGCCAATTGATTTACACATCATACGGGACTATACTTAGATGAAATGAGAACGAATTAATGGAGGCTTTTTAATGTCAAAAAGAGCTAGTCGTATTGAAGAAATCGCAATCGATTTAACGAGACAAAGAAGTGTGACTGAAACAATTGAGGAACAACTGGTCACAGAGAAAGTTCACTACTTTTTTCAGGAGATGGATTATTTCAAAGAAAATCCTGAAGATTTAATGATTGTTCCTGTACCGCACGACAAGTGGGGGAGGAAAAGTGTCATGGCGCTGCTCCGTGGTAAAAAAGACCCGTCCAATAACAAAACAGTTGTACTGATCGGGCACACGGATACAGTTGGCATATCAGATTACGGTGATTTAAAACATGTGGCCCATATGCCCTATGAACTGACAAAGCAACTGCATTTAAGAAAAGACATGCTCCCAGCGGACGCAAGAGAAGACTTAGAGTCCGGAAATTACCTGTTTGGACGTGGCCTCTTTGATATGAAAACAGGGGATGCAATCATCATGACTCTAATGGAAGAGATTGAAAAAAATCTTGAAGACTTTTCAGGAAATATTCTGTTTGCGGCGGTCTGCGATGAAGAAGCCAATTCTGCCGGAATGCGCTCGTGTGTACCGGAAATCGTCAAATTAAGAGACGAGAATGATTTGAACCTTACAGCATTGATCAATACGGATTATATGACATCAGAGTACCCGGGAGACGAAAATAAATACGTATACGTCGGGACAGTCGGGAAACTCATGCCATCATTTTACGTGGTAGGAAAAGAAACACATGTTGGAGAAGCCTTTAAAGGCCTGGATCCTAATCAACTGGTAGCCGAAGTGACGAGGCGCATTAATTTAAATACAGATTTATGTGACACGGTAGAAGGGGAAAGCACCTTGCCGCCTATGAGCTTGAAGCAACAGGATCTCAAACCTGAGTATTCTGTCCAGACGGCTAAGGCAGCACACGCCTTTTACAATTACGCTACACATAGCCAGACGCCTGATGTCGTTCTTGGAAAAATGAAAAAAGTGGCAACAGAAGCATTTGAATCGGTTATTCATGATGTGAATGGTCAATATGAGAAGTACTGCAAGTTAACGGGACGTGTATTCGAACCGTATGCATACAAGCCGAAAGTCATGACATATAATGAGCTTAAAAAACAGGTTATCAAAGATCAGGGGGAAGAAATTGAAAAAGACCTTAACCGTGAGAAAGAGAAATGGCTGATTGACGACACTGTCGATGAACGTGAGTATGCGCTCAAAGAGGTCGAACTGCTTCAGACCATGTGGAAAAATCAGGAACCAGTAATCATTGTCTATTTCACTCCCCCTTACTATCCTCATATTTATGTTAAAGGGGAAACAACTAAAGAAAAAAATCTGCTTGATGCAGTAGCACAAGCTGTCGATTCAACTGAATCAGATTACTCACTCGTTTATAAAAAGTTCTTCCCTTATATTTCAGACTTGAGCTATGCATCAGCACCCAAGAATAAGGGAGAAATCGATGCATTAAAAGAAAACATGCCAGGTTTTGGAACAAAGTACAAACTGCCGTTAGAAGCAATGCAGGACTTAGGGCTGCCAGTCGTTGATATTGGACCGTTCGGTAAGGATTCTCACAAATTTACTGAGCGGCTCGAAAAAACATACAGTTTTGAAGTGGCACCGACGCTTGTATCTAAAACGATTCAAGGTTTACTCAAAAATGACTAACCGCTATGAAGCAGGGATCTATTCCCTGCTTTTTTCATACTCTTTATGAATTCTTTAATAGTTCAGCCACTTTAACATGCTAAAATAGAGGATACTAGAGTAAGGAAGGATGGGTTCTATGCGAATACTGGTAGCTGATGATGACAAAGAGATCTGTGATTTGCTTGAAATTTATATAAAAAATGAAGGATTCGATGTAGAAAAAGCCTATGATGGGCAGGAAGTGCTGAACAAAGTGAAACATCTGGACATCGACTGCCTGATCCTGGACGTGATGATGCCCAAAAAGAGCGGGCTTGAAGTCGTCAAAGAGATACGAAAAGAGTCAGCATTACCTATACTGATGCTAAGCGCAAAAACGGCTGATATAGATAAAATACGCGGACTGACTAATGGAGCCGATGACTATGTGGTCAAGCCGTTCAATCCACTGGAAGTACTGGCTCGGGTCAAATCGCTGATGAGGCGCAGCGGATATGGGACAAAGCATGCTGATTCCGGCGAACTGGAAATTGGACCGCTCATTATACGAAAAGACCAGCATCAGGTGGAGACGGTTGACGGGATCGATATTCAACTGACCGCTCTTGAGTTTGGCATATTATATCTGCTGGCAACAAACCCCAATCGAGTGTTCAATGCAGATGAAATTTTTGAAAAAGTCTGGAAGCAGGAGAGCCTTGTACCTGCTAAGACTGTAATGGTTCATGTCAGCCACCTGCGGGACAAGCTTGAAAAAGCAACGGGTGGCGAAAATGTTGTCAAGACAGTCTGGGGAGTCGGGTATAAAATTGAAAATTAATAAAGGGGGAGAGAAGCAGATGCGGCTAACATTTAAAGAACGACTGCGTCTGGCGCTTGAAGCGATTGTAACGGCGGGAATCATCCTTCTTTGTTATTTTGCTGTATATGAAATTGTCCGACTGATTGTCACATCGTTTCCTGAGCAGTTTGGGGAGTTCTGGATCTTCGGCAACGTGTTCGAAGATATACGAAATCAGGAACTGTGGGGGCTGACTCCGCTCGTTTTCGTATTTCTGATCATCGTAGCAGGTGTAGCAATCTACTGGAGATTAAAACGGCGTTATCATCAATATGAACTCCAGCATATCATCAAAGAACTGCATTACATTGCTCAGGGGAATTACACGCACCGTATCAGAGGGAACTACAGTGGAGATATTGGGAAAGTAGTGGATAGTATTCACGTGCTAGTTGATTCCACGATTGAAGCCATGGAGGAAGAGCGGCGAATAGAACAGAGCAAAGACGAACTGATTACCAATGTCAGTCACGATATTCGTACACCTCTTACATCTATCATTGGATATCTGGGCTTAATTGAAGAAAGACGCTTTTCGTCAACAAATGAAGCGGCAGATTGTGTGCACACTGCCTACAAAAAAGCGAAACAGATGAAGGCGCTCGTTGATGACTTGTTCGAGTATGCGACTGTAAGACAGACAACTACTCCTTTAGATTACATTACATTTGACATGGTACAGCTCATTCAGCAGATGGCCATTGATTTTGATCTCGAGGCCCTTAAAAAAGGCCGGGAAATCAAAACAAATACCCCGGATAAACCCATCATGATGCGAGGGGATACAGAGAAAATCGTTCGGGTCTTCCATAACCTCTTATCTAATGCCTTGAAGTATGGAAAAGGGGGAACGCTGATTACAATCGATGCAGCCCGAGTAGCTGATGACGTCGTGGTATCAGTAAAAAACAACGGGGAAACATTACCGAGTGAAGCTATCGAGCAGTTATTCGAACGCTTTTACAGAGCAGAAAGATCTCGTTCCCAGGACACAGCAGGTACAGGCCTAGGACTGGCCATTGCCCAGAGTATTGTAGAACTGCACAAAGGAACAATCACGGCGAATGTGGTAAATGGCTGGACTGTTTTTACTGTTGTGTTCCCGGTAAATAGTGATAAATAAGTCAGGAAGTGAAAAGAGCTCAGCTTTTTTCACTTTTTTTGCTGTCACTATCTGTTTTCAATTGAATGTCTAAAATATGAATTCTTATTAAAGACGGTTGTTTTTTTTTAGGTGAAAGAGTACCATAAGATATGTTGATTAAAAACAGCTTGAACTGACTTGAATAAAAAAATGTGAAAATACATGAATTGGGAGTTATGAAAAATGATGATTGATTGGAAAAAAGGATTAACAACTTCTTTTATTGCTGCACTGACCGTTCCTCTAGCAGGTGCTTACACCGTCTCTGCTGAAGAAGCTGATTTATCAGTCGAAGCGGAATCTGCTTTACTGATAGATTTTGAAACGTCACAGGTATTATATAACCAGAATGCCGAAGATCAGCGCGGTATCGCATCGATGACAAAAATGCTGGTAGAATATATCCTATTTGAAGAAATAGAAGCGGGCAATTTGAACTGGGATGATGAAGTTACTATTAGTGATTACGCACATGCTATTAGTCAGAATTATGCCTTGTCTAATGTGCCTCTTCAACAGGGCGGAACGTATACTGTTCAGGAGTTATATGAAGCACTGGCTATTTATTCGGCTAATGGAGCTACTATCGCACTGGCAGAAGAAATGGAAGGATCAGAAGCTGAATTTGTTGACCGCATGAGAGACCTTGTTGAATCTTGGGGAGTGGAAGAATACCAGCTTTACAACACAACGGGCTTGAATAACTCATTCCTTGAAGGCAACCATTACCCGGGAAGCGATGAAGATGCAGAGAATATTATGTCAGCGAAAGGGATTGCAACGGTATCTCAGCAATTGATTTCTGATTACCCGGAAGTGCTGGAAACATCCAGCATTCCAACTAAAACCTTTAGAGAGGGGACGTCAGATGCAATCAACATGCTGAACTGGAACTGGATGCTCGAAGGTATGACACATGAGCGAATGGATGTTGATGGTCTTAAAACCGGGACAACCAGTTTTGCCGGAGCTACTTTCACCGGGACTGCCGAATCTGAAGGAAGACGATTGGTATCCGTAGTCATGGGAGCTGGAGATGGTTTCACGAATCGTGGACAGCGGTTTGAAGAGACGTCCAAGCTGTTTGACTACGGGTTTGGAGCATTTGAATATGCGACGATCATTGAGGCCGAAATGGACATGGATGAAGAGTATAATATAGCCGTTCGTAATGGCGTTGAAGAAGAGGTCTCTTTAGTAACGACGGAATCCATTGCTTTTTACCTGCCTGAAGGATCAGATATAGCCGATTATTCATATACATTTGTTCCGAATGAAGAGGTCGTTAATCAGAACGGTGAAGTTGAGGCCCCAATCTCAGTAGGCGAGAACCTGGGTCAGCTGGTCGTGGAGAATACAGAAGACCTAGAATTTTTAGATGGAGAAGCGCCTGATTCAGTTAATGTAGCAGCTGCACAATCAATCGAACGGGCTAATGTCTTTACCGTCTTTTCGACTTGGCTGAGAGAATTCTTCAATGGTGTGCGAGACCGCTTCTAAACTTATAAAATATGTTGACCTTTTAAAGTAAAGTAGGGTAGAATAAGGGCACATGAATAAACCACATCTGAGATGAATCAGTAGAGGTCACAGCAGGTATAGAGAGTCAGTGGGTGGTGAAAACTGATGCTGCTGTTCCTTGAATCCATCATCTTTACTAAATAATGAAGCACACGCCCAAATTATTTCGGCACAGGCCGTTATCCTGATCGAGCGCAAGAAGGATATAGTCTTCTTGAATCTGGGTGGTACCGCGAAAAGCAGTCCTTTCGTCCCTATTTTTATGGGGGAAAGGCTGCTTTTTTTGTACTTAAAAGAATAAAACAAAGAGAAAGAAGGAGAAAAAATGATAGATATCAAACTGATTCGAAATGATTTTGAGAATGTAAAAGCAAGGCTGCAGACACGTGGAGTAGACTCTGAAGAAGTAAACAAGCTGAAAGAACTGGATGAAAAGCGGCGGGAACTGATTCAAAAGTCTGAACAGCTGAAAAAAGAACGCAATGACGTAACGGAACAAATTGCCCAGAAGAAACGCAATAAAGAAAATGCGGACGACGCGATTTCTGCCATGAAACAGGTAGGAGCAGACATTAAAGCAATCGATGCGGAGCTGGATACACTGGAAGAGCAGACGATGGCTATAGCATCTGTTCTGCCAAATTTACCGCATCCGTCTTTACCAGTTGGGGAAGATGAAGAATCAAACGAAGAAATCCGCCGCTGGGGTGACACGCCTGAATTTGACTTTGAACCGAAACCGCACTGGGATTTAGGGGATGACCTAAAAATTCTAGATTTTGAAAGAGGGGCAAAAGTTGCACGCAGCCGATTCCTTTACTATAAAGGACTAGGTGCACGGTTGGAGCGGGCGCTATACAACTTCATGCTGGACTTGCATGTAACAGAACACGGGTATGAAGAAGTGATCCCACCTTACCTGGCAAATGATGACGCCATGTACGGTACAGGACAATTCCCGAAATTTAAAGAAGATGTGTTTCAGATTGATGGACACCCACTGACACTGATCCCTACTGCAGAGGTCCCTTTGACCAACTATTATCAAAATGAGATCCTAGATGAAAAAGACTTGCCTATATACTTTACAGCCTTGTCTCCATCTTTTCGTTCTGAAGCAGGAAGTGCCGGCCGCGATACAAGAGGCCTAATCAGGCTGCATCAATTCAATAAAGTAGAAATGGTCAAATTCTCCAAGCCGGAAGATTCATACGACGAACTGGAAAAAATGACAGCTAATGCAGAAGCAATTCTTAAAAAACTGAACTTGCCTTACCGTGTACTGCTGTTGTCTACTGGCGATACAGGATTCGCTGCAGCCAAAACGTATGATCTAGAAGTCTGGATTCCAACTCAGAACACATACAGAGAGATCAGTTCATGCTCAAACACTGAGGCGTTTCAGGCAAGAAGAGCGAAAATCAGATACAGACGAGAAGAAGATGGCAAAATCGATTACGTGCATACATTGAACGGATCTGGTCTGGCTATCGGAAGAACAGTAGCTGCCATACTGGAAAATTATCAGCAGGCTGACGGGAGCATTAAAATACCGGATGTGCTGGTTCCGTATATGGGTGGCATTACAGAAATTCCTGCTAAATAAAACGTGTTCTGAGTGGGTACTAACTCAGTACCCACTCAGAAGAGTCAAGAAATACAGTTATGGCTCAAAAGGATTTGTCTTCTTTAGACAAGTCCTTTTTTCTTGTGCGCCCGGCATGGGCGATAACTTGGTGGTGAAAGTCCACTACAGACTTGGCAGTAGGAACTGTTAGCGAAAGACAAGGGTGTCCGCCGTGAGGCGGAATCTGAAGGAAGTCGGACGCAAATGCTTGCACTGACGAACAGAAACTTCATACCAAGGCTTAATAGAACGGATGAGCTTGCAAGAC
>NZ_PVTO01000028.1 GCF_003003275.1 Alkalibacterium olivapovliticus
TAGGGAAGTCCTCTTTTCTGTGAATTTAGTGTGGTAACTCTATTCTACAGAAGGGACTTCCTTTTTTCTATTTACACAAAATATTTTACACTCTCGTTTTAGTTTTTGTTATTCGATAATTTAGGGTTAATGTTTTATTTGTATATCCGATAGTAAGGTTAGGATACACTTGTCGGATAATGAAGTGTCGTTTTTAAAGGAGAGTGCGAAAGATGAAAATAAATAAATATACTAATGTGGTTTCTTCTGTAAACCAATCTAAACAAGCTAAAAGAGAAGTTGTTCAAGAGACTAATAAACCCCAAGCCAAAGAAGCGGATAAAGTCAGTATTTCTAAGGAAGCTCAGGCTTTGCTGGATGCTGACAAGGCTGCTTTTTCAGAGCGAGTGAATGCAATCAAACAGTCGATTCAAAATGGTGAGTATCAAGTAGATCCTAGCAAAATTACTGAAGGACTAGTTAAGTCATTGCAGGAACAGAAGGAGTTATAATCCTAATGAGCAAAACAGATCAAGTTATCGGGCTATTAAATCAGCTGAAAGATGTTTTAGAGAAAGAAAAAACAGTTCTGATTGAAAATGATGGAGCTAAATTGCCTAAGATTATTCAGGATAAAGAAGACATAATGATTTCATTGTCTGTGTTTAATGAAGGAGACGTTGAGATGGATAAGCTCAGCGTTCTTTCACGTGAAGTCAAAGCTCTGCAGGAAACGAATTTAATGTTGACAGAACAGTCGCTACGTTTTACTGAGACGATGCTGGAACACATTAAAAAAGCAGCGAAACAGAATAATACGTATTCTAAAAAAGGTACATTTGATGATACGAAAAAGAGTACGCTCTTAGATCAATCACTTTAAGGAGAAAAACACATGAGTGGATTATTTGGAACGTTAAATACAGCAACAAAAGGATTGAATGCTCAACAGACCGCTCTGCAGACGATTGGTCATAATGTAGCAAATGCGAATACAACTGGATATACCAGACAGCTAGTGACGATGCAGGCAGATTTTGCTCAAAGTGTTGCCGGGGTTGGTCAGATTGGTACCGGCGTTAGAATAGGGAACATTGATCGGGTCAGTGATCATTATGTTAATACTCAATTGAGAGACGCCCATTCAACCACTCAAAAGCACGAATCCTTGTCTGATATTGTCGGTCAGCTCGAAGCGGTGTTCAACGAGCCGTCTGATTCTGGCCTGTCTAACCAGATATCGGAAGTGTTCAATGCCTGGACTTACTTAGCTTCAAATCCCGAACAATCATCTGCTCGTACAATGTTAGTCCAGACGACAGAAACATTTACGGATACGATTCACCATATGGCGAATTCAATGGAAAGTTTACATAAAGATACATTAGGAGAATTAAGCAAAGATGCAATGGATGTGAATTCCACATTAAAACAACTGGAAGGCCTAAATCATCAGATATGGCAATCATCAGTTAGAGGCTTTACACCTAATGATCTTCTTGATCAACAGGACAGACTCTTGACGGACTTAGCTGGAAAAATAGACATTACTGTAGAAAAAGACCAGTTCAATCGAGCATCTGTTGATATAGCCGGAACCAATGTACTGAACAGTTCTTCTCGTAAAGAGGTGGCGGTCGTCACTGGTACGAATGAAGACGGGGAGTATACTTTATCAGATAATGATGTCTTAAGTTCTTCTAACGACGCTATCGCCTTAGGCAGTGTCGTTATCAAAACACCTGACAGCAATGAAGGCACTCTAGTGAACCCTTCCAAAGGGTCAATGAGAGGAACTCAAGAAGCGTTGGTCGTGATCAGTGATATGCAGGCTGAACTAGATGATTTTGCATTCAGTTTTACAAATGCAGTCAATCTCATTCATAGTGGTGGAGACGTAGAAGATGGGCAGCCGTTTTTCGAAGTGTTGTCTGACAGCACTGGCGCAGCCAAATCGATTCGAACTCATCAGGCATTGAGAGACGATCCGGACAAAGTAGTTTCTGGAAAAAGTTTGGACAATGAATATTCGGGTGATGGATCAAGAGCTCAGGCTATTGCCTCTCTTCAGAATCAGACATTATCTAAAGACTTTAATGAGTCGCATTATAACGAAGACACAATGAAAATCAATTCAGGTACTAAGAGATCAACATTGTTTGGACGATATAACAGCATGGTGACTGAAATAGGAATCGTCAAACAGCAGGAAGACAATATGCTGGAGACACAAAACGGTGTGATGCAGCTATTGACTCAGCGCCGCGAATCGATTTCTGGAGTGGATATCAATGAGGAAGTCGTTGATATGATTAAATATTCTAGTGCATTCCAGGCAAACTCCCGTGTTCTGCAAACCATTTCGGAAATGCTGGACACATTAATTAATAGAACAGGGGTATAATCATGAGAATAACGAACTCCTTAATGTCACAAAGTTTTTTGTCAAATTTAAACAAAAATACAAGCAATGTGTTTCGTTACCAGGAACAGTTATCGTCAATGAAACAGGTGAATCGCCCGAGTGATGATCCATTAAAAGTATCAAAAATACTGGATTTAAAAAATGAAATCAAACAGAACGCACAATATAAAACGACAATCGATGATTCGATTGATTTTACAAATGTTCAGGACTCTGCTTTAGCTAGTGCAACAGATTCCTTGCAGCGCATATCAGTTTTAACGCAGCAAGCGGCTAACGGAACATACAATACTGAAGACCGTCAAGCTATTAAGACTGAGATCGAAAATGAAGTGGAATCAATGCTGGATTCATTGAATACAAGCTTTGGTGGACGCTATATATTTGGTGGACAAAAGAGTAATGTCAAACCTTTTACTATTAATAGAGAAGATGGTAATTTTAGTATTGAATATTCAGGCACTGGTGATATGGTCAGTGGCAACACTTCTAAGGAAATTTCGCGTGGAGTAAGCGTTGAACTCCAGACAGACGGTAACCGGTTATTCGAAAAAGATGGTGTGAATATTGGTCAGATGTTCAATGAACTTTTTACTGCTTTAGGAGAAAACGATACTGAATTATTAGGTGGAGATTTACTAGAAAGAATTGAGAAGTTTATGAATAATACAGTTAACACACGGACCAATATAGGCGCGATTCAAAATCGATTAACTGCGGCTAAAGATCGTAATGAGTCTGAATATTTGAATTTAGAAAGTGCTTTGTCAACTAATCAGGACATTGACTTGGCAGAAACCTACATGAACTATTCTATGGAGATGGTGGCATACCAAGCTTCAATGAATATGGGTACGCGTATACTACAGACAAATATAATGGATTATGTTAGATAATATAATAAAGGCGATCAGTGCAACTAGTGCATTGACCGCCTTTATTGCTTTTTTAAAGAAATAAAATATAAAGTTGAAAAAAAGACTTAACAAATAGGTTGAGATTCCGATAGTAAGTGTAGAAGGCAATGAAGCCTTTAAAATATAAAACCTATATTGGAGGAAAACAAATTATGCGTATTAATACAAACACAGCAGCGATGAATACATATTCTCGTTTGACACAAGCTAACGGAGCTAGAGGAAACTCAATGGCTAAATTATCATCAGGTTTAAGAATCAACAAAGCAGGGGACGACGCTGCTGGACTTTCAATTTCAGAAAAAATGAAAAATCAAATTTCTGGTTTGAAGCAAGCAACACGTAATGCACAAGACGGAATATCCTTAATTCAGACTGCTGAGGGAGCTTTAAACGAAACTCATTCAATTTTAAACCGTATGAGAGACCTTTCAGTTCAAGCATCAAATGGAACTAATAGTACGGAAGACTTAGATGCTATTCAGCTAGAAATCGGAGAGCTGATTACAGAAGTAAGTAGAATTTCTTCTGATACTAAGTTCAATGAAATTGCTATACTAGCTGAGGATACAGACGCAGTTAAACTTCAAATTGGAGCAAATGCTACAGATGCGTCTTTAGATATTGCTGCATTTGATGCATCTGCTGGAGGATTAGGTATAGATGATTTAGATGTTACTACTGCTGCTGCTGATGCTTCATCTCCTTCTGGTGCAGAAGCAGCTATTACTGCACTAGACGCAGCCATTAAAGATGTGTCTGAGGCAAGAGCAACTTTCGGAGCTCAACAGAACCGTCTAGAGCATACAATTAACAATTTGACTACAACAAGCGAAAACCTATCTGAAGCTAACTCACGTATTCGTGACGTTGATATGGCTGAAGAAATGATGGAGTTCACTAAGAACAACATTCTTTCTCAAGCTTCAACTGCTATGCTTGCACAAGCTAACCAAATGCCTCAAGGCGTTCTACAATTATTGGGATAATTTTTCAAACTGGTTAACTAGTTTCAATTTTGACATGATCGAAGCAGTGATTTGCTGCTTCGGTTTTGTTGTACATAGGCTTTACCTTTTTCCATTATTTTATCAGAGGAGCTGGATGGATGAGTCAGCGTGTTAATTCTATTGATGCATTGAAAACAATTGATCGAGTTTTACATTCAAATAAAAGTACGGTATCCTACTCTGGGGATCGTTATATTGATCCTATTAAAGCCATTGAAGGCATTGATACTTCTTTTGACCGGGTACAATATGAACCTCAAAAGGAACAGGTGCAAAAATGGGTAGATGAAGCACAGTCTGTTCTCCAACGTGTTAACGCTCAGTTATCTTTTAAGACGCATGAAGGAACTGGACGGACTCTGGTACAAGTTATAGATAAAGAAACTGAAGAAGTGATAAGAGAAATTCCACCAGAAAAAATGCTGGATATGATTGCCGGAATTTGGCAATGGTCTGGTCTAGTAGTCGACAGAACGGAGTGAGATAATGAGCGATTTAAGCATGATGGGTATCTATTCTGGAATAGATATGAGTATGGTTGATAAAATTATGGAAGCAGAAGCTGCCAAGGGAACTAAATTTACCCGTCAAAAAGAACAGTACACTAAATCTCAAAATGCATGGAAAGATATGAATACCCGTTTAGATTCCTTATACAAACGTCTAGAAGATTTGCAAAAGCCAGAAACTTTTAACTCGAAATCCGTTAACATGACTGGTCCTGAGAATTTAGTAATAAGTGCCGGATCTAATGCTGCAACAGGCAATTACAGAGTACAGGTTCAGCAACTTGCCACCCAAACGCGTCTGACAGGTAATCAGGTATCGACTGGTGGAGACATTAGAACTGAACTTAAACTGAGTGGAACGTTCGACTTGAATCTTGGAGATGGTAAAGTTCATTCAATCGATATTGAAGAATCTGACAGTTTACGGACTATTAGTGAGAAAATTAATAGTTCAACTGCTGAATCAGGTATTCGTTCATCTATTGTCGACAATCGTTTAGTACTAACACATTCTGAGTTCGGTGATAAAGCATTAAGTGTTTCAGGAAGTGCTGCTGAAAGTTTAGGATTCGATGCAGATTCCATATTTAGTCCAGGCCAGGATGCCAAGTTTACTATAGACGGTCTTGAAATCACTCGCTCATCTAATACAATTGACGATGTGATTGAGGGGTTAAGTTTTAATCTAACAAATGTTCATTCAGCGAACGAGTCTACTGTTGTTAGTGTGACAGAGAACTTAGACAAAGCTGCTGATGCTCTTCAAAAATTTGTAGAACAGTACAACTCAACTATGAACTTTGTCAAATCTCAATTGAGTGTCGGGGATCCATCAGCCGAGAACAATACAACAGGAACTTTATCTGGTGATGGAACGCTCATGCGTCTGCAGTCAAGTTTGCGCTCTATGGTTACAAATCAGGAGTCTCACGGTACTTCAATCAATGGTCTGCAGAGTTTAGGAGTGACAGTTGACCGAAACGGAACAGCTTCCTTTGACCGCACAGTGCTAGAAAAGCAAGTAAAAGAAAATCCGAATGAAGTGAAAGACTTTTTCTCATCAACTCGTCAAGTCCCAAGTGAAGACGGAGAAGGCACTGTAACTGAACGCAAAGGCTTTGCTACCAATATGCGTTCACTCGTTAATCAATATATTTCAAGTTCAAATGGAATTATCAAGACACGACGCGACACTTATGATAGAATGATTCGTGATGTAAACGATCGGATTAATAAATTTGAAGAACGTCTGGAAGCCCGTAAAAATCGATACATTAAACAGTTTTCCGCTTTGGATACAGCGATGATGAAGGCTGAGTCACAAATGGACTTTATGTTCAGTCAGTTAGGAATGGATTCGAAATAATCATAGGAGGAACAGCTGATGACATCAGAAACAACGATACTATTCGAAAAGAAAAAGGCATATCTAGAGAATATACTCTATCGATTAGTTAATTGGGATCAGTCAGCTGACTCTGCACAACTGATTATCGATCAGAACCAGGAATTAATCGAAGACATTCAGAAGATAGATAAGTGTCTTTCTCGAGAGGATTTAGCTAGTTTTACAGAAAAGCACCGCTGGCTGATTGAACAGATTATGACTGTTCAGGAACGGATGATTACGATTATCAAGAGAGAGTCGGAAATTCTGGCTGATCAGATGAAACAAGTTAACCGAAAAGATAAAGTCGTGAGCCATTATATTGAAAAAGAGCAGTCGCTGTTTGTAGACCGTGACGTGTAGGAAAGGAATAGATTATGAGTTACGCATCTGCCTCAAAAGTATATAAGAAAACCCAGATTGAAACAGCTTCTCCTAAGCAGCTAGTTGTTCTGCTTTACGAAGGAGCAATCAAGTACATACGTTTAGCTGAATTAGCTCTTGAGAAAGAAGACTTTACTAAAGTAAATACGAATTTAATTAAAGCACAGGATATTGTCACTGAGCTGATGGTGTCACTTAATCATCAGAACGGAGAGAATGCCATTGCGAGTGAGTTACAGACGCTTTACTCTTATGTTCTCAATCAGTTAATACAGGCTAATCTAAAAAAAGATCAGAACAAAATGGCAGAAACGAGATACTTAATGTCTCAACTGCTAGAAGCATGGGCCAGCATCTAATTGCTGGTCTTTTTTTATGGAACAGATTATTAAATATAGTAATTATTTAATTACAACTTTTTATAACAGATGTAATTTATTAAAAATAAATAGTTAAAACGATAAATTTCATTAGATATGGAATAGATGGATAATATGTATAGGTAATAAAAGACTAATAGAAGTTCTGTTTAGGACGATTATTTTTTAGAGTTCACAAAAACGTCATAAGTCTGCCTTTCAAATCCCTAAAAATAATAGGAATAAATTTAGGACAAGATAAACTTGTATAGGCATGAATTAATTTTTCCTGAGTTAGTCATTCTATTGATTAAAATAGGATTCTTGGTGAAATTATGAATAATTACTGATATCTATATCGTTATAAAAATAATCTTTTCACATTATTTTCTTATTAACTGGTCATCTTTAACCTTGAAAACAAAAAAAATGGTATTGCAGTACCTTAATTTCTTCTATAATATTATTCATGTTGTTACATATTAAGAATAATTATACAGACTTGTTATTTAATGAGGTGAAAATGATGTTTACAGGATCAACTATTAATCTGATGAAAAATGCTTTGGATGCATCCTCTTTAAGGCAAGAAATGATTTCGTCTAATCTTTCCAACGTGAATACTCCTGGTTATAAGGCTAAGCGGGTAGAGTTTGAGGATGTACTGAAACAGACGATGGACGGGTCAGCAATGAGAAGTACTCATGCAGATCATTTTGGAGTATCTGATTTAAGCAATATAAAGCCACAAATTAAAGAACAGACTGGTAACCGTATCAACGAAGACGGGAATAACGTAGCGATTGATACGGAAATGGCTGAATTGTCAGCTAACGCCCTTTATTATCAAGCGCTGACGACACAGATGAGTAATCATTACAGTTCGATTCGTTCTGTACTACGTTAAGATGAGGAGAGATTAAGATGTCGATATTTCATTCAATGCAGATCAATGCAAGCGGATTGTCACTGGAACGGTTCAAGCTGGATACGATCTCAACCAATATTGCAAATGTCAATACAACCCGCACTGAAGACGGCGAAGGGCCATACATAAAACAAAGAGTCGAATTTGAAGAAAATTTTAAGCAAGTTAATTCAGCTTTCACAGATGATACAGTGGTGAAAAGTGCCGGTGTTCAGATTACTGGAGTTGACGCTGATGAAGATAATGTCCGTATCGTTTTCGAACCGAATCACCCAGATGCGGATGAAGAAGGATACGTTGTCTATCCTAATGTGGATATGGCGGATGAAATGGTAGAGATGATGACAGCCATTCGGACATATGATGCGAATGTGACGGCTATTAACAGCAGTAAAGATATGCTGAAGCGTGCGCTGGAAATCGGACGTCAAGGTTAACTTAAAAAAGAATAGGAGATAGACATGTGATAAACGGAATGAATCAGCTTGTCCCACAAGCGCTGAACCAGATCGATCAATTGAAACAAAGCAATCCCATACATACACCGGAAGTTAATAAAACAGAGTTCACGTCTTTATTAAAAGACTCCCTAAATACTCTGGAGGGCAAACAGGCAGATTCTGCTCATGCCGTTCAATCACTGATCAATGGATCAGCCGATGATTTACATACAGTTATGATTAAAACAACAGAAGCGCAACTCTCTCTTGAAGTCGCTGTTCAACTACGTAATCGTGCACTGGAAGCATATAACGAAATTAAAAATATGCAGTTTTAAGTTAGTAAGCGAACAGAGTTGAAGTAAAGGGAGAGTCGTAAATGAATAAAGTGAAAGACATTGGCACATCGATCAAAGATGGCTGGCTTCAGCTTGAGTCGAAAAAGCGCAAGCGGCTGGTTATTCTCGTAGCGATTGCTTTAATTTTACTGGGAAGTATCGGTTACTTTACTCAAAGGAGTCAGTACACGGTCTTATTTTCCAATTTGGAAGAAGCAGATGCTGGCACAATAGTCGAGGACCTGAATGCCCAGAACATGAAGTATCAGCTTGAAGATAATGGGACAACCATTCTAGTTGAAGAAAAAGATGTCGATAATTATCGAATCAGTTTAGCTGTTAATGGCATGATGCCTGAAAAGTCTACTGGATTCGAAATTTTTGACGATACGAATATGATGACGACTGATGATGACCGTCAGATCATGTATCAGCGCGCACTGACAGGAGAATTAGAACGGTCGATTTCCTCTCTTCAACAGATCGATGCAGCTAAAGTGATGCTGTCACTACCAGAAGACAGTATTTTTCAGAATCCTGCTTACCGCAGTGAAAGCTCTGCTTCTATTGTCGTGGAGACTAGAGGCGTTGTGTCTCAACAGAATATCCAAGGCATTGCATCTTTAGTTACTGGTGCGGTTGAAAACCTGCCTATGGAAAATGTTCAGATAGTCGATACAACCGGGAATTTATTGAGCGGGTTTTTGCAGTCTGGCGGAGAGGGAATGGCATCAGCTGATTTCTCTTCCAACCAGCAGAACATAAAGCGCTCGTATGAAAAAGATTTGGAAGAACGCATTATGTCCTTGCTGGCACCTGTCTATGGGTACAATAACCTGCGTGTAGTCGTTAATGCGTCAATGAACTTTGATGTCATCGAAGGTGAAACAGTCGAGTATAGTGCTCCAATGACAGAAGAAGGTGATGAGAACCGTACAGGACTCATTCGCAGTCAGACTGAAAGTTTCGATGGCGCCAGGGATATGCTGGCAGGATTGATTGAAGATGGGGATTTCCCGCTAGTTGACGAAGAAGAAGATGAAAACAATGCATCTCTGGACCGAACCATTAACTATGAATTAGATCAGGTGACTGAGCGTTATGTGCGTGCACCTGGGGTAGTCGAAGGTGTTAATGCGTCCGTTGTGGTTAACCAGAATGCTGGAGTGGTACCCGTACAAGATCAGGTTGGTCGAATCATCAGTCGTGCTCTGGGACTGGATGGTCAAGCTGAGGTGCCCCTGTCGGGAGATGTCACGGTCGAAATCATGCCCTTTGCTGAAGGAGAAGACTTCGCTATTGGTGGAGGAGACGGCATAATGGATGAGATACTTGAATTCCTGACGTCAAGCTGGCTATTTATGGTCATAGGTCTAGTACTGGTTATTATTGCGATTGCCGTGCTGACACTTCTGAAACGTGGAAAAGAGACGAGTTCGGCAGAAGATGCTGCAGCTCAGGCAGCTCTAAATCCTCAACCAGTGATCATGCCTGAACCAGATCCGATTGAGCAAATCGATAAACAAAATGATGCAATGCAGCAGAAAAATAAAGTCATGTCCGAAAAAGAAGACAGGGTCAGAACACAAGCCAAAGAAAACCCTGAACTAGCTGCTGAATTAATGAAAGTTTGGTTGAAAGACTAGAAAGGGTGTAATGAATTGGCAGAATCAACTGAAAAACAAGCATCCTCAAAAAAAGAAATGGATGGCGTGAGAAAGGCCGCAATTTTCATGATTTCTCTTGGTCCTGAAACGTCCTCACAGATCATGAAACAACTGCCCGATAAATTTATTCAGAAAGTCAGTTACGAAATTGCCAATATCGATCATGTCAGTCAGAAAGACAGAGAAGATATTGTCAATGAGTATCTGGAAATGTCCCAGGCAAGAGAGTATATTCTGGATGGTGGGTTTGATTATGCAAAGAATTTGTTGAATAAAGCACTTGGGTCTCAAAGAGCAAAAGAAGTGATTGATATGCTGAACCAGATTCAGCTTAGGGAACGGCCTTTCAATATAGCGCGCAAAGCTGACCCGGCACAACTGACTAACCTGCTGTTAGGCGAACAGCCGCAGACAGTCGCACTGATATTATGTTACATGCAGCCGGACAAAGCGGCTCAGATACTGATCAACTTCCCACCTGAGAAACAATCTGAAATCGCGGAGCGTATTGGTACAATAACCAGTACGTCCCCATCCGTGATTGAAAAGATCGAAAAAGTCATTGAGAGTAAATTCTCTACATATATAGAAAATGATACAGAAAATGTTGGAGGCGTTTCGACACTGGTCGAAATCCTGAATCAAGTGGGTAGAACCACTGAGAAAGCCATTGTTGGTGAACTGGAAGCACGTCAGCCTGAACTGGCGGAAGAAATCAAGGCAAGTCTGTTTACCTTCGAAGATATTATTTCACTACAAAAAAGCGATGTTCAAAAAGTGTTGCGCGAGGTCAAAAACGACGATCTGGTGTTGGCTCTCAAAGGAGTATCGGACGAGCTGCGCGACTTTATATTTGGAAACTTATCAACCCGAGCTGTGGAAACTCTCACAGAAGATATGCAGTTCCTTGGACCTGCACGCCTGTCTGCCGTTGAAGAAGCTCAACAGAATGTGGTCACTGTTATTCGTCGTTTAGATGAACTAGGCGAAATCTACATTATGCGAGGCGATCAAGATGCCATTATCGAGTAGGATTATCAAGTCTATGCAGACGAGTGCGAAAGAATCTAGTGACTGGGTGATCGATACCACTTATGACTACGAAGAAGAACCCGAAGAATCGTACGAAGAAACGAACCAGGAAGCCGCTGATGAGCTGGCTCAGGCTAGAAAAAAAAGTGATCAGCTCATCAAGACAGCTCTGACTGAAAAAGAACGCCTGATTGAAGAAGCGGAAGCTGAAATCAGTCGAATCAAAGAGGAAGCTTATGCGAAAGCTTTTGAAGAAGGACAACAAGCCGGTTTTTCTAACGGTTATGCTGAAGGCAAAGAAGAAGGCTATCAGGCTGGTAAGATAGAGAGTCAACACCTGGTTGAACAAGCGAGGAAAGCCCTAACTGATGCGCAGCTGGATATTGAAGCTTACGTTGAAGAGAAAAAAGACAGTTTATTGTCCTTATCAGTGCATATGGCCGAAAAAATTGTACAAGACCAGTTAGATCTATTGCCTGACGGTATTTTAGAGCTGGTCAATCCTATTTTACATCAGCTGGATCATAAAGAAGATTACGTCAGTTTGACTGTTCACACATCGAAACGTCTGGAGATAAGAGAGAAACTGCCTTATCTTGAGAAAAACTATCCGGGTGTCCGCTTTGTCGTCTTTGGAGATGACAATGTTGATCCGCTTGGCTGTGTGGTCGAAAGTGCTCATAAGGTTGTTGACCTGCAAGTCCGGAATCAACTCCTGGCTATGGTGAATGAAATGAAAGAAAGGGAGCGTGAAATGTAATGATCAATATCCCTTTCGAACTGTACCATGAAACCTTAAACAAAAAAGCTGTCGCTCTCAAACACGGGAAGGTCAGCCAGGTTATTGGTTTGATTATCAAAGTAGATGGGCTCGATGCTTTTATTGGGGAAGTCTGCGAGATTGAAATTAAATCGCAGTCAAAGACCGTTTTAAGTGAGGTTGTTGGATTTGTTGAAGAAACTGTCCTATTAATGCCCTTGGATAATTTAGACGGTATCGGGCCTGGTTGTCTAGTTCGTCCGACAGGTAAAGCTTTAAAAATAGAAGTCAGTGATTCGATGCTGGGTAAAACATTTGATGGACTTGGCAGACCGCTTAGTCATGGCGCTCTTGAAGGAGCAGCTAAATACGATGTTCACCGGTCCTCTCCTGACCCTTTCAAGCGACCCAAAATCAATACGATCATGCAGACGGGTGTCAAGGCAGTCGATGGCTTGCTGACAGTCGGAGAAGGACAGCGGATGGGTATTTTTGCCGGTTCCGGTGTCGGGAAGTCTACGCTGCTTGGAATGATGGCCCGTTATAGTGATGCAGATATAATTGTAATCGGACTGATTGGAGAACGTGGACGTGAAGTTTTAGAGTTTATCGATAATGATCTGGGTGTCGAAGGGTACAAGAAATCAGTGGTCGTCGCTGCCACTTCAGATCAGCCGCCATTGGTTAGACTGAAAGGGGCTTACGTTGCGACTGCAATTGCTGAATACTTCAGAGATCAAGGCAAAAAAGTGGTCCTTATGATGGACTCGGTTACGCGTGTGGCCATGGCTCAGCGTGAAATAGGGTTAGCTACGGGTGAACCACCAACGACTAAAGGCTATACACCTTCAGTTTTTACTGTCTTACCAAAACTTCTGGAACGAAGCGGAAACACAGAAACTGGATCGATCACTGCTTTTTATACGGTACTGGTTGAAGGGGACGATATGAACGAGCCCATTGCAGATTCCGTTCGCGGAATTTTAGATGGCCATATTATTTTATCCAGACAAATTGCTTCTGAGAACCATTATCCGGCGATCGATATACAGAATAGTTTAAGTCGACTGATGAAGGAACTCGTCACGGAAGAACACAACGAAGTCGCAGGGAAGCTTAGAGAAAATTTGTCTACATACAAAGAATCAAAGGATCTAATCGATGTTGGAGCTTATCAGCAAGGCACCAACGCTGTTGTTGACCAGGCTGTTCGCTTGAATCAGCCCATCAAAGGCTTTCTGAAACAGAAAACAACTCAATCTTATTCATTCGATCATACGGTTGAGTTGATGAAATCAGTTTTCACTAATCCAGCTATAAGATAAGGAGAGGATTGAATGCAGCAGTACCGTTTCTCAATGGAAAAAGTACTCGACTGGCGAGCTGATCAGGAAGACGCAGCTCAGCTAGTCGTGAAAGAAAAAGAAGACCAGTTGCTATTTGAGCAGAAGAAACTGGAGCGTATCATTTCTGAAAGTAGGCGGTTAAAAAGTGAGAATCTGTTTCACAATAGTGTGGATCATTTGAAACGTCACAGCCTGTATAAAGATTTGCTGGATGAGAAAATCATCAAGCAGCGATTAAATGTTCAAAAAGCAGAAAAAGACCTCATCCAGGCTAAGTCAGATCTGCAACTGGCTCATAGAGATAAAAAAGTCATGCAGAAACTGGAAGAAAAAGAACAGTTCAGATTCAATGAAGTCATCAAGAAAAAAGAACAGTCCCAGCTTGATGAAATATCCACTCTGAACTACGGCAGACCTTCAATTTTTTAAACTTGAAATATCTCACTTGAAAGGAGGTGAAATAAAATGGACGTGACCGCTTTAACACAGATTCGAAGTGAGGGCCCTGTCTCAAAAGAACCTATCTATATTGATACAGACGCGTTTTCAGAAGAACTGAACAAGTTTACTTCTCATCCCAGACAGAAAGATAGACTGGATTCAGCTGAAGACCCATCCCAGTCAGCAGGTGAATCTGAACTAGAACATACAGTAGATGAAGAAGATCCCATTGCCTTTACATTAATACATCCGTTTCTAAGGTTGCAGTCAGATATCGATTCATTAACTAGAGGACAAGCATCAGAGACTATACATATAGAGCAAGATACAACAGATTCCTTTTTAATGATTGATTTCTTAACTAACGATTTAAACGGAAAAGAGTTGACTGAATCAGAAATGCTAATGAGTAAACTGGTTCCAGGTGAAACAGGTGATAGACTAATGGATAACTTTCAGTCTGGTAAAACGGAACCTGTGGAAGAGCCTATACCCGAAGAATCTTTAAAGAAGATTCAGTCAATTAGCATTAATAGAACAGCGACCACTGATATCATCGGTGACTCATCGATTGTGACTGAGCTGATTGATGAAAATAAGGTAATTACACAAGAAGCCGATGCTATCTCAACCTTAAATCTAGTTGAGGATGAATCTGAACAGCCTTTAGTCCAGCATCAGGGTGACAGGTCAAAACCGGAAATCAAGACTACTACTACTGAAGAAACCCGATTGAAGCATTCAGATCTATCCGATACAGAACAATCTACAAGCTTGGGCACTACCCTTTCATTAACTGATGATATAGAGCCTGATGCGGGTAACATAATTAAGACCAGTTCAAATCAATCGGTACAGCCCACTAAAGATCTTTTGAACTCAGGCTTAATATTACAAGAAGGTGGGGAAGATGACACACATCAACCTGCAAAAGAAATACGCTCAGCAGAGCAACTGTTTACGAACGCTATGTCATTTGATCAATCAGTCACCATACCTGTTAATCACCCAGTTCATGGACCTGTAACTAAAGAACAGGGAACTGAGATGATACAAGAGATGATGATGTCAGTCGGGACAGATGAAGGTGGCAAAGAAGTGTTTAAATCCACTTTGACACTAACGCCAGAGACACTCGGAGAAGTCAAAATCGAATTGATTTATGATCAGAACGGATTAAGTGGAAAACTGGTATTCGAATCTGACGAAACGAAGAAATGGATGGAGAGTCAGTGGCAGCAAATGAAACAGCCGTTAGAAACAAAAGGACTGACAATCAGTCAGTTTGATTTTTCTGTAACTAAACCCGTACTCCAGCCGCAAACAGATGGATTCTCTTTTTCACAAGAATTCAGCCAGTCAGACAAACAGCCAGATAAACAGGCGAATTCTTTCAATGATACTAGCGAAAACACTGACTCTATTGAAGACCTCGTACAGGTTCAAAGAACGGATAGGGCTAAGGGGTTAAATATATATGTTTAATGGAAGGAGACTAGGATGAATATACCAAACAATATGATGATCGGTTCTTTAAAAGCGATTCAGCCGGAAGAAGAAACGCGTCAGAATTCAGATCTGGATATGGAACAGTTTTTATATATTATTGCCAATGCGATGAGTATGCCTTCATTTGATGGACAAGGCAGTGGTGGTGGATCTGAGACAGACTATATCGGACAGATGGTTCAGTTCGGAATGCTCAATGCAGTCAGTGATTTGAATGAAACAATGACAACAAATCTATTGATGAATCAGCAGCAGCAGGCATTAAGTTTAGTAGGCAAAAACGTGACGATTACAGGCCAGGAAGACCAGCTTGTAACAGGTGCCGTTGAGAAAGTTCGATTTGATAATGGGTATGCCACATTGCAAGTGAATGGCCGCACGTATCAAATGAATGACGTCATTGAGGTGAGTCAGTAACATGATTCATAATCTAAGTGGAAGCCAATCGATAAAGATTAAACCTGATAATCAAGTGAGGTCTTCTGAACGTAAAATCGATCCACAGTTTCAGTCGTTTATGCAGGAAGCGATCAAAGAAACAGATAGCCCTTCAAAAGCAGTCACCTTTTCACATCACGCTCAAAAACGGATGAATCAGCACGGATTTACGCTGAATGAACGGGATATGCATTTGCTGGAAGAAGCTGTTGAAACACTTGAAGCTAAAGGATCTGAACAGTCACTTATTTTGTATGATGATTTGGCACTGATTGCCAGTATTAAAAACAAAACAGTGATTACTGCACTAAAATCAACAGAAATGAACGATGTAACGAATATTGACAGCGCCATACAAATCAATGGAAAACGATAAATGATCCAGCTGGACTGAAAAGAAGCTGATTTCTGATGACCGACCGATTCAGAAACGTTTATACACTAGGAGGAAAACAACATGTTAAATTCACTATATTCAGGTATTACAGGAATGAAAGGGCAACAAACAAAAATGGACGTTATAGCAAATAACATCGCTAACGTTAACACAACTGGCTTCAAATCGCAGCGTGTCCGTTTCCAGGATATGATTTCTCAGACAAATGCAAATGCTCAAGGCCCAAACGCTGCCAATCGTGGGGGGATAAATGCCAAGCAAGTGGGTCTAGGATCACAAGTCGCTTCAACTGACCTTATGATGCAGGGCGGATCACTCCAATTTACTGGACGTGCACTGGACTTTGGTATTCAAAATGGAGATAACTCTTTCTTCGTCGTCAGTGAAGACGGTGGGGCATCAGGTATGAACCAGTATACTCGTGATGGTGGGTTTTATACAGATACTGATGGGAATCTTACTACCTCGAACGGTTTCAAACTGATGGGATATATTGGAGAAAATGGAACCAATTTAGACGCCTTATCTATTCCGCCACTTAACCAAGCTGGAACTGCAGCACTTGAGAATTATAACATCGACAATACCGGTACGATCCTAGGCACATACAGTGATGGATCTACTGAAGTAATAGGACGTGTTGCAATGGCAAACTTCACAAATCCCGATGGTTTACAAAAATTAGGAGAAAATTTATACAGTGCTTCAGCAAACTCTGGTATTCCTCAAATGGGTGAACCAGCACAAGATGGATTTGGTTTGATTCGGTCTGGCTTTACTGAAATGTCCAACGTCGACTTGGCAACTGAATTCACTGAGATGATCGTTACAAATCGTGCGTATCAGGCGAATACACGAAGTATCACTACGTCTGATGAAATGCTTCAGGAATTGATTAACTTAAAACGTTAATGTAAAAGGTAGAGGAGATCGGTCAATCTGATCGATTCAATCTTTCTAACACTTACAAGAAAGAGGCTCAGCATGATTTTATTACGAACTGTTTCAGGAAAAGAGTTTTACTTAAATGCCGATTCCATATTAAAGATCGAAAAAGATTATGACACACTGATTACCCTTGTAGACAATAAAACACTTCGAGTGATGGATACACCTGAAGAAATTTCAGAAAAAGTATTAGCCTACAAACGGAAAATATATCACACAGCGAGGGGAGTGTAAAAAGTGAAACGAAATATATTACCCGCTATTGGTATAGTAGTAGGGTTCGGATTGATATTCGCATCAATGGCAGCTAACGGGTCTTTACTTCGTTACTTTGATGTGCCTGCGTTAATTATTACATTGTTTGGGTCGTTCTCAGCTATCATGATCAGTTTCCCATTCAAAACACTCAAAAAAGTACCGTCGCTTATAAAGAAACTGATGTTTACACCAGATGATGACCGAGGAGCATTGATTGAGACCATTTCTTTTCTGGCCAAAAAAAGTCGGACGGAAGGTATTCTTGCTCTGGAAAACGAAATTAAGGAACTGGATAGTATGGTTCTGATTCATGGGCTTGAAATGGTTGTCGATGGTACTGATATCGATACGATTGAGGAGATACTGAATGTAGAACTAGAGCAAACTGAAGACAGACACTCAGTTGGGCAGCAGGTATTCCTCAAATGGGGCGAATACGCACCGGCTTTTGGAATGATTGGAACATTAATCGGACTGATAGCAATGCTTGGAGATTTACAGGACCCTTCCCTAATCGGTACCGGTATGGCAACAGCCTTACTTACAACATTTTACGGAAGTTTAATGGCTAATATGGTCTTCCTTCCGATTGCAAAAAATCTGGAAATTCAGACAGCTAATGAATTAAAGACCAATGAAATGATCATCGAAGGCGTGCTGGCGTTGCAAAGAGGAGATAATCCTAGAGTAATTGAACAGAAACTGGCAAGTTTTTTATCTAACTCTGATAAGAAAAACAAAAAAGAGAGTAAAAAAGCAGTAGCTGTTGCTGAAGAGTTTTAATGTTAGGAGAAAATAATGGCTAGAAAACGTAAAAAAGCAAAAAAAATAGCAGAAGCTAGTTCTCCGGCCTGGATGGCGACCTTTTCTGATTTGATGTCGTTACTTCTAACGTTCTTTATCCTCTTGTTTTCCATGTCCATTGTCAGTGAGGAGCGCTTCAGAGAAGTTGCAGACTCTTTACGGATGGCATTGGTGGGAAGCAGCAGTGATTCGATTCTTGACGAAAGTGGTCAGTCACTCATTGACCTAGAGTTTGACGAATACGGAGAGTTAAAAGACTCTGAAGCTATTGATCCAGATGATCTAGTTAGTGAGGAAACACCCATTGAAGAAAATGCTGTTCCGGAACAAGTGGTTGAACTGTTTGATACCGTGAATCTGTTTCTTGTAGAAGAAGGTTTAAATGCTGACGTGACCTTGTCAAGGGATCAAGACGGCGTGTATATCGATATTCAGGAAGCCATCATGTTTGAACCGGGGAGTGCAACACTTCGGGATAATGGACTGGAAACAATGACGCAGCTTGCAGGTCTCTTTGTACTTCTTGAAAATGAAATTATTATAGAAGGATATACAGATGATGTACCGACAAATAGTGTTGAATTCGAGACCAACTGGGAATTGTCGACAGCAAGAGCGGTGACCGTTCTGAGGTACTTATATGAGAATCACAGTATCGACCCTACTCGATTATCGGCTCGTGGATACGGTGAATACAGTCCAACCGTTCCGAATGATTCTGCTCAGAACAGATCATTAAACAGGCGAGTGAATATAGTAATAGTGCATGATGAAAGAGAGGAAGTTGGAAATGGCTCAGAATGAAGAAAAAGGTAAGAATAAAAAAGCAACCAAAGTGGCTATTGCAATCGTATTAGCTGTGGTTGTGCTCGTAGTGGGGATGGGGATCGGTATCACGGTATTTGGCAGTCCTAATGAGGAATCATTTCTTTCACGCTTTACTGAAAAAGCTGAAGCTGAGGCATCGGAAATTTCGATTCCGCTGGAAGAATTTCTTGTTAATGTCAATGGAGATACCTCTAGAAGTCAGGCTATCGTTAGAATGCAGTTGACATTGACCAGTTTGGACGAAGATGCAGCCGAACTGATCACTGAAGATATAGCTAAAGTTAGAGACGCAGTTATTCACGTGATTTCCAGTCAGAGTGCCGACAGTATACTTGAAGAAACAGATGGAGAATTCAGTATTAAAGATAAAATAAGAGAGCGTATCAATCAGTCTTTAAGTGAAGAATTAATTGAAGATGTGTTCGTTACGGATATACTGATTCAACGATAAGATGGTAAAGGAGATAGGGAAATGAACTTTATAGATATTATTCAGATGATCATAGCACTGGTCGTTATTGTGTTTTTAGCCAATTTTCTGCTGAAAAAACTAAATAGTATTCAGCAGCCTACCAGTCAGGTGATCAAAATTATCGAACGAGTGCAAGTTTCCAAATCTTCTTCACTCTCTATTGTACAGATCGAATCAGACTATCTTTTGATGAGCCTATCCGAAACATCAAATGAAGTAATCAAGACATTTACTGAAGAAGAAAAAGAAGCCATTCAAAAGCGTCTAGCTCGGAAAAACCAAGGGAACGCTAAGGAATGGGCAGAGAAGACTAAACCTTATTCAAACAAGTTGATAAAGAAACTGAGAGAGTTAAAACAGAATTATAGTCAGTTTCAGAAGAAAGGAAACAATAAGCAATGACCGAAAATTTAGTAGATGCTTTAGCAGTGACCAATGATTCTTCAGAAGTGGTCAATTTATATCTGCTGCTTTTCCTGATTGCACTGATTCCCTCTTTTCTTGTCTTAACGACTAGTTTTACTCGAACTATTATAGTCTTATCCTTCACACGTAATGCATTAGGAACTCAACAGAGTCCACCTAACCAAGTGCTGATTGGACTTGCACTGTTTTTATCAGTGTTTGTTATGAGGCCAGTTTACCAGGAAGTCAATGACCAGGCTCTGCAGCCGATGCTTGCAGGCGAAATAAGCAGAGAAGAGTCACTTGAGATAGCAGAACAACCGATAAAGAATTTCATGCTTGAACAAACCAGAACCACTGATCTGGAACTGTTTGTCCAGTTAAGTGGCGATGAGTATCCTGAAGATCCCGAAGACTTATCACTCTTGAGTGTTATACCGGCATTTGCAATCAGTGAACTAAGAACAGCGTTTACTATTGGATTCCTCATATTTATTCCGTTTTTAGTGATTGATATTGTAGTTGCAAGTATTTTAATGTCGATGGGGATGTTTATGTTGTCCCCCGTTATGATCTCACTGCCATTTAAATTACTGTTGTTTGTTATGGTGGATGGATGGTACTTAGTGGTGGAATCGCTGATAGGGAGTTTTTATTAAGCAGGAAAGGAATTACATATGTCTACACAGAACGTTTTAGATGTTTTACAGGATGCCTTTTTAGTCCTTATACGAGTAGGAGGGCCGGTATTGATTGTTGCCCTGGTCATTGGCCTGGTCATCAGTATTGTTCAGGCAACGACTCAGATACAGGAGCAGACGTTGAGTTTTGTCCCAAAATTGTTTGCCATTTTACTGACACTGGTCTTACTGGGTACCTTCATGTTGAATACTCTTATCTCTTTTACAGATCAGCTGTTTGCGATTATAGCAGGATTGTGATGACATGACAGGTGATGTGCAGCAGTTTCTCTTAGTCATGATTCGCATGACCGTTTTTATAGCCATTAGTCCGGGATTTTCACATGCCTCTTTTCCTACTGTCAGTAAAGTGGCATTAGCAGTAGCGATGACTTTGCCTGTTATGGCGGTCATACCAGCATTTCAAACAGAGTTGGCAATGGGTTCTTTTGTTTTCATAGCCGTAAAAGAATTATTTATAGGAATGGCTTTAGGCTACATAACACTTCTTTTTTTCACATCCGTTGAGATTGCCGGTTCGCTGGTTGATTTCCAAGTTGGTTTTTCAATGGGATCTATTTACGATCCGTCTATTGGAGTGAACGCCTCTTACTACGGACGTATTTATTACTGGATATCGATCATGATATTCTTCATAGCCAACATTCACCATATGGTCATCACTACCTTAGTAGAATCGTTCAGATGGGCGCCACTTGATCAACTTGAGTTCTCACATATCGGAATGGAGGGAATCGTAACGCTCTTCGGGCTATTATTTTCAACTGCGATTCAACTTGCCATCCCTCTTATAATCGTCGCATTACTCTCAGAGTTAACCCTTGCGCTGATTTCCAGAACGGTTCCTCAAATCAATGTCTTGATACTTGGGATGCCTATGAAGACTTTAAGCAGTCTGATTTTTATGTTTTTCTTTTTACCGATACTTATGAGAAATATCGGTGAGCTATTTCCGGATATGATCCGCTATATGAACGAATGGTTATATTCGCTGCAGTAAAAGGGGGAACAGCTTATGCCGGCAGATAAAGATGGAAAAACAGAAAAACCCACACCCAAGAAATTGAGTGAAGCCAGAAAAAAAGGTCAGGTCCCTAAAAGTCAGGATTTGTCATCTGCCATCTCTTTTGGATTGTTTGCTCTAGCGTTGACGGCATTAGCTACTTATGTCCTTCAACGATCGTATGTCTTTATGCAGGAATCTTTACGCTTTGGAAGCGATCCGATGCGGGTCATACATGAGCTTCCTGCCATCGGAATGCGTGCAATCATCTGGTTTCTTATCCTAGCTGCACCGTTTCTTGCGATTGCTTTTTTTACAGGGGTAGTTGGGAACATGGTTCAAGTTGGGTTTCTATTTACAAAAGACCCACTGAAACCAAGCTTCAGTAAAATGAATCCGATTAGCGGGTTTAAAAATATAATGGGTAAAAAAGCGGCATTTGGTCTTGTAAAGAATCTGATGAAATTATTTATCGTCGTTGGGTTTACAGTGTACACGCTTTATGAATCAGCAGTAGTTATTCTGAATGCGGGAAGAGTCGGTACCTTTGCGATCTTTCCACTGATGATTGATTTGGTCAGTAAATTAGCCTTCAATTTGGCCATATTCATGGCGATTTTAGGAATAGCTGATTACGTGTATCAGCGTTATGATCATAAGAAAAATCTGATGATGTCCATGCAGGAAATTAAGGATGAGTATAAAGAAATGGAAGGCGACCCGCAAATCAAATCACAGCGTAAAGCGATGTACCGAGACATGGTATCAGGCAATATGAGTGATGTAGGGGAAGCCACAGTTTTAATCACGAATCCGACTCACTTTGCCATAGCCATTCGCTACGATAAAGATAAAGATCAGGTGCCTGTTGTTTTAGTAAAAGGGCAGGATCTCATGGCCCTTAAAATGAGAGAATTGGCAAAAGAACAGAATGTACCGATTATTGAAAACAAACCATTGGCCCGAGCGTTGTATAAACAAGTTGAGCCAAATGATCCAATACCTACTGAACTGTATCAGACAATTGCCGAGATACTCGCACTTATCTTTCAGGCAGAGCAGGCTAAGAAGTATAAGATTTAATTTAAAGAATGGGTGAAAAGTTATGAACAATCAGGTTGCAACCAAACGACAAACAGCATTAGCTAGTTCATTGAATATCATTATTGCATTTGTTGTCGTTTCTATCATAGGGATGATCATCATTCCTTTGCCGACGTTTATTCTCGATTTCTTACTGGTGGTGAATATATCGTTAGGTATCACAATCCTTGTCCTGACTTTATTTACTCACTCAGTACTCGACTTCCTGAGTTTCCCGACTCTGCTTCTGATTACGACAATGATCAGACTAGGACTGAATATTAGTTCTACCCGACTGATTTTGAGTCAAGGTGATGCAGGACGAGTTATTGAAACATTCGGAAGTTTCGTTGCAGGAAATAATTACATAGTGGGTGCGGTTTTATTCGTTATCATCGTTATTGTTCAAATTATGGTCGTCACCAACGGGGCAAGTCGAGTAGCGGAAGTATCCGCCCGATTTACTCTAGACGCAATGCCAGGAAAACAGATGGCTATTGATGCAGATTTAAACAGCGGTTTAATTACAGAAGAACACGCCAAATTAAGACGATCAAACCTGGAAAAAGAAGCCAATTTTTACGGTTCTATGGATGGGGCAAGTAAATTTGTTAAAGGAGACGCCATAGCTGGGATTATTATTACATTGATTAACCTGGTTGGGGGAATCGCTATTCATTCTCTCCAAGGCGGCTATACGATCGGAGAAGCGCTGAACCATTTTGGTCAGTTGACGATCGGGGACGGTCTGGTCAGTCAGATTCCTTCTTTATTAATATCCGTCGCTTCGGGTATTTTAGTAACACGTACGGCAAACGAAAAAGCATTCGGGGATACTATTGGAGGCGAGCTCTTTCATACACCTCAAGTTATGTATATCGTAGCCACCTTACTGACAATTTTCGCACTCGTTCCAGGATTTCCTTTTTTCCCATTTATTCTGATAGCGACTGGTTTGGCAGTTGCGGGGTATCTGGTCAGTGAAAGCCAGAAAGCCACAGCCAAAGATGAAAGTGATCTGCAGCAGCAGACGGCTATGACCCGTGAAGCAGAACCTGTTGAGGAATCGGCTTCTCAGTTCCAGGTGGACCGGATTGCAGTTGAAATTGGCTATGGATTGATTCCATTGGCCAATGAAGATCAGGACTCCAGTATGACTGACCAGATTGCAGCTATTCGAAAGCAGTTGTCATACGAATTGGGTATTTTGCTTAATCCTATTCGCATTAGAGACAACCTCCAGATGGCTCAACACGATTATGTCATTAAAATAAAAGGGAATCAGGTCGCCATAGGCACATTGTATCCCGATAAATTTTTGGTCGTCGAACCGGGCGGTATTGAAGAAGAAATAGACGGAATTGATGCGAAAGAGCCAGCTTTTGGACTGGATGCTTTATGGGTTACTGAAAAAAATAAAGAAATAGCTGAGCTTCACGATTATACAGTAGTAGATCCATTGACCGTTCTTGTCACCCATGTGAAAGAAGTCATGAAACAGAATGCCGATGAACTGCTGGGTCGCCAGGAAGTGAAGGTGCTGCTTGAAGGTCTCAAAGGACACTATAACGTGGTCATTGAAGAATTAATACCAGATATCTTACAACTGGGTGATGTTCAGAAAGTTCTTCAGCGTCTACTTAGGGAAGCAGTGCCGATTACTGATTTAGTTACTATACTGGAAACACTGGCAGATTACGGAAATACAACTAAAGATCATGAAACACTAACCGAGTATGTCAGACAAGCGCTCAAACGAAGTATTGTAAAAGACCATTTGGACGATCAGTCTACTTTGAACGTCATGACCGTTCATCCAGACACGGAGGAACGTCTGGCGTCAAGTATTCAAAAGTCAACTCAAGGTTCCATTCCAGTATTGCAGCCGCAGGAAGTTAATCAGTTGTTTGATAGCATTAACCAGCAGAGTGGCATGCTGTCAGCTCAAGGCATTCCATTCGTTTTATTAACTTCACCGAAAATTAGACCGGCTATGCGTAATTTATTGTCATTTAATTTTCCTGAACTGACTGTATTATCTTTAAATGAAATACCGAATGAGTGTGGAATCGAAAGTGCAGGCTTAGTCAGCATGAATTAGATTGGGGGGAAGAATATGGAAGAGCATTTACGAAACGAAATGGTCATACAGTATATGCCATTAGTTCATAAAGTGGTTCACGGTCTGAAAATTAACAATAAAGAATATGAACATGAAGACCTTGTCAATATTGGTGTAATAGGCCTGATGAAAGCAATTGAGAAGTATAATGATTCTTTGAATGTTCCATTCATCAACTACGCTTATATGCGAATCAAAGGAGCGATCATTGATGACATTCGAAAAACATCTCGGGTTTCGCGTAATCGCATTAAAGCGGTTAATGACTACTATGCTGCGGTCAATACGTTACAGCATGAGTTGTTAAGAACACCAACAGAACTCGAAGTGTGTCAAAAACTGGGCGTTACGAAAGCCGAAATGAGTAAGATCTACGAAACAGTTCATCAGCTGTCAGATGTTTCTCTAGATGATATATTATTTGAAGATTCTTCCAGTGAAACCAATCTGATGGAAGTTATGACTGACAAGAAGGCTGTTTTAGCAGAAGATAAAATGATAAGCAAGGAACAGTTCGCCTATTTGAAAGTGGCCATAAAGATGTTGTCTGATAGAGAACAGCAAATTTTACAGCTAATTTATTTTGAAGAACTGAGTATGAAAGAAGTTGGGTTTATTTATGATATTTCGACTCCAAGAGTGTCCCAGATTCACGGAAAAGCCTTACTAAAACTAAGAGAAGCCTTAAAAAAGGAGTACGCCCATGATTAGAGGACTTAATACATTATCAAACAGCTTCAACGTATTAACTCAAAAACAGAAAAACCTCGCAACAAATGCAGCCAATACTATGACACCGGGATATAAAGCACAACAGATGGTGACAAGCACCACTGGTCAAGTCGATATACATAATTACACACGCGGACCTGAATCTAACAGACGCAGAGATGTGGGAGAGCTTGTATTTGGTAATCAGCTGGATGAAGCTGTCCGTAATTTTTCTGCCGGAGGAATGCAATTAACTGAAAATAAAACAGATGTAGCAGTAAATGGAGACGCATTTTTTACCGTTCAAAATGAAGCAGGAGAATTATTTTATACTAGAAACGGACATTTTTCAGTAAGCGAGACAGGCCAGCTGACGACTCAAGAAGGTTTTACAGTAATGGGGATCGAGCAGAATGGGGACATTACACCGATCACTGTCGGCACGGATAATGAGGAGGCATTTACTATCGATGCTAACGGGTTTGTCTATACTGATAATCAGCCGGATCAGTTTCTGTTCCTGACAGAGTTTGAGAACCCTGCCGAGCTGGCAAGTGCCGGTGGAACTTTATTTCAAGGGGATAACGGGATTGCAGTTGGGGATGGTTTCAGGATTGAACAGGGATACATTGAGTCTTCTAATGTTGAAATGGTCGATGTCATGAGCGACATGTTACAGATTTCCAGAGAATTTGAAGCAAATCAGCGCGTCCTGCAGTCTACAGATGAAACGCTTAAGAGAGCAACACAAGAAGTCGGACGCACATAAGGAGAGAATTAATCAATGACTATTCCCTATAGCATTTCAAAAAGTGCGTTACAGACGCACCAGCACAAACTGAATCACATTTCACATAACATTTCCAATGTGAACACTACTGGTTTCAAGAAAAAAGATGTTCAGTTCACTGAACTGATTCATAATGTAGTCACTGAGCAGGATGTAAGGCTACTGGAAGGTGCCGATGATATGTCCCTTAATGCAGGCGTAAAACTGGCGAGCAGTAAGGACAGCTTCTCTCAAGGCGCTTTAAACCAGACTGGCGACCCCTTGCATCTGGCCATAAGCGGGAATGGTTTTTTTGGAATCAGAAACACGGATAATGAACTATATCTTACTCGTGACGGTGCATTCCACATGAATTCAATTGGGCAAATCGTTAATGACCGTGGGGATCCTCTGGATATAGAGATTACTATCCCTACAGACCAATGGGATAACGACTCACTGGTTATCAGCAAGTCTGGAGATGTATTAAGTCAAATCAATGGTCAGGAGACTGTTGTCGGATCTATTCCTGTTTATTTACCTCCTCACTCAGCTGCCATTGAATCGACAGGCGGAAATAGCTACCCTGTTGCAGAAGGCACGGAACTGCTGGTCACAGATGCCAATGTAATGAGCGGTTATCTTGAAGAATCAACAGTTGATCTTGCACAGAGTCTCATGGAAATGATCATGTCTCAGCGTGCTTATTCATTAAATTCCAAAGTTATGCAAAGTACAGATGAAATGTATTCACTGATCAATCAGTTCACTTAAGCAGTTTAACTAGTAAAAATAGTATAAAAGGGGGCTTCCTCGTGATTAGAATTCTGAATGTTTCCAAACAATTTAAAAAAACAGAGACTCAGGCGCTTTTAGACGTTTCACTGGATATCGATCAGGGGGAGTTTGTTTACCTGATTGGGAAAAGTGGATCGGGGAAATCAACTTTACTAAAACAGTTATACGGTGAGGTAAAGCCAACAAAAGGCCATATCATTTTCGACTCGCTGATTGTAAATAAACTGAAATCGAAAGAATTACCCAACCTCAGAAGAAAAGTGGGCGTAGTGTTTCAGGAGTACAAACTACTGGAGTACAAGACCGTATATGAAAATATAGCGTATGTCCTGGAAGTGACTGGTGTAGAAGAAGAGCTCATTGAAGAACGCGTAATGGAAGCTTTAAAAACAGTTGGTCTGAAGCACAAGGCTCTAGACTACCCGCAAGACTGTTCGGGGGGAGAACAGCAGCGCGTTGCAATCGCCCGGGCAATTGTCCATAAACCTAAAGTCCTTATTGCTGATGAACCGACCGGCAACCTTGATCCAAGAACGAGTTTATTGATGCTGAGGCTGCTTCATAAAATAAATAAAACAGGCACAACGGTCATAATGGCTACCCATGATTACAGCTTCGTTAATCACATGCCGGCTCGCGTCATCCGTCTTGAAAATGGACAAGTCAAAAGTGACCGTTCTAAAAATCACACCTTATTGATCCTTAATAACACTATGGGTGAGTACTACGTGGTTTAACTGATTATCGATTAAGACACTTATTTTTTAGTGTCTTTTTTTATTTATTAAAAATTTCAGTGGAATTTTTCCTACAAAGTCCTTTATATTCAACTCGCCTTTTTTTAATATTTCAGATGAAGGTAATATCGATTTAACATCTCATTCATATCGTTACGATAGTCGAGTTGACTGTAGTGACAGGCACTAACCCATACTCAAAAAGTCTTTGCATTTGAGATGCAAGTAGTCATTACTATAACGTGAACTCAATTGAACCCAGATTTTGAGAATACGGTTAAGGTATCAATAAGATTTAACTCTAGGGAGTTCCTGATTTGAGTAACACCCTATACTGTTTTAACCTGCTACTCCAAAAATAGGAGGGGTTCAGTTACACTAAATAATTGTTTAATCGAGTAGGAGATAAATGATTAATTCATTTATCGTCCTCTCACACCACCGTACGTACGGTTCCGTATACGGCGGTTCAATATCTTAAGTAAGC
>NZ_PVTO01000029.1 GCF_003003275.1 Alkalibacterium olivapovliticus
GTCTTGCAAGCTCATCCGTTCTATTAAGCCTTGGTATGAAGTTTCTGTTCGTCAGTGCAAGCATTTGCGTCCGACTTCCTTCAGATTCCGCCTCATGGCGGACACCCTTGTCTTTCGCTAACAGTTCCTACTGCCAAGTCTGTAGTGGACTTTCACCACCAAGTTATCGCCCATGCCGGGCGCACAAAAAAATATGGAACAGTCTAAGGACTATTCCATACGGTGAAACATTAACTTATAGTGAACTGGCCGTCAAAAATGGTCTATCGCCTAAAGCAGCAAGGTCCGTCGGGAGTGCCATCGGAAAAAACCCACTGCTGATTGTCTATCCCTGTCACCGGGTTGTTCCAAAATCGTCTGTACCTAGAGGATTCAGAGGTGGACTCGAAATGAAGTCAAGCTTGTTGACATTAGAACAGGCTCACTAAATCCTTTGTCACTCGAAATCAAATCCATTATCTTCCGGCTTATATCCTACCTTTTCTCTTGTATCAGACAGATCGAGAAATTTAAAGGTATTATCTGAAACCCCATGAACGATTTCAAATGGCCGTGACAGTTCAGCATCCACACACCGCCTGATCAGCTGGTTCATATCTTTCGCGCTGATATAGGTGCTTTTCTGACGCATATCCGGTTGTTCGCCTCTTTCAGCCATCATTTCGATCGACCGGTGTCCGCCAATACGAATGGCGATGACTTCAAGGCCTTCCTGGTAGGCAAAATAGTTTCCCATCGCCTCACCGAACGCCTTACTGACACCATAGACATCCAGCGGCCTCACCTGACTGGTTGTTTTGACCTGCTCATCTGCAAGATAGCCTTTAACGGCATGAATACTGCTGGCAAAAATGAATCGCCTGCAGCCCTGATCCTTTGCAGCCTGCATCATATTATATGTCCCGTCGATGTTGACCTCTTTAACTTCGTCGTAAGTCGCCTTTGGAGAAGGATTGCCGGCCAAATGAATGACCGTATCAATTCCCTCACAAAAGCTCAGGCACTCTTCATAACGGGTAATATCGCACTCTTTTACAGTACAGCCCTTTTCTGCCCAGTCCAATATAGATGAACAGTCTTTATCTACTGCAGTCAATTCATACTCATCTACTAAATCTTCTATTAAGCGCGACCCGATTCGGCCAGCCGCACCCGTCAATAGCAGTTTTCTCATAATGAACGTCTCCTGTTTTTAGACTATTTTGCCAGACCGTTTCATTAAATCAATGACTCTTAAGAACGCCAGTTTATAACATAAGAAGCGCATCGTTACATTGCTTTCTGAAGAGAAGTACGCGTTGTACACACGGTAGCTGACATTTCTCATTCGGTCACTCATGTCTTTCAGATTTTCATCTTCAGATTTTGCTTCGTTGTTAAAGCCTTGAACCCATTCGAGATAAGAAACGGTTACGCCACCGGCATTCGCCAGTACATCTGGAATAATGACTTTTCCTTGTGCTTCAAGGTATTCGTCTGCTTCACCAGTAAGTGGTCCATTAGCCCCTTCTACCAGAATATCCGCTTTAATGTCTTTCATGTTATCTTTTGTAATTTGGTCTTCGATTGCTCCTAAGATGAGAACGTCACAATCCAGCGTTAAGACTGCATTCGGATCCAACACTTCCCCAACTAATCCAAGTTCTTTCAACTCATCTTCATTAGGTAAGCGGTCATTTTTCTCTTTGAATGGCGCTAAAGCCTCAACATCTAATCCATCTTGATTGTAAATCGTTGCACGGCTGTCAGATACTGCTATAACTGTGTGTTTTTTCCCACAATTTGCTGCTTCGATAGCTGCCGCACGGCTCAAATTACCAAATCCCTGAACTGCCACAATGACATTATCTTTTTCAGCGATGGCTTTTACTTTATCTTTTGTCTTAGTGTGCATGTCGTTAACGGATAAACTGCCACTGATAACTGCTTCTACTAAATAATAGTAACTCAAAAATGTTCCGATTCCTGTCGATTCAGAGCGTCCTTGTGCTCCACCGTTTGCTAAGCTTTTACCTGTAAAAGTATTGATAAATGGTTTGTTCGGATGGAGCAGTTTGTATTCTTCTGTCATCCAGTCCATCGTCTCTTCACCCGTTCCCACATCTGGTGCCGGAATATCTCTGTAAGGTCCGATATCATTTTGAAGCATGCGCACAAACGCCTTGCTGACTTCTTTTATTTCACGCTTAGAATGATGACGTGGATTGATATGTACGCCACCTTTTCCGCCACCATAGGGTAAGTCGTGAAGTGCATTCTTAAGGGTCATCAGCATTGCTAATGTTTTGACCTCAGACTGGTTGACGCCAGTACTAAAGCGAATGCCGCCTTTGTAATAGCCGCATGCATTGTTGTGCTGCACTCTAAATGCCGGATACGTACCGATAGTGCCGTCATCTTTAGTAATGCGTAGATCACTTGAAATGACCTTGTCTATGCCTTTAAGCAAATCGCCACCCATTTGAACCCATTGGTCACGCTGGTCTCCCCAGTCAGCTAAGACTGCTTTGTCATCATTTACCACATGGTCCACTACTTGCTGTATCAGTTCTGTCGTTGAATTTTTAGTCAAATTGATTCCCTCCGATTATCTGTATCTATTTATGAGAAAAATCTCATTCCCATTTTATCATTGTATCATAATAAAGAGGAAAATTGCGAATAGTAATAGCATCAGATACATTAAAATACTAGCTAATCACCATTCTTTAGTGATGTTGCACTCTTTTAATACTCTTTTTTCTGAAAGAAAAGTTTCCTTCTTATCTTTTTGGGTGAATTTGGTGCACTCATACTCGAACAGTCGCCGAGTGCGCTCAAGACTGTCCTACTTTGGCATACTCCAATCATAGTGTTACAGAGTTTACCCTAGTACGCACTTCTTCGGTTTACTCTATCTCTCTTTTATAGTGGGCTTGCCTTACTACGGAATTGTTGAACAGACTTAAAATTAAATCCTAAGCGAGTCTGCTGAAGATGGCCATTATTCGGCAAGCTCTGTATAATTATCCGTTGAGTATACCGAACAGTGTCCTCCGTTGGTTTACTCCCAAACCAGATGGCACTGAGTATGCCGAAGTACCGATAATTTGGTTCACCCAGCTAGCTTGTGCACCTGAGTATACCTAACCCGCATCAAAACACTCCATAAATGCAGAAAAGACCTTTCCGGCTTATGTCTCATACATAAGCCGGAAAGGTCTTCCATATTTTCAAGTACAGTTAAATCAGTGTCCCTTGAATATTGAGTTTTTTCTTGAAATACCATTTTGCACCAAAAGCAATGACACCAATAGCTAGTGTATATGGTCCAGGTATCACGGGGTTCAGCACAGCTGGTAACAGTTGTGTACCGAATGCCATCAGCAGGATCCAGATCAGCATAGTGACAGTTGTCGCCACGATGTATTTCAGGAAGCCGCCTTTAACACCTGGCTGAGGCGCGTATTTAGTGATGACCATAACAGCCAGTCCACCTAACAGGAAGTTAAGGATCATGGTAATCAGCCCAAGACCTGCTTCCTGATCTCCGAACACATAGGAAAGACCCGTAATGACGGCGAACATGCCTCCAAGAAGCAAAGCGCCATCCAGATATATTTTCCACGTTTCAGAACGTTCAACAGGTTTGGTTACTTCACCTTGTCCACTATCGGTTAAATGACTCGCCTGATCAGTCGCTGTCCCATATAATCTGCGGGCAGTAATGTGATTCGGCTGTTCAGTCACAATGTTTTTCAGCATTTCATTAAACACAAGAATCTTATTGTCTTCCGGAAAACCGGCTTCTTCAAGTTTACGGTTCAGTTTCACCATATACTCTTTATTTTTGTTGGTCAATTGTTCGAACAAGACATCGTTTTCCTGCTTCTTATCAGCAACAGTCACTTCCGGTTCTTGTTCAACGGGCTTCTTTTTCTTCAGCATTCTACTTGTTTCCTCTCTTCCTACACGTTAAAGCGGAATAAAATAACGTCGCCGTCTTTGACGATGTACTCTTTTCCTTCTGATCTTAATTTTCCTGCTTCACGGGCAGCCTTCTCACTGCCTAACTGATCGTAGTCTTCATAGGCGATCGTTTCAGCACGGATGAAACCTCGTTCAAAGTCAGTATGGATGACCCCTGCAGTTTGTGGAGCTTTCATTCCTTTTTTGAAGGTCCAGGCACGCACTTCCTGCGGTCCGGCAGTAAAGAATGTCGCCAGTCCAAGCAAGTCATAAGACGTGCGGATCAGTTTATTTAATCCAGGTTCTGTGACGCCCAGATCATCCAAGAATTCCGCTTTTTCTTCGTCATCCAGTTCAGCAATTTCTTCTTCGATCGCGGCTGAAATGGCCACAACTTCTGCGCCTTCTTCTTCAGCAATGTCACGAACAATTTGTAAATACTGGTTGCTTTCCGGATCAGCAATTTCTTCTTCTGACACATTCGCCACGTACAATACGGGTTTGCTTGTCAGCAAGAAAAGAGAGCGCAGTACAGGTAATTCTTCAGGTGTAAAATCCAGTACGCGAACGGGCTTTCCTTCTTCCAGTACAGGTTTGATTTTTTCCAGTACTGCTAAAAGAGCGACTGCATCAGCGTCTTTTGATTTCGCTTGTTTTCTCACACGTTCAATTCGTTTGTCGACAGCTTCCAGATCAGCCAGAGCAAGCTCCAAATTGATCGTTTCAATGTCTTCTGCCGGATCCACTTTTCCTGAAACGTGTGTGATGTTGTCGTCTTCGAAACAACGCACGACGTGACAGATGGCATCCACTTCACGGATGTTGGCCAGGAATTTATTTCCTAGTCCTTCACCCTTGCTAGCACCTTTAACGATGCCGGCAATATCAGTAAATTCAAATGTCGTTGGAACGATTTTAGCCGGGTTAACCAGTTCAGCTAAACGGTCCAGACGCTCGTCCGGTACTTCTACGATCCCGACGTTCGGGTCGATAGTCGCAAAAGGGTAGTTCGCAGCTTCTGCTCCTGCTTTTGTTATCGCGTTGAATAACGTGGATTTCCCCACGTTTGGTAGTCCTACAATTCCTGCTGTTAAAGGCATTTATTTATTCACCTTTCTCTTCCTCATAATCTAGTAATCAGTTAATCTTTCAAAACTTTCTTCATCTTGCGGTCAAACTCACGGCGAGGCATTAAAACCAAATGGTCACATCCCGTACATTTGATGCGGATGTCCGCTCCCATACGAATAATTTCCCATCGGTTCACGCCACATGGGTGGGCTTTTTTCATCTCAACCAAATCGTGCAGATCATAGGTCTTCTCCATTTGATTTCCTCCTGACTAAAGGTCACTTCAGTTTACGTTAGTTTAAGTCTATATTCAATTCTTCCAGAATACGGTTCAAGTCATCTGGGGAAACATATTCAATTTCAATTTTCCCTTTTTCGCCTTTTTCACGAATGATAACACTTGTTCCAAACTTATCCGTCAGCAATTCTTCGGATTTCTTAATGTATACCGATTTCACTGCACCCGTCTCTTTTCCCGCATCTTTTTTGGGGTCCTGGTTTGCTTCGGCTACTAAATGTTCCAGTTGTCTGACGGTCAGTTTTTCTTTTACCGCACGGCGAGCCAGTTTCTTGATCTTGGACTTGTCTTTGAGTCCAAGCAGTGTTCGTGCCTGACCATTTGACAGCTTGCCTTCCTGAACCAGTTTTTTGACCTCTTCAGGTAGTGAAAGTAGACGCAGGTGATTGGCAATATACGACCGGCTTTTGCCTAAACGCTCCGCAACCATTTCCTGAGTCATGGACAGTTTATCCATCATCATGTTATAGGCTTCTGCTTCTTCAAGAGACGTTAAATCTTCTCGCTGCAGATTTTCTAAGATAGCGACCTGCATCATGACTTCTTCATTCAATTCTCTCACGATGGCTGGGATAGCCTCTTTACCTGCCAGTTTCGATGCTCTAAAACGACGTTCCCCTGCAATGATCTCATACCCTTTTACGGATGATTTACGTAGAATAATAGGCTGCAAAACACCTGAAATCTGAATTGAAGACGCCAGTTCATTCAGCGCTTCTTCGTCAAAGTGGCGTCTTGGCTGATAGGGATTCGGGCGAATCTCCGTCAGCTCGATCAGTTCCACTTGTTCATTGTTATTTTTAACTTCTTCTTCAAAATCCGGCACATCAAATAAAGCGTCTATTCCACGGCCCAATCCCTTTTTCTTGTTAGCCATTGTTTAACACTTCCTCTGCTAATGCCTGATACACTTCTGCACCCTTCGATTTCAAATCGTAATCGATAATCGATAAACCGTAACTTGGCGCTTCAGATAATCGTATGTTTCTCGGGATGATGGTCTGATATACTTTTTCCCTGAAATACTTCTTCACTTCATTGACCACTTCAAAACCTAAATTCGTACGGGCATCCAGCATTGTCAATAGGACCCCTTCTACTTTCAGGTCTTTGTTGAAATGCTTTTGAACTAAGCGAACTGTGTTCAACAACTGACTTAACCCTTCCAGTGCATAATACTCACACTGAACAGGTATCAAGACTGAATCACTGGCTGTGAACGCATTAATGGTTAAATGACCAAGGGACGGCGGACAGTCGATCAGAATATAATCATACTGGTCTTTCACTGTTTCTACAGCACTTTTCAGACGTGTTTCTCGGGCCATCAGGCTAGTCAGCTCAACTTCTGCTCCAGCTAATTGTATCGTTGCCGGTACCATGCTTAAGTTATCGCGACTGGACGGTAAGATCACATCTTCAAGCGGCACTTCGTTGATCAGAACATCATAAATATCCCGATCCACTTCCCCTTTACGTACTCCCAAGCCACTTGTAGCATTGCCTTGGGCATCCATGTCGATCAGCAGTACTTTTTTGCCTACGTAAGCAAGAGAAGCACCTAAATTAACAGTAGTCGTGGTTTTCCCCACTCCACCTTTTTGGTTTGCGACGGCTATAATCTGTGCCATACTAGTCCTCCAAACTTTCTATTGTCATTATGCCAACGGACTCTTGTTAGGAGTTCCTGGTTTTCTCGGGTATTTGTTCGGTGTTTCCTTTTTTTTGTCAATTAAAATAATGTGGCGCTCGCCGGCTTCTTCAGGCAGTTCAAAGGAAATATCCTCTCTCACTTTACCACCGAGCAGGCCGATTGCTTTCTTCGCGTCGTCCAGTTCTTCGGGAGCATGCGCAGCTTTCATTGCAATAAACGTGCCTTCCTTTTTAACAAGCGGCAGACATAATTCAGCCAGCACACTCATGCGTGCCACTGCTCGAGCCGTTACAAAGTCAAAAGAGGCTCTGAACTGCTTATTTTGACCAAATGTTTCTGCACGGTCGTGATACAGATGAACACCTGTCAACCCAAGTTCTTCGACGATCGTTTCCAGAAATCCGATCCGTTTCTTCAGTGAATCGACGATCGTGATTTCAAGATCAGGATAGATGATTTTGAGGGGGATGCTAGGAAACCCAGCACCTGAGCCTACATCGCATAGACTGTGGACCCCTTTGCTAAAATCTACGTATAATCCTGCAGTTAATGAATCGTAAAAGTGTTTTAAATAGACTTCTTCTTTTTTAGTAATAGCGGTTAAATTGATTTTTTCATTCCACTCTTGTAACAGTTCAAGGTAGCGTTCAAACTGACGCATTTTTTCTTCTGTTACGGGAATATGTCGTTCATTTAATTGAGACTGAAATTCTTCTGGAGTCATTCTTGAAAATCCTTTCTGTGATCAGTCGTGAAACAGTTATTTGTTTCACAAAATCCCTCCCTTCACTTTATACCAAATGGCCCTTAAATACAATGGTAGCGAGCCATTTTTTCATTTAAAAGCACATCTTTTCTGCTCTGTAAGTTGACTTTTTCTTGTTTATTTGATTAGACTTCAGATAAAGTCTAAACACATACACTCGCATGTTTCAAACCCTCTTTGATGTCATTATTCTGGTCTCATGCTTCATAAAGAATCTCTCACATTCAATAAGGCTCCCTCGATAAAAATAATGACCTTAGTATTCCATGTTTTAAAGCAGATTTATTTCCACAAAAAAACACTATAACGAGTAGAGTAATCCTCCCCCAGTCATAGTGTAATGCTTAAACATATTGCTTATTTTTTCTGCTTGGGTAATGTCTGCTTCGGTCTTTCCTTTTTCGTTTCGTCTACGGCTTTAAGAGCATACCCAGTAATCATCGGACCGACTATTTCAAAGAAGACGGCTCCAGTTAAAATGACACCTATAATGGCGCCTGATACATTCGGGAGACTCCTTTCAGCAATCGTGGCTAATCCAATAGCAATTCCTGCCTGTGGGAAAAGACCCAGCCCGAGATAAGGTCGAATCTTTTTATTCACATTAGTGAATTGAGAAAATATAAGTGAACCAGCATACTTCCCAATAGAACGGGCAATAATGTAAGCAAATCCGGCTAATCCTACCGTACCAATTATTGAAATATCAATATGTGCACCCGCTAATGTCAAGAAGACGACAAAAATAGGCAGTTCGATTCGATTGAGTAAACTGGCAACCAGTACTTTTCTGGATGTCAGGTTAGTAATTGCAATCCCAGAGAAAATGTTAATCAAAACTGGAGATAATCCAAACATGGAGGCAATGCCTGTGTTGAAGAGGATTGCAGCTATCAGAAAAACCAGCAGCTTATCGCTTGATGTATCTTTTCGAATGAAATAAGACACAAAAAGTCCACTTACCAATCCAACGATTAACCCATATACGATGTCTAAGATAACCGTAGCAATTAGTGCGAATCCACCCGCTCCTTGATCACCCAAGGATTGGACAAAGGAAATCATCATTCCGAATGCCATAATAGCCACTAGGTTATCGAAAGCAACCAGTCCTAATACGTTCTGAGTCATTTCGCCTTCGGAACGGGTATCTTTAACCACTTCAACTACTCCAGCCGGCGAAACGGTCAGTGCTAAAGTCCCTAAAACAAGTGCATACTGCAATGGCATTCCCGTCAGCCACGTCAATAACGTGACTACTGAAACTGTTAAAACAGCACTACCTAGAGAGATAGTGACCAGATTTTTACCGAATTTTCTAAACATGAGGTAATGCAGTTCAGTTCCGATAGAAAGAGCCAGCATTCCCAGAGCCAATTCATTTACGAATCCCAGACTGTAATAGACCTCACTCGTTATGAGGTTAAGCACACTTGGACCCAGAAGCAACCCACACAGGAGATAACCGGTAACTGTGGGTAAACCTAGTTTACTGGCCAGTTTCCCTCCAGCAATACCAACAAGCATTAAAATAGCAATGTAAAGCGAATACGTCATGTTTAAAACCCTTCTTCTAATTTATTTTCGATATCTATTCCCTTTGTAAAGTTTACGGGCACACTAAAGAAAATAGCTGTGTCCGGCACTGAGAGATCACCACATACACTTTCTACGATCGATAGTACCTCTCTGCGTTCGTCTGCATCTTTTACAACTGTAAAAATCGTCTTGCTGTTTGCTTCGCGTTCTTCTCCAAGTTCAGCAAACATTGAAAACATCGGAAATTGATTGGATATCAAGTGTCCCATCCCGCTGCTGTCCAGTACGGTCGCGCCTTTTATCTTGTAGCGCATGAACAGCGTCAGGATCTCATCCAGTAAATCTGTCTTGTTCAATACAATAACAACTAGCTCCATTTTTCTCTTCCTTCTTTCTGATTATATGTGTTCAGTGATAAGTCCATATAAAATTATGCTCCTAAATCCTTTTTAAATCAAGGATTTTCAGAAAATTGGTTATTTTTTAATAATTAATTTGACCTTCTGAATTAAAGATGTATACTATTGTTGTGGGTCCCGTACAACACTGGTAGATAACACGTGTTTACGGGATATAATTGATTAAAAAGGAGATTGACACACCTATTATGTGGCAGTTTAAACAATTTGAAGAATTAAGCGCAAAAGACTATCATCAAATCGCGAAAGAGCGTACAAAAGTATTTGTGGTCGAACAGGGATCTGCCTATCAGGAAATCGATGATATCGATCTGCATGCTGTTCACGTAATCAAGCGCCAAAAAGGCGTCATTAAGGCGTATGCTCGTGTTTACAAAGAAAACAAAAAAATGCATTTGGGCCGCGTACTCGTGCCTGCTGAATTTAGAAGCGAAGGACACGGACGTGAACTTTTAAAAGTCGCACTGGATTACATTATATGTAAACACCCAAAAGCTGAAATTGAAATACAGGCTGAGGCCTATTTGAAAGAATTTTATGAATCGTTCGGCTTCAAAGTCACATCAGATCTGTATTATGACGAAGAAATCGGTCATTATGACATGGAATTGTCTAAAGAGCAAACAACCGTAAGTCCGTGACAAAAAAGAACACATCTTACTCTATTAAATAGATGAGTAAGATGTGTTCTTTTAGATAAAATTAGTGAAAAGATAAAAGACATAAACACCTATCAGCAGGAACCCGTTCTTCCGATTGATTGTTTCAACCCGTTCAGATAAAACCGGTATGCTCAGCAGGATCAGGATCAGGATAAGAAAAGGAAACTGAATATAATAATAACTCGACGGCACGCTTATCCCACCGGGTATCAAGGTGATTGTCGAACCCATAACAAGCAGCAGATTCATCATATTGGCTCCGAGCACATTCCCTATCGCCAGCTCGCCATGTCCATATCTGACTGCTACAAGCGTAGTTGTTACTTCCGGGACACTCGTACCGAACGCAACAAGTGTAGACGAAATCACCGTGTCGGGAATGCCCAGTCGTAAAGCGCCTACTTCAGCTGCTGCAACGAGCAGCGTCGCACCAGCAGTCACGCCTAATGAACTGACCACCAGAATCCCTACTGATCGGATGATATTTACCGGCTTGGCAGATTCATTTTCTGTTTCTCCGGTTTCTTCCTGCAGCTCCCCTACAACAGTCTGCGGTTTCTTTTTGACGGTGTACCAGAGATACATAGGTAACAGTACGAGTAATCCGATTCCACTCCATCCGGGTAAATTGCCTCCACTTGAGTTAAAGCCCGCTAAAATACCTACTCCAATAAAGACAGCAGACAGTCCGCATAAAAGAAGAAATGTGTCTTTCAGTTCTTTTTTTACCGGGATGATCCCTACTACTGCACCGATCCCGAGAATTAATGAAGCATTTGTAATCATTGATCCAATGGCGTTCCCCAATCCAAACTGACCATTTCCACCTATTGCTGCCACGACTGAAGAAGAGACTTCAGGCAACGTTGTTCCAACTGATAATATGGTCGCTCCAACTACGACTTTAGATAAACCGAAGTGCAGAGACAGAGCAACGGCTTTATCAATGAGCTTATCTGCTGATTTTGATAAAATGACTAAGGACACTATAAATATAATAGTAACGACACTAACTGGAAATTGGTTAATAAAATCAGTCACATCAGGACCTTCTTTCTATATACTAGTCAGATTCTATTTTACCAGATTTCCCATTCATATACTTGATGGAGCACTAAGAAAAGGTTTCTCGCGTTATTTTTTCTGTTTTGCCTCTAGAGGTAGTGTCGGTAAGCATCTTTCGGTGGGGATCCTTGAATCGCTTCCGTCTTCTCTACAGTCAACTCCGGCAGAACCAGTGACTGTCCATAAATGACCCTACTTGTTTACAGTCACATCCATTCATACTGGCAGTGTACACAAGTCACCCATCCTTTTTACACTCATACACTAATAAGGCGTGGCTGTCGACTAATTCCCGTTTTTGTTTACACTCCATGCGGTTTAAGCGTCGACTGTACAGAAAAGCGTTAGCTTCTGTACACTCAGCTCTCGGCACCTTGTCCACTGTCCATAATACTTCGCTGCTTTTCTCTGCATAAGGATCCCTCTCACGAAGTTTCTATATAGGGTCTGACTTTGCCCTGTACCTATTATAAAAGTGGGGGTTTCACAAAAGCTGTCTGCACCCTTTAACCTATACTCGTGACGATCAAAAATCCTATACCACCGATAATCGATCCAATGAATGGGCCTAAGACAGGAATCCATGAATACGCCCAGTTGGATTGTCCTTTATTTGCGATCGGCATTAACTGGTGTGCAATTCGCGGACCCAGATCTCTGGCCGGATTGATTGCGTAACCAGTTGTCCCCCCAAGAGACAGACCGATCGTAAGGATCAGTAATCCCACGATCACAGGGTTCAAACCCTCAGTGAATTCACCTTGCGTAAAAGCAAGTAAGGCATATACTAAAAATCCGGTTGCAAACGCCTCGCTGATGAGATTCCATGGATTTCGGCTAATTGCCGGGGCAGTCGAGAAGACGCTTAATATTGTTTCCGCATTTTCAGTCTCTTTAAAATGAGGGTAATAGTGGACCCACACCAGTACAGCTCCCAGAAATCCCCCTGAAATCTGCACAAATATATACGGAATGACAAGCATCCATTCAAGTTGCCCGGCTACAGCCATTCCAAGAGTCACTGCGGGATTAAGGTGGGCAGGCGATAACCAGCCTACTGAATAGATAGCCATCGTAACTGCCAGTCCCCATCCAAGAGTAATGTGAAGCCAGCCTGTGTTAAATGATTTAGTCTTATTCAACACATTACCCGCCACTACCCCATTTCCAATATAAATTAAAATAACCGTTCCAAAAAATTCACCTATTAATTGCTGCAAGATTGTGGTGTCCATTTAAATTATATGTGTCCCTTCTATGAAAAAGTTAATAAATATTAGATTTCTTTGTAATAGTGAAAATTCGTATTTCCACCGGATAAAACATAAACTTCCTTGAATCCAATATTCAGCAGTAAATTTTGAGCCGTGTTGCTCGTCACTCCTTTATTACAGTAAACAACCGTTGGAACTGACTTGTCTAATTCGCCTGCTCCTTTACGCAGTGTGGGCATCGGAATACTGACTGCATTATTCACGTGATTTTTTTCATACTGCTTTGATGAGCGAACGTCGACTACTTGTATCTTTTCACCAGAGTTCTGCTTAATGATCAATTCTTCAGGCGTCATCAGCGGTAACCGTTCGCGCGCGTTTTCCAGGACCATTCCCGTATAAATCACAGGATCTTTAGTTGTACTGAACGGGGGAGCGTACGCTAAATCGATCTCGAATAGTTCTTCTGCGTCAGCATTAAATGTAATAGCTGTTGCAAAAACATCGATTCGTTTATCGACCCCTTCAGGCCCAACAATCTGAGCCCCTAAAAGTCGCCCGGTTTCGCGGTCAGCTACTGCTCTGATGACCATATTCTGACCTCCGAGATACTGAGCATGGGATGGTTTGATGTTATGAACAACCACTGGATCAAAGCCGGCTGCTTCTGCTTCAGTTTCTGATAAACCAGTGTAGCCGACGGTTAAATCGAACAGTCTGGCAATCCCCGTTCCTAATGTCCCTGTAAATGACAATTTCCCTCCAGTAATGTGGTCACCTGCAATACGTCCCATTTTATTTGCTGTCGAGCCTAGCGGATGATAACTAGGTTTCCCAGTTACTCTATGGAAACTTTCAGCTACATCTCCTACTGCAAACACATCTTTGACTGAGGTCTCCATGAATTCATTGACCTTGACGGCACCCGTCTGACCTAGCTCGATATCTGTATCAACGGTCAGAAACGTATTGGGCCTTACACCGACGGCCAACACCACCATATCCGATTGTAACTGTACTCCCTTTTCTGTTTTCAGAATAGACACTTTCTGTTCTCCATCAGCTTCAATTACTTTGTCATTCAAATAAAGATCCACACCCTGTTTCAGCAGTTCTTTTCTCAAATGGACAGACATGTCTTTATCGATTTTCGGAAAAACCTGATCAGCTAACTCGACAATCGAAATACTAAGCCCCCTGTGAGACAGCTGTTCAGTCATTTCCAGACCGATAAACCCGGATCCGATCACCGTTACATTTCTGACGTCATTATTTTTCATATAATAGTCAATCGCCTTAGTGTCCTCCATGGATTTAACGTGAAACACATTATCGTATGTATTAATGTTGAACGGTGCAGGACTAATCGAATATGACCCAGTTGCCAGAATTAGTTTGTCAAATGATTCCCGAAACCCTGTTCCTTCTTCCTTATTGTAGACTTCGATCTCCTTAGCAGAGGGGTGAATGGCTTTGACATGATGATTTGTATAGATATCGATATCAAAGCGTTTCTTAAACCATTCCGCATCACGAGGAATCAGTTCATCTACAGACTCCACTTCTCCACCTAAAAAGTAAGGCATTCCGCAGACCGAATAAGAAATATCCTCAGCCGCTTCAAATACCACTATTTCTGCCGTTTCATCATTACGCCTTGCTTTTGCCGCAACAGATGTACCTGCAGCAACTGAACCGATGATGACTATTTTCATTACTTATCTCCTTTGACATTAAGCTGATTTCAAAACAAGTGTATCAATTCTCAAATCAACAGTCCATGACATTGTCGTAGAAAATTGTAAAATCTATGTAAGGGCTGCTGCTAAATAGAAGAATGGATAATGAGACGTCCCGTTTTCAACCTGAACCGACCATCTCTGAACCTTAGTTCAAATTTAGTTCCCGCACAGGAGTAATGTCTGCAGTTGCCACTGTTATTTCAAGTAAACAATTTAGAGTTGACATACTTAATTGACTAGCCCCGTTGATCACCGTCGCATTAAATTAAATTAAAAGAGCACCTGCTCCCCTCAATAAATATGCAATACTGCACTACGTATTTACCTATAGCGGTATTCCAGCCCCATTTATGACCGACTTTTGACGTTTTTCTAACTATTTTCACTAAATCAGCTTAAACCCTGACATTTCCCATCGAAAGTACGTATAATAGAAGTAATGGACTAAATGTCCAAATGACTCCATTAAGAATAGAGGCTATAATAAATATGATCACAGTAACAGACGTAAGCTTACGTTTTTCAGACAGAAAGTTATTCGAAGACGTTAATTTAAAATTCTCAAACGACAATTGCTACGGCGTAATCGGTGCAAATGGTGCCGGTAAATCAACCTTCCTAAAAATATTATCCGGTGAAATCGCCCCGACAAGTGGAGACGTTTCACTTCCAAAAGATCAGCGTATGGCCGTCCTGAAACAGAATCAGTTCGACTACGAAGACCATACAGTCATCGATACAGTCATTATGGGACATGAGCGTCTGTATGCCATCATTCAGGAAAAAAATGAAGTCTACATGAAATCTGATTTCTCAGATGCAGATGGTATGCGTATCGCTGAACTCGAAGGTGAATTTGCAGAGCTCGATGGATGGGAAGCTGAACCTGAAGCAACGACTTTGCTGCAGGGATTAGGACTACCAGAAAATCTACATGACAAGAAAATGAGCGAACTGACTGGTGGACAAAAAGTTAAAGTTCTCCTTGCTCAAGCATTATTCGGCAAACCGGATGTTCTGCTTTTAGATGAGCCGACAAACGGACTCGATGCAAAGTCTATTATGTGGCTTGAAGAATTTTTGATCAACTTCAATAATACAGTTATCGTTGTTTCCCATGACCGTCACTTCCTTAACAAAGTGTGTACGCACATGGTCGACGTCGACTTCGGTAAAATCAGATTATTCGTCGGAAACTATGATTTCTGGTTGGAATCAAGCCAGCTGGCTACAAAACTTCAGGCGAACTCGAACGCTAAAAAAGAAGAAAAAATCAAAGAACTGGAAGCCTTTGTTGCACGATTTAGTGCGAATGCATCCAAATCAAAACAGGCTACTTCTCGTAAGAAAATGCTGGAAAAAATCACTTTGGATGATATTCAGCCATCTTCACGCCGTTACCCATTCGTTGGATTCAGTCCTGAACGTGAAATCGGAAACGACCTGATCCGTGTTGAAAACCTGTCTAAAACAATTGACGGTAAAAAAGTATTGAGCAATATTTCCTTCAATTTAGGAAGTGACGATAAAGTTGCGTTTGTCAGTCGTAATGACATTGCGATTACCACTCTATTCAAAATCATTATGGGTGAAATGGAACCTGATTCCGGAAGCTACCAGTGGGGCGTGACGACTTCACAAACCTACCTGCCGAAAGATACATCAAGTGAGTTTGAAAACAGCTCAATGACGATTCTTGAATGGCTCCGTCAGTACGCTTCTAAAGAAGAAAGTGATAATACATTCTTAAGAGGATTCCTTGGACGTATGCTTTTCTCTGGTGAAGAAGTACAGAAGGAAGTCAACGTATTATCCGGTGGGGAAAAAGTCCGTTGTATGTTATCTAAATTAATGCTGAGTAAAGCAAACGTATTAGTTTTGGATGACCCGACAAACCACTTGGACCTTGAGTCTATCACTGCATTGAATAACGGCCTGATCGATTTCAAAGGCTCTATTCTATTCGGCTCACATGACCACCAGTTCATTCAGACGATTGCCAACCACATCATTGAACTGACACCTAATGGATCAGTCAACCGTGCAGAAACAACGTATGATGAATTTTTAGAAAATAAAGATGTTCAGAAACAAATCGCAGCTTTATATGAAGACTAAAACTTAACTATACTCCGGATAGAGAGGGTTTCCCCCTTTTTATCCGGATTTTTCTATTTATGAGTACTGCTCGACTCCCTACATTCCCTTGATACCTTCTGCTTTTGTATCTTTTTGTCAATCTCACTCTTCCGATGGCACTTGAGTTCGACATATAAGCGCGTATTTGTAGCACTCGACTCCTCCACTTTGACTGAGTTTGACATATCCCTCCTCTTTTTGTCGATCTCACTCTTCCTCTGGAACTTGAGTTCGACATATAAGCGCGTATTTGTAGCACTCGCCCCCTCCACATTACCCGAGTTCGACATATCCCTCCTCTTTTTGTCAATCTCACTCTTCCTCTGGCACTTGAGTTCGACATATAAGCGTGTATTTGTAGCGCTCGACTCCTCCACTTTGACTGAGTTTGACATATCCCTCCTCTTTTTGTCGATCTCACTCTTCCTTTGGCACTTGAGTTCGACATATAAGCGTGTATTTGTAGCGCTCGACTCCTCCACTTTGACTGAGTTTGACATATCCCTCCTCTTTTTGTCGATCTCACTCTTCCTCTGGCACTTGAGTTCGACATATAAGCGTGTATTTGTAGCGCTCGACTCCTCCACTTTGACTGAGTTCGACATATCCCTCCTCTTTTTGTTGATCTCACTCTTCCGATGGCTTTTGAGTTCGACATATAAGCGCGTATTAGTAGCACTCGACTCCTCCACATTACCCGAGTTCGACATATCCCTCCTCTTTTTGTTGATCTCACTCTTCCGATGGCTTTTGAGTTCGACATATAAGCGCGTATTTGTAGCACTCGGCTCCTCCACTTTGACTGAGTTCAACACATCAGTCGCTACCACTGACAGCATCGCTTGACATCACATAGACAATGATCTATATTGAGAATGAGAAGAGCGCAATCAAAAAGGAGGCTCCCACTAAATGGATTACGTTGAAACATCGAAAGTATTGAAAGCAATCAGCGACCCTAACCGAATGAAAATCATCGATATTTTATCCTGCGGCAGTCAGTGTGCCTGCGATATTTTAGAACATTTCGAGTTCACCCAACCTTCATTGTCTCATCACATGAAAGTACTGGAAAAAGCTGGAATTGTATCCGTCAGCAAGCAAGGGCAATGGCATCACTATGAGTTAAAAGAAACGTTCATTACGTCTTTCATGGATACCATGATGGATTTATTGTCACCAAACGAAGATAATTGTATTTGCACAACCAAAAATTGCACTTGTAAAGGAGACGTTAAACATGACAAAACTAGAATTATTTGAACCGGCAATGTGCTGCTCTACAGGGGTATGCGGACCATCAGTTGATGAAACATTACTCATGATCACCTCTGCTTTTGAAGGGTTGTCTAAGGTGTCAACCGTCGAAGCTTCACGTCACAACCTGACCAGTGACCCCGATGCTTTCGTCAAAAATGAAAAAATTCTATCTTTAATGAAGGAAAACGGGAAAGATAGCCTGCCTGTTACATTATTAAATGGCGAGGTTATGAAATCAGGGAGTTACCCATCGCTTGATGAAATAACTGATTACACTGGTGTTGTCTTTATGAACCAGGAACAGTCATCAAGTTGTTGCGGCGGATCAGGTTGCTGCTAGGAGGCACATCATGCATTTATACAATCCAACCCAAATTGAATTAACACCGTATCTGTTTTTCACTGGTAAAGGAGGCGTTGGTAAAACAACGACAGCCTGTGCGACAGCTACTCAGCTTGCAGACCAGGGGCATTCTGTTTTACTGGTGAGTACAGACCCGGCTTCAAATTTACAAGATGTGTTTGAGACTCCTCTGTCGAACAAACCGGTTGCCATCGAATCGATACCCCATTTAAAAGTAGCGAATTTCGACCCGGTCACCGCTGCGGCTGAATACAAAGCGAGTGTTATTGAGCCTTATAGAGGCATCTTACCTGACTCCGCTTTGGAAAATATGGAAGAGCAGCTGTCCGGTTCGTGTACGGTCGAAATTGCTGCTTTCAACGAGTTTGCCCATGTTCTGACTGACAAGAAAATCGAAGAAGCCTATGATTATATCCTGTTTGATACAGCTCCGACTGGACACACCTTACGCATGCTGGAACTGCCATCTGCCTGGAGCCAATACCTGGATGAGAACACAACGGGTGCATCCTGTTTGGGTCAACTGTCCGGATTAGGCGATAAGAAGGAAATGTACGAGCATGCAGTCAAAACGTTAAGCAATAAACAGCTGACGACATTGATGCTGGTTTCACGACCACAAGACTCTTCACTGATTGAAGCCGATAGAGCCAGCAGCGAACTGAGCCAGCTAGGCATTTCAAATCAGGTCGTTATTTTAAATGGCCTGCTGGAAGAAGCTGACGACGCTTTGTCCTCAGCCATCTTGGGTCAGCAAAAAAGAGACTTGAGCGACATGCCCCAACAGCTCCAAGCTTTTGAACACTACTATATCCCGCTTCGCCCGTATACGATTACCGGCGTCGACAAGCTGCGTGCCTTTTTGACGGAAGATGCAGTGGATGAAGAAGCACTCACTCAGACAATAGAGCCGTCTGCAACGCTTCAGGATATGGTCAAAAATCTAATTGAAACCAATAAAAAAATCATCTTCACTATGGGTAAAGGCGGTGTCGGTAAAACGACGATTGCTATTCAGATTGCTCAATCACTTGTTCAGGCGGGTAAAAAAGTCCACCTGGCAACGACTGACCCGGCCAATCACATTCACCTGTACTTGAAAGAAGCACATGATTTGACCGTCAGTCATATAGATGAAGATAAAGAGCTGGCTGACTACACTGAAGAAGTACTGGCTAAAGCTAGAAAAACCATGAGTCAGGATGACGTCGCTTATGTAGAAGAAGATTTGCGCTCACCCTGTACTCAGGAAATAGCCTTGTTCAGAGCCTTTGCTGAAATAGTCGACCGTGCTGATGAAGAAATCGTCGTGATCGATACTGCACCGACAGGTCATACATTACTGCTGCTGGAATCTACACAAAGTTACGCCAAAGAACTTGAACGCAGTGCCGGAGAAGTTCCGGTCTCTATTCAAAAACTGCTGCCTAGACTTCAGAATCCGGAAGAAACAGAAGTGGTCATGGTGACTCTTCCAGAAACAACACCGGTCTATGAATCCATGCGTCTGGATGAAGACTTGAAGAGAGCCGGAATTGCTCATTCATGGTGGCTTGTCAATCAGAGTATGTACGCAGCCAATCCTACAAACACCATTTTACGTGCACGAGCACAAAATGAGGTTCAGTGGATCAACAAAGTAGCCGCTTTATCAAATGGTCAGTTTGCAACGTTGGAATTCACACCAGAATTTGACGTGGCATTAACACACTAAATCACTTAAGCAGAGAACCCCTTTAAACGGGTTCTCTGTTTTTTTACGAAGAAAATCCTGGACCCCATATACATTATGAAAGCTACTGAATAACCCGGTCTGAAGACTGATTTATAAGGGTAAAAATTGACAACGGGTACTGGTTGTGCTAGATTTTGGATAACATGACGTAAAAAGAGAGGATGGTTACATATGGGAAGAGGAGGAGGCCGCGGTGGCGGTGGCGGCTTCAGTGGCGGAGGTCGCGGCGGTGGATTTGGTGGTGGCCGAGGCGGCGGAGGCCGCAGCAGCGGTGCCGGACGAGGAGCTGGCCGTGGTGGTGGCAGTTTCGGTGGCGGTGGATTAGGCGGTGGCGGATTTGGCCACGGTGGTTACAACAGACGTCCCCGACATCATGGTCCACGAGTATGGCCTGTATTTTTAGGCGGATTTGGTAGACGACGCTATTCTCGAGGCGGCGGCGGCTGCGGATTTATGGGATGCGGAAGCATCTTCACCGTAATGATTTTTCTTTTCATCATGTTCAGTTTTCTTTCAACGATTGGAAATTTCGGTACTGGCGGTGGAGGAATTGGCGGCGGATCAGGTGATATCACCTCTTCTACAGTGGAAAGAGAGCCTTTGCCAGCTGGTTCCGTTGACGAAACTGATTATTACACAGATGAATTAGGCTGGATCGGAAACCATACGCAAATGGTCGATGGCCTGCGTCATTTCTACAATGAAACGGGCGTTCAACCACATGTCCACATTATAGGAGATGTCGAGGGGAACCCTGATCCCACTCAAGATGAACTAGCAGCATATGCTAATGCACTGTACGATGACCTGTTTACAGATGAAGCTCATTTGTTACTGGTATTTTTAGAATCTAGTCCCAACGATTACGATACTTACTACATCGTAGGGTCTCAGGCAAGAAGTGTGATCGATACAGAAGCAGGAGATATTTTACTCGACTATCTGGACCGTTACTACTTTGATGATGGATTAACAGATGAACAGTATTTCAGCAATTCATTCCGAGATGCTGCTGATCGAATCATGGATGTCACAACATCCCCGTGGATTCCTGTTCTAAGCATTTTCGGACTGGTGATTGTACTATATATCTTGTATAAATGGTGGAAAACTAAACAAGACTCAAAAGAAAAAGAAACAAAACGAACTGAGGATATGCTGAACAAGCCTATCCACACCTTTGGTGGCTCAGAAGTTGAAGAATTATCTAAAAAGTACCAGGATAAAGACAGTACAGATAGTGATGAGGATTGGGACAACTACTAATAAACTATTTTTTAGGAGGAAAAACAAATGGCTATACTAGATCGCTTTACAGATATTATCAGTGCAAACGTCAACGCTTTGATCGATCGGATGGAAGATCCCGAAAAAATGATTGACCAGTATTTACGCAAGATGATGGATGACCTGGCAGAAGTGAAGAAAAACACAGCTAGCGTCATGGCAGAAGAAACCCGCTCCAAACGTCTAGTGGATGAAAACGAAGCTGAAGTTGCAAAATACAGTAACTTTGCCAAAAAAGCACTGGAATCCGGCAATGACGCAGATGCTCGTGTCTTCTTATCAAAAAAACAGGAGCTTGAAGATATTGGAACCAAGCTTGCTAATACCTATGCTAAAGCACATGAGAATGCATCAAAAATGCGTCAGATGCACGATAAACTGGCCACTGATATTGAAAAACTGAGACAGCGTCGCTCCATGATTAAAGCTCAGCTCTCAGTTGCCGATACACAGGAAAAATTGAATAAAGCGAATGACTCAATTGGTAAATCTAAAGGAGCCAAGGGATCTTTCGAACGTATGGAAGAAAAAGCATCCCGCCGTTTAGATGAATCTGATGCGATGTCCGAACTTAACAAAGAACAAAAAGATGAAGCACAGACACTCGAAGAAAAATATGCTGAAGAAACAGGTTCAGCAGCAGTTGAAGATGAATTGGCCCGCATGAAGAAAGAAATGGGCTTGTCTTCAGATGACGAACAAAGTGAATAAGATTTAAACTGAGCTTCTATCCATTCAGTTACAAACACCTAACTAAAAAGACCACTATCAGTTCAAGGATCATATCCCTGGATGATAGTGGTTTTTTAATGGTTCTAAGTCATCTCTCTATTTGTCATAACAATTAGTCCAGTCATCGACATAAGATTCCAAACGTAACGCACCTCATCCCGCTGACTATGAGCTGACCTCTCATCCTACTCATGCGTTCTGGATTTCAGTTCTTCTTGTTCCAGAAAATAACTGAATGGTTCCAGTTCGTGTGCTTCATATCGACTTTTAAAAGCTTCTATTTCATCTGCCGGGAACAGCTTAGGATCCAGTTTCAGCGCTTCAACAGGAATAGGCCGATCGTGACTTATTTTCAGATCAATCACCACTGTTCTTCCGGCCTTCTCCAGCTCTACCGCTTTATTGAAAACGTCGCTCAGTTCACTGATTTTAGTTACTCTAAAGCCAACTGCTCCTTGAGCTTCTCCAATTTTAGCATAATCTACATCTTTAAAATCTACCCCATAATAGTTGTGATTTGTATCTTCCTGCTCATGTTTGATAAAGCCATATTCAGTATTGGAGAACACAACGTGAATACTTGGAAGACCATACTGAACCGTTGTGATAATATCCTGCATGACCATCGCGAAGGCTCCTTCCCCCGTCAGGTCCCACACTTGACGCTGCGGAAAAGCTGCTTTGGCTGCGATAGCACCGGGTAGCCCATTCCCCATCGTTGCAAATACCCCGGATGTGCGCCACATGTTTTTCGGTGTCATTCTCAAATGACGAACCGAAGTCTGTGTGGTATTCCCTACATCTGTAGAGTATATCGCGTCTTCATCAGCTACTTGATTGATTGCATGATAAGCTTGATAAAACTGCAGCTCCCCTTCTGTTTTCTGCTCCAGTTTGTCCATGTATGTTTTCCAGTTTTTAATATTATTGAGATTAGCACGATACCAGGCCGTTTCCGGTTTTTCAGTAATTTTATCTGTAATAGCACGGATTGCATCCCCCGCATCTCCTAAAATAGCTGCATCTGTTTTGTGCCGCTTTCCTAGTTTATAAGGATCGATATCAATTTGAATGAATTTATCAATTCCTTCGAACACGCCGGTGACCTCGGCAAATGGGTAATTACTTCCTGCAAACAAAACCACGTCAGCTTCTTCAAACACTTCAACCGCAGGCTTTCTTGATACACGATTGGCGGAACCCAGTAATCCTTCAAAATCGTGTGGGAATGTGTCGTAGTTGATGCCTGTAATCGCTACGGGTGCTTTTAATTTGCGTGATAACGCCATTACGGCTTCTCCATTGCCTCTTGTTCCAATACCGGCATAAATGACGGGTCGTTCAGCCTGTTCAAGTAGCGCCACAGCTTTATCGATATCATCTTCATCCAAAACAGGATTGGCGTAATGTCGATAAGCATTGGCAGACGAATACCAGGCATCATTGTCGATTTCAGCCCAGCCATAATCTACCGGTACCTCTACCGCCGCAACACCTTTTTTCGCTATCGCCATTCGTATCGCTTCATCAATGATTTTTGGTAATTGTTCAGGATAAGCTACGCGTCGATTGTAAACAGCTACGTCTGCAAATACAGGATTATGATTTATCTCCTGAAAAGCATCCATATTCATTTCGTTTTCTGCCCTCTGCCCAATGATAGCCAGTACAGGAACGCCATCTTCTCGTGCATCGTAAAGCCCGTTCATCAAGTGGGTAGCACCCGGTCCGGCTGACCCAAGTGCCACACCGATTTTACCCGTAAACTTGGCATGCATTGAAGCAGCCAGCGCACCCACTTCTTCATGGCGGACTTGAATAAAGTCGATCGAATGCTCTTCATTTTTCAGCGCATCCATCCACGAGTTTAATGAGCCGGCAGGTAATCCATAGACGTGTTTCACTCCCCAGCTTTCCAGCACCTTGACAGCGGCGACACCCGCTTCGATTTTTCCATTTTCATTAGTCATACTATTATTTCCCTCCAGTCCTGTATACTTTATTAAACTGAATCAACGTATCGAATCAGGAATATCACTCTTATCATGATCCAAAAGACCATAACACAACCTGATTCGCCCTTTATACTTCTCAGCATACACGCTCTTCATAAGTCATTCAATTATTATGAATTTAAACAGAAAGTAGCGCAGACTCAGTCCTTTTACCTGAATGCCTTTAAAAAGTGCCAACGGTCTTCATCGGAATCAGTCATATCGGAAAGGCTTTTAATAACAAGCAGGGTATAAAAAAAAGCAGCAAAACGGCTGCTTCTCTTTCAATTAAATCAATCTTCTATAGAAAAAACAGGCGTAGACAGGTACCGCTCGCCAGTGTCAGGAGCAACAGTTACAACTGTTTGTCCACTGCTCATTTGTTCAGCAACCCGAATAGCAGCAGCTATGTTGGCTCCAGAAGAAATCCCGACCAACAGCCCTTCTTCTCTCGCCAGGCGTCTTGTCATCTCAATGGCCTCTTCGCTGGTTACAGTAATGATTTCATCAATCAAGTCTCTCTCCAGAATATCGGGAATAAATCCGGCACCCATTCCTTGAATTTTATGCTTCCCTTTTTCTTTTCCACTCAATACAGCTGACTCATGAGGTTCAACTGCAATAATCTTCGCTGCCGGGTTGTGCAGTTTCATTACTTTCCCGACACCTGTTAACGTTCCACCCGTTCCTACGCCTACAACAAAGGCATCGGGGGTTTTCCCACTTAAAGCTTCTATAATTTCCGGTCCTGTTGCCTGGATATGCACAGCAGGATTGGCAGGGTTTGTAAATTGAGAAGGCATAAAGAAATGATCCTGTTTTGCCAGCTCTTCCGCACGTGCCATTGCGCCAGGCATACCGTCATCTCCTGGAGTCAATTCCAGTTCCGCTCCGTAAGCCTTCATTAATGAACGACGCTCTACACTTAATGTGTCCGGCATGACAAAGACTGCTTTGTAGCCTTTAGCTGCAGCAACCATTGCCAGTCCGACTCCAGTATTCCCACTAGTTGCTTCTACAAGTGTATCGCCTTCTTTAAGTATCTGGGCTTTTTCTGCCTCTTCGATCATATTCAGGGCAATGCGGTCTTTGACACTTCCCCCAGCGTTTCGCATTTCGATTTTCACGAGTACGTTAGCCGCTCCTTCAGGTACTACGCGGCTCAATTTCAATAAAGGTGTTTCTCCAATTAATTCAGTTACTGAATGTGCTATCTTCACATCAACACTTCCTTTTAAGTTCATTACATTACGAGAATGCTATGTAAAGCTTATTATACTCTTTACAAAAAAATTAGCAAAATAATGACCCACTGACAGGTTGAACGATCCAGTCAGCGGGTCATTTGGTCATTATATCACTCAATATCTATACGTTTGGACTCTGAAGCTGTCGGATGCTGTTTAGGCAACTCGATTTTGAGAATCCCATTGTCAAACTTGGCTTTAATATTATCTTTGTCGATGTCCTGAATAATAAACTGACGACTGAAGGAGCGTGTGGATCTTTCGCGTCTGATGTAGTTTCGCTCTTCATCGCTTTCGTTCTTTTCAGTTTCCTGATTAGCTGATATGGATAACACATTATCATGGTAATCCAACTCTATATTATCTTTAGACATCCCTGGCAATTCTGCCTCAACTACAAAGGCGTCCTCTTTTTCAATAATATCAGTCTTGAAATTGCCAAGATCCCCAAAATTTTGACCTAAAGCATCATCAAAAAAACGTCTGCCAAAATCAAAAAAGTCGCGTCTGGAAGGAATCATATCATTCATAACTACACCCCCTTTCAAATTCAACAATTGATTGATTTTTTTTACAGAAATATTATAGTTCTGTCCTTGAAAAAGTCAACACTTTTGATTACTATTTCACATTTTTTATTTTAATTTAATCGCAGTGACTTTCACTTAGGCATAAGCTTATAAACCCAATACTGGAAATGTAAAATCCAATTATTGATTTATTATTTTTACAGACCTATTATAGCTCTATGCTTAAAAATGTCAACAGTTTTGATTGCTATTTCACATTTTTTATTTTAATTTAATCACTGCATTCTCACTTATTCTCGAGCTGACACTAATCAAACCTGGCCCTTTCTAATTGTCTATTTCCTTCATAATAGACTTTTAGAAATTACCCATAAATATTGATACTCCAATTAGCAAAGGCGAACGCCTGAATATTAAATAGTCCGGTATTGTGCCCCCCATGTCACCCTGCTACCAGCACAAAAAAAGCCTCTCTTCGCAGAGGGCCTCTTTATAAAACCTACAAAAGTGAGGTCTTTTCATTTTATAGACTCTATTCTGCCAGACTTTACCTAGAATCGATAGACATACTCATGAGTGATAAGATAAATCCTATCAATACGACTATTAAAGAAAATCCAGCCTGAACTTCAATTTGAGCAACTCCTAAGTATAAGCCTAGTATAGAAATGTGCACTCCTATAATCATTATCTTTTTTGCATCAACCTCTTTGTCCACTAAAGTCGCTAAAACGAAATAGATAAAGACACTGGCAAGTATCAGAAATAAAATTGAACCACCTAACGCAAAAAAAATCACTATTAATGCCTCCTCACACAATTAATTTAAATACGATGCAAAAACAAACCTCAAAATAAAATTAAATAGGAGCATTCAAGTTTATGAACGCTCCTATGCTCTTATTTAATGGGGTTAGTCTATTTAAACCTGAATTATTCATACCTCTAAATGTGGATAACTATTTCTATTAAACTCACTGCTTTTTTAGACATTTTTAAGTATTAACTGTCTATCATGCCAC
>NZ_PVTO01000030.1 GCF_003003275.1 Alkalibacterium olivapovliticus
GCTTACTTAAGATATTGAACCGCCGTATACGGAACCGTACGTACGGTGGTGTGAGAGGACGATAAATGAATTAATCATTTATCTCCTACTCGATTCAAATAAAAGGAAATTTCTTCGATAATTGTTCTTTCTTGACCAGGATCAAGTGCATCTTATCGAAGCAAAGATATACTATGTTCATACACTAAAAGAGGAATAAATATCATAAATAGAGGAGTGAATAAGATGAGCGCAACGACTTTGCAATTGGAAAAACTGACTTGTCCGTCCTGTATGCAAAAAATTACAACAACCATTGATGAAATGAATGGTGTTGAACGCACAAAAATACTTTTCGATGCCAGCAAAGCCCGTGTATATTTTGATGAAGCAATCGTTTCACCAAAAGAGATTATGGATAAAATCGAAGAAATTGGTTATGCCGCGGAAGAAATAAAATAAGTTGAGAAGTTGACTCTAGTCAATTATTTCAAAGAAAAAACACCTTATACTAAATCTAGAAAAAACAAAAAATAGAGGAGATTGAATCATGACAACATTTACTGAAGCAAAAGAAAAACATTTTGATCGATTAAATCAGTTTACACCTATTGTTAACCGGGTACATGGTGAAAACCATCCGGAGTTTCACGAAGTCAAAGTATTGTGGGACAACATCTATAAGAAATCTGAAACAGCTGGCACTGAGAAACCTGAGCTTGATACAGAATTCCAAAGATTACGTGAAGTGACTGCCAACTACACGGTACCAGGAGATGTTTGTGAAAGTTACGAAGCGGTCTACAACATGTTAGAAGAAGTAGACACTGCATATCAGGCGTAACATGACTATAGACACAAAAAACGAGTAGATTTTCTCACTCGTTTTTTGTGTTATGCACGTATAACTGCTTCGGTGAAATGAAACATTGGAGCATAAGTTTACAGACTTAATTTTAAGAATATTAAAGCTTTTTACATTTGTGATTGGCAGAAGGAGAACGGAAGAATGAATGTACACTTAATGACAATTAATCCAATTGCTTTTGAAATTGGTCCCTTATCAGTCGCGTGGTACGGACTGATTATCGTTGTAGGGATGATTTTAGCTATTTATTTATCCATTAAAGAAGCAAAAAAACGCGGCATTTCAGAAGACTTTGTCGTAGATACCGCTTTTTGGGTCGTACCGCTAGGCATACTGGGGGCGCGTTTATATTATGTTCTTTTTGAACTGGACTATTATTTAGCGAACCCGCTTAAAATCTTTGCGATTTGGGAAGGTGGACTAGCTATTTATGGCGGGATTATCGCCGGGGTCTTGACCATTTATTGGCGAGCGAAAAAAGATAATATCCCAATGTTATTATTTATCGATATTTTAGCCCCTTATACCTTGCTCGGCCAATCGATTGGCCGGTGGGGAAATTTTATCAACCAAGAAGCCCACGGGGGAGAAGTGAGTCGCCAGTTCTTAGTGAACCTGATGTTGCCTGAATTTATTATTGAAGGAATGCATATTAATGGGGCCTATTATCACCCAACCTTCTTGTATGAATCGCTTTGGAGTTTGCTTGGTGTTGCGCTTCTTCTGGTCTTAAGAAATCAAAAACAGCTCCTTCTTCGCGGAGAAACGACAGCAAGCTATTTAATTTGGTATGGCTTTGGACGACTGTTGATTGAAGGCTTACGTACGGATAGCTTATATTTAGGGTCATTTCGTATTTCACAAGGTGTATCTGCAGTTATTATCTTAATCGGCATCGGTATCATTTTATACCAAAGACGCTACGCGTATCCAAAACCTGAATACTATACAGACGGCATGCAGTATGAGTTGGAATTTGAACGCAAGAAAGAAGCATATAAATTGGCAACCCAGAGAAAATAAGCTGTCATACAAAGGTTTAAGTAACATTGTATTTACTCTCAAATAGATCAAAAAAAGAGGCTGGGACAAAAGCCTCTAAATAAAACGGCGAGAAATTAGATTTTTACTAATTTTCTTGCCGTTTTGTTCTATATAATTAGGCATACAAAAAGCACCCTGATATAATATTAGTAACCACACTAAATATTAAAGGGGTGCTTTTTATGTACGTAAAATATAACATGAATCAAACGTCACTTCCACTAGAATTATCCTCTTGTATCGATTCCAATCATATTGTGTTTTCAATCTATGACTTCGTTGATTCTTTAGACGAGAAACACTTTGAAATTTTTGAGACTCAGGACGGTCGTCCTGCCTATCATCCAAGACCACTCATCATGTCTCTTCTTTATGCTTACAGTAAAGGTGTATTTAGTGGCCGAAAGATTGAAGAAATGATGGAAGAGAATTTACCTATGCAGTGGCTAGTGGCGCAACAGGTCATTAGTTACCGCACAATCAATCGATTCCGTTCTTCAGAGAATTGCAGTCGACTTTTAGAGAATATATTTATAGAGTTTACCATCCAGTTAAAGCTAGAGAAGCTAATCAGTTTAGAGAATGTCTTTATTGATGGAACAAAGATTGAAGCTGATGCCAATAAGTATACTTTTGTCTGGAAAAAAGCAACGGAAAGATTTGCTGAACGTTTGAAGGTATCTGCACGTCAATATTACTTTGAAGAAATTCAACCGATGGTTGATGCCGGGATACAATACGACGAAGAGCTTGAATTGGAGGAGTCCATGCTCCAAGAAATTGCTGAACTGATTGAAGAAGAAGTGGAAAAACTAACCGAAGACATTGAGGAGAATCCTGTAAAAGGGCCGGATCATCGAAAACAAACTCGGCGTCGTTTAAAGTAACATCACCGTAAAGTGAGCCAGGATTTTCTGCCTCGGAAACGAAAGTATAAAAAACAGTTTGAAACCTTTAATGGTCGAAATAGTTATTCGAAAACAGATACTGAAGCGACATTTATGCGTATGAAAGACGATCACATGATGAATGGTCAACTGAAGGCAGGGTATAATATCCAAATCGGGACCGAGAATCAATTTGTTCTTCATTATGATATTTTTCCAAATCCGACGGATACCCGAACTCTGCAGCCTTTTATTGAATCCTTTCCTCATCGGCCTAAACGCATTGTCGCTGATGCAGGATATGGGAGTGAAGAGAATCTAACTTACTTAGACGAGAATCAGATTGAACATCTCATTAAATATAATCGATTTGATAAAGAACAGAAAAAGGGATATAAACAATCAGATAAAAACTTAGAAAATTGGGTGTATAATGAGAAGCTCGATACCTTCACACATCCCGATGGCACGATATACAATTACAGCCATCAATCGAGACGAAGAAACAAATTGAGCGGTTATACTTCTCAAATACAAGTTTATAAGCCAAAAGATCCAGAGAGTGCGCCGCAAAAGGCGCTCTACTATAATGAGAAGTACCAAACATTGAAAAATATAGAAGCAGAAAAGCTTTTATCACCAGAAGGGTCATCAATCTTTGCCAAACGAAAGATTGATGTAGAGCCAGTTTTTGGTCAGGTAAAGGCTATTTGAGGGTTCACTCGATTTAACTTAAGAGGCAAATCGAAGGTGAAAATAGACATTGGTTTGGCCTTAATGGCCAACAATTTGAAGAAATACACAAAAATTAAAGCAATAAAATAAGAGAAATTACAATTTCCAAGATGGAAACTGTAATTTCTCTTTTAGTTTAGAATCTATGACCTTTTGTCCCAGACTCCTTTTTTATTATGTAATTGCTTCATCTTTTTCTTGTTCCACTCCGGGTGCGCCTGCTTCAGTATCCAATACATACCTGGCAGCAAAAGCAGCTAAAGCACCACCTAAAAGAGGAGCTAGAAAATATAACCATAATTGCGATAAGGCTGTTCCACCCATGAGAAGAGCGGGTCCAAAACTACGAGCAGGGTTCAAAGAAATCCCTGTAGTCATACCACCCATCAAAATAATGGCCACTAACGTCAAACCAATGACAAGTCCAGCCATATGGAGCCATATGGGGGTCACCATTTCTTCCTGTTGCAGTCAAAATCACTAGAACAAAAAGGAAAGTTAGAATAAGCTCGATGATAAATCCACCAGATACAGTTAAACCTTCCGCTAAAACAGTCGCTCCTAGATTGGTTGCATCTTTTCCTGACTGAATAAGAAAATATCGTAGGATTACTGAACCAGCCACTGCCCCAGCTAATTGTGCACCGACATAAACGATAAATCCCTTAAAGCTCATGCGGCCGTTCAAAAACATAGCTAAACTGACCGCTGGATTCATATGAGCCCCCGAAATGGTTCCGATACTATAAGCCATTGCAATGACGATAAGACCAAATGCTAGAGCAATACTTAGCATACTGTCCCCAAAGACCACTGCTCCTGTCCTGATTAACACCAAAAATAATGTACCTATTACTTCTGCGATTGCTTTTTTCCACATAATACAATCTCCTTTTTCTGATACTCTATTATAAATTCTCACCTTACTAAAATAACATTAGTAAAGTGTGTTTTCTATATCATTTATGTGAGGCTTCAAACAATTCAAGTAATGGGTCAGTATTATAATACTACCTTGAAGAGTGTATATACTAACTTAGATTTAGAAAAGTTCTCTATTCAAAAGAAAGAACAACTATCTAAAGCAATTGATTATTACGGAAATGATTTATCGTTAGAAAAGATCCAGCGTATAGCCAGCGAAGAGCAAGTGAATAAATTCAATACTCACGAACAAAGAATAGGCTTAACCTACCTATACAAATTCGATAATAATCTATTCTCTGAAGATGATTTAAATGAAATACAAAATGATTATCAGTTGAAAGAAATCTATGATGTTGTATCTGATAAAAGTATGCGAGAGTATTTCCTGAATGAAGTAAGTAAAAATGGAGAAGGTTTATTGGATAATAAATTTATGTTTGCTGATGGTAATAGCCATACAAACCAGATTAATCTAGGATTCCTAATGCAGAATATCAACCTGTATGAAGATATCATGCGAGCACAGATGGAAAATCTAAGGAATGAAAATGAAGACAAAAATCAAAAACGGAAACAGAAGAAAGGTAAGAATAAGAATGTTAAGCAGAATCGAGGAATGAATTAATACAAACTAATTGATTTCTATTATGCAATTATTAGAAGGAGACGAATGATTGATGATTATATCTTTTGGAAATATCAAAGGCGGCGTCGGAAAGACAACAACAACAGCAGTATTGGCTCATCTTTTAACTAATAGCACTTATGATAAAAAGATCTTGTGTATCGACTTCTCACCTCAAGGCGATCTATCCAGTATATTGCTTAACACTTATGAATATACTGGTGATGAATCTCATACGATTTCAGATGTACTATTTAATGATATTGAAGTAGACGATGCTATTCAGGTGTTAACAGACAATCTACACTTGATACCCGGTGATTGGGAGCTCGTAAACTTTAATAAAAATGCCATTACGTCGTACAATAAAGATTATCAAAAAAGTTTATTAAAATCAGTATTGAATAGTGTTGAAAGTGTTTATGATTTTATACTGATTGATACTAGTACTGATATGGGATTAATTTTAGATAATGCATTAATTGCTTCTGATGGAGTGATTATAAACAGTAAACCATCAGCATTTAGAGCTAATGAGCACAATAAAATTTGCTAAATTCTTAAACGAAAAAACTCTTAGAGCGGGTTATCATTTTAAAATTTTAGGAACACTTTTTACTCATGATAATAATAAATCTAGTGAGGTTGCAAATGAAAACATACTTCAATATGCAAGTGATTTACTACCCTTTAGTAGTAGTATTTATGAGGATAGTGAGATTAGAGGAATGAAGAGTTTGAACGAAGTGAATAATTTTGAAGACTATGAAAGATTACTGATTGAGCTAAATTCGAATTTAAATATAAATAAGAATCCAAATAAGGAGTATACTTTCAGCTTGAGTCCAAGAACATATAAAATGCTGGAAAAAATGACTAAGCATAACGGTTATGAAGATATATCTGAATTTTTAGATATCTGGATACAAGCCTTTAATATAGAGAAGTTTTGATAGGTAGATATGTATTAGCTTTTTAAAAAAAAGATATGAATCACAACTGAATATACTAATGAAGTCCTTGCTGGATAAGTGAGGACTTTTTATGTAACTCATTTTTCTTAACGTGACTTATAATAAATTAACATAATTATCAGGCCCCACCTAAATATATATAATGTTCTATATGTACGTTTGAGCACTTTTAACGGACAAACGACCCTTGTTTTTGATTTGAAAAGGGCTCTAAATGATCGTCATAATAGTCTGTAAATGAACATAAGATTGTGAGCAAGTGCAAATCCTGTGTAAATTTTGGTTTTATTTCGCACTAACTTCAAGCGCTATGTTGCACTAATAGAACAAAAAAACTATTTCGCTAAATGAAATAGTCCTTTTTGTTACTTATTTTACTCCAATGACTAAACTATCTCGTGCAGCTTCCACTACTTCTGTCGTGATAGTTTCAAGGTTATTGATTTCTAATATTCTTTCGATTTGGGTGAAAAGTCTTTGGATAAGTCGAAAATTTCCACTGGTAATTTTAATAATACTAGTGACAGCTTCATAATTAGCAAAATCTTCCAGTTGGACAGATAATCTTAACTCTTCCCATTTGTATTCCATAATATGGTGGATCTCGTCTTTACTCAATCTGTCAAATTCATGGGCAAAACCTATTCTGGAGTAGAGTTGAGGATAACGAGCCAATCGCTTTTCTATGCCCGGCATTCCAATAAAGATTATAGCTAAATCGTTTTGGTCATAAATATCTCTTAGTTGTTCTAAATGCTGTATTTTTAATCGATCTATTTCGTCAATAATAATGAGATCAATCTCTTCATACGCATTCGTTGAGTATTTTTCTTCTGCTCCTAACTGAAGAACTCTACACATACTTTTAACCATACCCATCTTACCACCGATCATATCGATTTCATTCGTCATTTTAGTCGCCCGTATATAGAGTTAATGGAGGAAGTTCTTGGTTTATGAGAACACCTCTTTCCTACGATTAAATAAAATTAATCGTCAATTTTTATTTATCTAAGTAACGATAAAGCGTTGACTTGCTGATTCCTGTCATCTCAACAATTTCTTTCACACTATATTCTTCACTTTTGTACAATTTTATTGCTCGTTCGATATCTCGTTGGTTCACAGGAGGGCGCCCGCCTTTTCGCCCTCTAGCTCGAGCACTTTTTAAACCTTCTTTTGTACGTTCAACAATCAAATCTCGCTCAAATTGGCTAAATGCTTGAAATACAGTCATCATAAGCCGACCATGTGGAGTGGCAGTATCAAAATTCTCTTTTAAGCTGATCAACTTTATATTATGTTCTTCAAAGTAATTTACAAGTTCAATTAAATCTTTTGTACTGCGACCCAAACGAGAGAAGCTTTCCACGACAACTGTATCACCTGGACGCAATTTATCTTTCAGTCGATTTAATTGCGGACGGTTAGCTTTGGTTCCCGTCATCTTTTCGGTTAGTATCTCATTGCAATTTCGGTCATTGAGTAAGTCCAACTGGCGATCCAATTCCTGTGAACGTGTACTTACTCTGGCATACCCATATACATACCCACTCATAATCCTCTTCCTTCTCTTTTTTATTTTCTCAATTGTATCACAAAGGGGGGATAAAGATACGTAGATAGAAAGTAAAGTTTTGATACTTGAAAAGCCCTCTTTTCAGCTGAAATTTTAGTTGTTTAGAATAGTCTCAAAATCGATTGTTTTTGAGACAAAGTAATTTATAAAAAATATGCCTCTAACGTTTTTAGAACGTTAAAGGCATATTAACTTCAGACAGTTATTACTATACCCTAGCTTTATGGGTTTTGATAGAATTAATTAGATTTTAATAAACGAAGTCCATTCAGAATAACGACCAACGTACTTCCTTCATGAATAATGACACTAATTGCAATATCCGTCAAACCTAAGAAACTAGCAATAATTAAAAAGACAACAACGGCCATTGAGAAAAAAATATTTTGCCAAATGACACGATTCATTTTGGTTGCAATATTATGAGATTGTACCAATTTGGATAAATTATTCTGCATTAAAACCAAATCAGACACTTCTACTGCTACATCTGTTCCGTCCCCCATGGCAATACCTACATCTGCATTAACAAGGGCAGGGGCATCATTTACACCATCACCCACCATTGCTGTTACGCCGTATTTCTCTTTTTGCTCGTCTATAATTCGAGATTTATCTTCTGGCATGACATTCGCGATTACTTCATCTATTCCTAATTGTTCTGCAACTGCTTTTCCTGTCATTTCTGAGTCACCAGTAATTAAAGTGGTGTGTATGCCGTGTTCTTTAAAGTAATTAATAGTTTCTTTTGCATGTTCACTTGGAATGTCCATGAGAGCTATAAGTCCAATGACATTCTCATCTTCTGCTACGTATACGACTGTCTTACCTTCTGATGCCCATTCCTTATTTAAACGAATATATTCATTTTCAACATTGTCAAACGAAGTTGGTTTTCCAATCCGATAATTTCTTCCGTTATAATCTCCCGTCAACCCTTTACCAATCTGATTTTCTACTTCAATGGTAAGCTTATTTTTTTGTTCAAACTTTCTTAGAATGGCATCTGCTAAAGGGTGATTGGATTCTTTTTCAAGAGCCACTACGATATCAATAATATTTTCTTCATTCACAGAATCGGCAAAATAATAATTGGTTACTTCTGGTTTTCCTTTGGTCAAAGTTCCCGTCTTATCAAACGCAATTGCTTGAGTATCAGCTAATTGAGACAGATAAGAACTACCTTTTGAAAGGACACCTTTTTTGGCCAGGTTAGAGGTTGTTGATAAGGTTACCGATACGGTAGCTGCTGCTAAAGCACAGGGTGAAGCTGCAACTAAAAGAACCAATCCCCTATAAATACTTTGTGACCATGTCCAATCAAGTAGAACAGGAGCCAATAACACGAACAGGGGAATGGCAATTAAAACAACTGTGACGTATTTCGGTTCGAATTTTTGGATAATACTCGCAGCTTTTGTTTGATTATCTTGGTTCTGGTTCACTAATTGTAAAATTTTTGAAAATACTGTATCTTCGTTTTCTTTGGTGACTTCCATTGTAAACGTGCCTGTCCCATTAATCGTACTCCCAAAAACGGTATCTCCTTTTGTTTTTTCATTGGGTATACTTTCACCATTAATAGACGATTCATCAATGGAAGTAGAGCCAGATAAAATGACTCCATCAATGGGTACTTGGTCACCGTTTAGTACTTGAAGTTGGTCCCCAACTGTTAATTCACTGACGTCAACAATCTTTGTATTCCCATCAGGCAAAATTAACCGAGCAGTTGTTGGGTTCATTTCGAGTAATTTCGTTATTTCTCGTCTACTTCTTCCTTCAGCGTAATCTTCCAGGAAATGTGCGCCTGAAAAAATGAGAATCAACAACGTTCCTTCCCAAAAATTCCCTATCGCTGAAGCTCCTATAGCCGCTAATCCCATTAAAATATGAGAATTAGGCGTAAACTTATTATTTGCTTTTGTATTCTCAATTGTCTCTCCAAGACCTTCCAGAACAATGACATGATAGCCCGCACTAATTGTGGCGAGTGAGAACATGATGTTTTTAATTAATTGATATTCTCCACTTAAGAACAATGCAACAATTGCCAATGCCAAACCAATAAAGTATAGAATAATAGGCATCTTCCCGTGATTGTGATCATGGTCGTGGTTATGTTTCTCTTTTTCCTGTGAATGTTGCTCTTTGGTAGTTTCCATTTCTATCACCTTTCTATTAAATTTCTTTGATTTTTGTTGACTTTTTTTGTGCCTTGCAAATTCTGAGCTCGTTTGTTTGCTTAAGTAAGGCAAGGATTCATATGGTTTGGGCTTATCCAGTCTCCATCTCCTTTTATTTGTAAATCGGAATGATTATAATCTACATATGAAGTTACATTCATATGTTTACAAAATCATATTAACTTACTGTATGAGTTTTGTCAAGACAAGATGCTTCTTATTCAATGGACTACTATTGCTGATACAAAAGTCTTAATTTTGTCTATAAACAAAAAACTAGCATCGTTTTACTCATGTGGTATTATATATATGAATGGAAAATCATGTGAGAGGAATAAGAGCATATGGATACATCAACAACTTCGCCAATCAATAAAGAGAAGATCCAATCAATAAGCAAAGTATTCAAAGTGATTAGTGACCCTACACGCTTGTCAATTCTCTTTCTTTTACAGAAAGAAGAGCTCAGTGTTGGAAACATTGTGCTTGCATTGGATATGGAACAGTCCGCGATTTCACACCAACTAAAAATATTGAAAGATTCACGTTTAGTGAAGGCAAGAAGAGAAGGGAAAAGCATGGTTTACAGTCTTGATGATCTTCATGTTTTCAGTATTCTCGAACAAGTCTTAACTCATATCAATGAACAAGAACAATAAAAGCTAATAAGGTATAAAACTAAATGGAGGTTTTTAAAATTTCAAAGTCAGAGAAACAAGAAAATCACTCGCACCAAAATCAACCGAATAAGAATATTAAAATTGCTTTTTTCATCAACTTTATTTTTTCCATGATTGAATTTTTCTTTGGGTCTCTTTTCAATAGTGTGTCAATTATGTCCGACGCCGTTCATGATTTAGGAGATTCCATTTCTATTGGATTCGCTTGGTTTTTCCAGGGGTACTCAGAAAAGCAGCAAGATGAACAGTTCACTTTTGGTTATAACCGCTTTTCATTATTAGGGGCGTTGATAACTGGAGTAGTACTGATCGGCGGCTCATTTTTTATGATTTACCGAAGTATCCCACGTTTGATTGATCCGCAACCGGTTAATTACAGTGGTATGTTTTGGCTTTCACTCGTGGCTATTGGATTGAATGGATATGCGGCTTGGATTCTAAGCAAAGGGTCATCTAAAAACGAAGGCATGTTGAACCTGCATATGCTAGAAGATGTATTAGGGTGGATTGGGGTCTTGGTTGTGAGTATTGTAATGAACTTTACCGAGGCTTATCGATTGGATCCAATCTTATCGATTTTGATAGCACTCTATATCCTCTATAAAACTGTACCTGAATTTTTCAGTACAATGAAAATTTTATTGAACGGTTCGCCGGAAAATGTAAACGTAGAGAACCTGGCGAACTCCATTAACAATATTCCTGCTGTAAAGGACCTCTCTCATTTTCACATTTGGTCACTGGACGGAGAAGAAAATGCCCTTATCGTTACGGTTCTTATAGACTCTTCCGATATAAACAAGACTAGGGAAATCAAAGAAGAAATTGCAGAGCTTGCCCATACATCGGGTGTAAAGAATCATATCACAATAGAAATAACTACAAGTAAAGACGAACTGGAAAAAGGGTATGCTTATGGCAGTTAAAGTATTTATATATTGAAAAAAGGACTATTTTAAATCGAGTAGGAGACTAGTCAATTAATGGCTAGTCTCCTACTCGATTTATTAGTGCAAAGCACCCCTTAAATTTAATGCAAAATAAAATTACAATTTACACATAGAGTGTAAAAGAAGCACTTTAAAAACAATTATAATTAGTGGGTATTAATAAGGGATTTATAGGTGATCTAACGAATAATTACTCTGTTTTTAATTTCTAGGATGGTCTACTTCTTTATTGTAGAACCGCTTCTCAACTATTGAAAAAATGGTAAACAGACATAAGTCATTACTTGTAATTAATAAAAAATCGAAATGTTTGACAATGTAGATAGACAGCCATAAACTAAGAACACAGTCTATATCTACATCTGTAGGCTAAACTTATTATTGGAGGAGATAAATTGCTGAGTCAATTGAAGTTAAACTGTAACAACGAATATTTATATGGTGGATTATCAGCCAACAGATGGGAGGGGGTCGCTCTTTATCATAAATGGTTTGTTGAAGAGGAATTAGTTCAATAATCACGATTGGTACATTAAAATACTTGTCGATTTTAAAATTTTTTAATAATAAAAAATTACTAAGAAAGGAAGTTTAACTGTGAAGAAATATATACGTTTCGGATTAATGATTTTAACTTCTACTGTTGTGATGTACTTTCTAATGTTTGTGAATGTTAATGAATTTGCACATATTTACTTGAGTCAAACCCGTGTTTATATGGCTATTCTAATGGGGGCTGTCATGGCAATAATTATGATGGGTTTTATGTGGAAAATGTACGACAACAAAAAATTAAATACCGTCATAATGGGACTTTCGGTTTTACTCGTGGTGGGATCGTTTGGGCTTATTCAAAACCAAGTTGGCGTAGATGATACTGCTTGGATGAGAGCTATGATTCCACACCATTCTACCGCTATTATGACGAGTGAAAATGCCAATCTCACAGATTCACGGGCGCAGCAATTAAGCGAAGAAATTATCCAAGCCCAAGAAGAAGAAATTGCTGAAATGGAACAATTGATAGAAGACATAGAGGAAAATGGGAAGCAAACTCAAGATGATTAAACAGCATAGATTGTCATACTAATCTAAACTGATTTCTGCGGTGGGAACGTAAAAGAATGTTCAAGTTACTATTAACCGACCCATTTTTATAATTGAATTTATAAACCTGAACGATTCATACTTTTCGTTGAAACATGTGCCAACTGCCTAACGGCAGCTTAAATTTACTTTTTCATTTTCACCTGTTAAGTGATGAAAAAAGAACCCCATTCTGATATGGTAAAGGTGTCTAAACCAACCATAAGAAAGGAGTTCTCTTCATGATTAGCTTACACATACAAGGGCAATAATACACTTGTTTATTCGTTGAAAAATGGTAAAGTAATCTAGTATGATTTTTTTGATATTTTAATCTGTAGGAGGATATGGAAATGAAAGATGGAGTAACTAAAGTTAGTTTAGCTTCGTTAAAAGTAATGGAAGGATGGGGAGTCGACACCATTTATGGGATTCCTTCTGGTACATTAGCTCCTTTAATGGAAGCTTTAGGAGAACAAGAAGAAACAGATATTGAGTTTCTTCAAGTAAAACATGAAGAAGTCGGAGCCAAAGCAGCTGTAATGCAATGGAAATTCGGCGGAAAATTAGGTGTGTGTGTTGGATCAGGTGGTCCAGGTGCGACTCACTTAATCAACGGTCTATATGACGCAGCAATGGATAATACACCTGTATTAGCTATTCTAGGATCTCGTCCTCAAAAAGAATTAAATATGGACGCATTCCAAGAATTAAACCAAAACCCAATGTATGACCACATTGCAGTGTACAACCGTCGTGTTGCTTATGCTGAACAATTACCAAAAATGATCGATGATGCAATTCGTACAGCAATTTCAAAACGTGGAGTAGCTGTAATCGAAGTACCTGGTGATTTCGGTTACAAAGAAATCGCTGCAGATGCCTTTTATTCTTCAGGACACAGTTACCGTGATTTCGTTTCTTCTGCAATTGTTGAAGAAGATATTGACGCGGCAGTTGAAGTATTAAATAACTCTAAACGTCCGGTGATTTATGCTGGTATCGGAACGATGGGACACGGTCCGGCTGTTCAAGAATTATCGCGTAAAATCAAAGCACCAATCATCACAACAGGTAAAAACTATGAAACTTTCGAATATGACTTTGAAGGATTCACTGGTTCAACATACCGTGTTGGTTGGAAGCCGGCTAACGAAGTGGTTAAAGAAGCAGATACGGTTCTTTTCGTTGGTTCAAACTTCCCATTTGCTGAAATTCAAGATACTTTCTCAAATATTGAAAAATTCATTCAAATTGATAATAACCCAGCTATGCTTGGTAAACGTCATAATACAGATGTTGCTATCCTTGGAGATGCAGGAGAAGCAATTAACTTAATTCTTGAAAAAGTAACAGCTGTTGAAGAGTCAGCTTGGTGGAATGCTAACGTGAAAAACGTTCAAAACTGGCGCGACTACATGACTAAATTAGAAACAAAACAAGAAGGCGAGTTACAACTTTATCAAGTATACAACGCAATCAACAAACATGCGGATGAAAATGCCATCTATTCAATTGATGTGGGAAATTCAACACAAACATCGATCCGTCATTTACGCATGACGCCGAAGAATATGTGGCGAACTTCTCCATTGTTTGCTTCGATGGGTATTGCATTGCCTGGTGGTATTGCTGCTAAGAAAGTCCATCCTGATCGTCAAGTTTGGAACTTAATGGGTGATGGTGCGTTTTCTATGAACTATCAGGATGTCGTCACTAACGTAGTTTTCGACCTACCAGTTATCAACGTAGTATTCACAAACACTGAGTATGGATTCATCAAAAACAAATACGAAGATACAAACACAAACACATTCGGTACAGAATTCACTGATGTAGACTACGCGAAAATTGGGGAAGCTCAAGGCGCAGTTGGTTTCACAGTAACACGTATTGAAGATATGGACCAAGTAATGGCTGAAGCCGTCAAAGCTAACAAAGAAGGCAAAACAGTCGTCATCGACGCTAAAATTACAAAAAATCGTCCAATTCCAGTGGAAACATTGAAATTAGACCCTGCATTGTACAGCGAAGAAGAAATCAAATCTTACAAAGAAAAATATGAAGCTGAAGAATTGGTACCATTTAGTGCGTTTTTAAAAGCTGAAGGTCTTGAGTCTAAAGTAGCTAAGTAATTTTCTGTTATTGAAATGATTATTTAAAAAGAGTTAAGGTGAGTCGACATGTTTAAGCGGCTCACCTTTTTTGTTAGTATTTTTTGAAAAGTATAGTCAAAAAATGAACTTTAATAACTTCGAAATTTGCAAGCAATCTTATCAATTGTTCAATGACTGACTTTCTATCCTTAAATAGACAAATAATTTTTATTATGACCTTCTTCCGTAGGCATCCTGTTCGAGAACACATTATTTTGGAAGGAAGTATCTGCCTAATTTAAAAATGGGCAATTTGTTCAAAAAAACAGCTTGAATTTAGAGCTATGAATTATTCAGGTATAAAAGAACAACTTTAAATTTAGAGCTTTATTTTTTTAATTCAGGAGGAAAAAAATGAAACAGAATAAAAAATGGATAGGAACTATTTTACTGTCATCTGCCTTATTACTTGGAGCATGTGGCAGTGACGAGATAAATGAATCTACTGGAACAGATACAAATCAAACGACAACCGAAGAAACATCTTCAGAAAGTGGTGATCACGGCGGCATGGTGCACGATGAATCTGGTGAAATCCCAGCAGGTTTGGAAGAAGCTGAAAATCCGATGTACGAAGTAGGAGAATCCGTTATTCTTCAGCACGGTCATATGCCTGGAATGGAAGGTGCCGAAGCGACTATTGTTGGTGCGTTTGACACAACTGCTTATGAAGTATCCTTTGACCCAACTAATGGGGGAGAACGCGAGGAAAATCATCGATGGGTAATTCATGAAGAAATTGCTGAGTCAACTGAAAGTGCTGTTGAACCCGGAGAAGAAGTGACATTAGAAGCTAGACATATGGAAGGTATGGAAGGAGCAACTGCAACAATTGATGATGCTGTTACATCAACTGTATATATGGTAGATTATCAACCAACCGAGGGCGGAGAAGTAGTTCGTAACCATAAGTGGCTGACTGAAGAGGAACTAGGTCAAGAATAATAATCCAAAAAATGTGCGATCAATTAAATATAGAAAAAATCCCTGTATATGAGAAGACTTAGTGATACCTTCTTATGTATAGGGATTTTATGTTCCTTGTTAAATTAAAATATATATCAATAACAATATCAGAAGGAATTATTATAATTCACTTGTTCATTTATATAACTTCTATCAGATATTTTAAGAATCTCGAAGACTTGTAAGAGTAAGATCACGAAAAAAACTATTTTAAAAATACTCTTGACAACTATCGATTACTAATGTAAACTAAAGTCAGCTTATGGTTTACACGAGTAGACGTAGAGGAGGGGTTAATGTTAAACTTTGGCTGCTAATTAAGGATAACCAGCACATATTCATCAAGAAAAATAGTACAAAATTAAATGGAGGAATATAATGACTACTAAAATAGCAATTAATGGGTTTGGTCGTATTGGACGCTTAGCATTTCGCCGTATTAAAGAGTTGAGGGACTCAGAACTACAGGTTGTTGCAGTAAATGATTTAACAAATAATGAGGATTTAGCCTACTCTTTAAAATACGATACTGCATATGGGATTTTCCCTTATGATATCGAGGTAAGAGGCGATTCAATTCTGGTTGATGGCAAAGAAGTTAAAACATTCGAAGAAAAGGATGCCAAAAAACTACCATGGTCCGATTTGGACATTGATATCGTTTTGGAATGTACAGGCTTCTACACAACTAATGAAAAAGCACAGGCACACATAGACGCTGGAGCTAAAAAAGTAATTATTTCAGCACCAACTAAAGATGAAGAAACGAAAGTCGTTGTCTTTGGTGTCAACCAAGAAATTTTGAGTCCAAGTGACAAAATTATTTCCGCCGCTTCCTGTACGACAAATGGTTTAGCCTTAATGACAAAAATATTAGTGGACGAGTTTGGGATTCAACGAGGCCTGATGACAGGATCGCGTGCCTATACAGCGACACAAAACATGCAAGATGCTCCCGGGGGACGTAAAAGTCGCGCAGGTGCTCAAAATGTTATTCCTGTTACGACTGGCGCTGCCAACGCATTAGGAAAAGTCATTCCAGAGGTTAAAGGGATCATTACGGGTACCACCACACGGGTTCCTGTCATTACTGCGGGCTTTGTAGAACTGTTCTCGGTGTTGGATAGAGAGGTAACCGTTGATCAGATTAACGAAGTGATGAAGGCAGCCGCGAATGATTCATATGGGTACACTGAGGATGAAATTGTTTCCTCCGATGTCGTGGGGGATACACATGGATCCGTTTTTGATGCAACGTTAACAGAAGTATTAGATGCAAATGGGGGACAATTGGTTAAAACAGTTGCTTGGTACGATAACGAATATGGTTTTGTTTCTAATTTGGTGCGTTTAACAGAATATGTTTCTCGATTAAATAAATAATTAAAAAATATGCATAAGGAGAAGATAAATCATGAGTAAAACAACTGGGCAATGGTTAGGATGGATTGGAATTCTTGTAGGGATAATCGCTTTCTTTTGGCAACCGGTATGGATGGGAGTAGCTGCAGTCGTTCTAGGAATCATCGGGCTATTTTCCCCACAGAAAGGACTCAACTGGACAGCGATTATTATTGGGGCAATTGCGTTAGTCCTGCCACTTTTATAATCAGAAAATGTAATAACAGCGATAATAGGCAAAGAAGACCTGTTATTTAGAATGTTTACCCCTTGAGCCTGTAAGGCTCAAATTTGTAATAAAAATGAAATCGGCGGATAGAAACCCTCTACAATAGAATTTCTATCCGTCGATGTTCTGAAAAAGCTTATTTTTTGGTATTTTTTAAAAAAAGTGGTATAGGATGAAAATTTTTAATAAACTAATTAGTGAAGGATAACTATGGGAATTTCAGAAAATCTATGGAGGAGAATTTATCAATGAATCAAGAACATTTTGATACTATAAAGAATAAAGACGGCTTTATCGCGGCACTTGATCAAAGCGGTGGTAGTACACCAAAAGCTCTGAATGATTATGGGGTCAGTGAAGACCAGTATTCAAATGACGATGAAATGTTTGATCTTGTTCACAAAATGCGTACACGAATCATCACATCTCCATCTTTTACTCCGGATAAAATTATTGGCGCGATTTTATTTGAACATACGATGAATAATAGGATAGAAGGTCAGTATGCTGGAGATTATTTAAGCGATAAAGGAATTGTTCCGTTTATTAAAATAGATCAAGGACTTGCAGATGAAGAACATGGTGTACAATTAATGAAGCCAATTCCAGGACTTAATAATTTACTTAAACAAGCAAAAGGACGAAATATGTTTGGTACAAAAATGCGTTCAAACATTCTTTCATATAATGAAAAAGGCATCGATGATGTAGTCACCCAGCAGTTTCAAGTTGCTCAAGAAATAATTGATGCTGGCTTAGTTCCTATCGTTGAACCTGAAGTAAATATTCATTCTGAAGATAAAGAACAAATTGAGGAATATTTAAACCAATCCATTAAAAACCATTTAGATGCATTAGCTACTGATGATTATGTGATGTTGAAATTAACTATCCCAACGAAAGCTAATTTATATCAAGAATTAGCCGATCATTCACAAGTTTTACGTGTTGTTGCTTTATCAGGTGGTTATGAAAGAGACGAAGCGAACGAAATGCTTAGTCAAAATGACAATGTTATAGCAAGTTTTTCACGGGCGCTTACGCAGGACTTATTTGTTAATCAAAGTGATGCAGACTTTGATGCAAAACTAAAAGAAGCAGTGGATTCTATTTATGAAGCTTCTGTTGTAAAAAACTAAATCTTTGCAAAAAAACTTCCAATATTCATATACCAGAACTTACATTCGAGTTATAGTATAGACAGAGAGTAGCATATCATTCTCCTAGATTTTAAGATGGTACTCCCCAATGAGCTACTCATACAATTATAGTCCGAATAAAGACGCAAAAAGGCAGAGCTCTCACCTTGCTTTTTTTGTGTTTAAAGCTGAAATAGTTTGTAGATGAATAATTTGCGATGCTGTGACCCCTTGAGCCTGTAAGGCTCAAATTTGTAATCAAAATGAACTCGGGGGATAGAAAACCCGTACAGTGGGATGTCTATCCGCCGACATTCTGAAAAAGCTTATTTTCGGTGTTTTTTTAAAAGAGAAGTGTCCGACGAACCAATCCCTAATTAATGAACTAAAACACAATCCATATTTTCGTCAGGCGTGTCGCATCGAACCGAAAGTTAAAAAGTTATAAAAAATAATACATCACAAATTATTTATTTACATAAACTCTTGACAATAATCGTTTACTAGTGTAAACTCTATTTAACATTAATGTTTACTCGCGTAAACGAAAGGGGGAGAGAATATGAGTACTATAGCTGTAGACCTTCATATAACCGATGCTGAATGGGAAGTCATGCGTGTAGTCTGGGCGAATACCCAAGTGACTAGTAAAGAAGTCATTTCTACATTGGGAGAGAAAATGGACTGGAAACAAGCGACAACCAAAACGCTCTTAGGTCGACTCGTGGAAAAAGGCGCACTGAATACAGAACAAGAAGGTAGAAAATATATTTATTCGGCAAATATCGAAGAGAAAGAAGCGGTAAGAAGTTTTACAAACGATATTTTCGATCGTATTTGTCGAAAGAATGTCGGGAATGTAATAGAGAGTATCATTAAGGATCATATTTTAAGTTTCGATGATATCCAAAGGCTAGAAGAAATATTAGAAATGAAAAAAGCTTTCGCAGTAGAAGAAGTTGATTGTCAGTGTGCAGAAGGGCAATGCGATTGCCATTTACATCATCATGGAGAATAAGGAGCGAAAAAATTGGAGAATAAATCATTTGCCATAGAAGGTATGACCTGTGCGTCTTGTGCACAGACAGTAGAAAAAGCAGCAAAAAAGGTGCATGGGGTCACAAAGGCTTCTGTGAACCTAGCAACAGAGAAGTTAAGTATTGAGTACGATGAACCAACTTTTTCGGTAGAAAATCTACAAAAAGCAGTGGATAATTCAGGGTATGAAATAGTCACCCAGGAAGGAACGACGCAAACCTTTGCAATTGAAGGTATGACCTGCGCATCCTGTGCACAGACAATTGAAAAAGCCGTCGGAAAGTTGTCGGGCGTAGATAAAGCTTCCGTCAATTTAGCGACAGAAAAAATGCAAGTTTCCTATAACCCGTCGGCAATTTCAGTATCTGATGTGACTGGTGCTGTATCCAATAGTGGTTATGCAGCCGTATTAGAGACTACGGATACTCAAGATAATTCACGAGCAGAGAAGCGTGAGAAAAAAGAAAAAAGAATAAAGCAACTTTTAAATCGCTTTTGGGTATCAATTATATTTACGGTTCCTTTATTGATTATATCCATGGGTCATATGGTAGGCATGCCACTACCAAATATCATTGACCCAATGACAAATCCATTAAATATGTCTCTTTTACAACTTATTCTGACTTTGCCGATAATGGTAGTAAGCTGGGAATATTTCCAGAAGGGATTTAAAAGTTTATTTAAAGGTCACCCAAATATGGATTCCCTGATTGCGCTTGGTACGGCGGCTGCATTTGTTTACAGCCTTGTGGCTACAATCGGAACTGGCTTAGGTTATGGTAATTTTTCAGAGTTACTTTATTATGAAGTAACTGGAGTTATCTTGGCGCTCCATACATTAGGGCTATTTTTAGAAGACCGCTCAAAGGGGCAAATGTCCTCAGCTATTGAAAAATTAGTTAACTTGGCTCCTAAAACAGCTCGAGTAATACGTAATGGTGTGGAACAAGAGATTACTGTGGACGAAGTTGCTTTAGGAGATGTTATTCGAGTTCGTCCGGGAGAAAGTATGCCTGTAGATGGTGTTGTTGTTGAAGGACGTACTACAGTTGATGAATCGATGCTGACAGGAGAAAGTATTCCTGTTGAAAAGCAAGATGGAGACGAGGTTATTGGGGCGAGTATCAATAAAAATGGTTCCATTGAATACCGCGCCACTCGAGTGGGAAGCGATACAACCCTATCCCAAATTATAAAAATGGTAGAAGATGCACAAGGGTCTAAAGCACCCATTGCTCGAATGGCCGATATCATTACAGGATATTTCGTACCGATTGTTATCGGATTAGCCATTTTAGCAGGAGTTGCTTGGTTAATTGCAGGTCAAACAGGTATATTCGCTTTATCCGTTATCATTACAACCCTTGTCATTGCTTGTCCATGTGCCTTAGGTTTGGCGACTCCAACAAGTATTATGGTTGGAACAGGAAAAGGAGCAGAACATGGTGTCTTGATAAAAAATGGTGAGGCGCTAGAAACCACTCATAATCTAGAGACGATTGTATTTGATAAAACAGGAACCCTGACAGAAGGTAAACCTATCGTGACGGATATTTTAGTGACTCCTTTGATTACTGAAGAAGAGCTTTTATATTATGCGGCTTCCGGTGAAACAGGTTCTGAACACCCGTTAGGTGAAGCGATTGTACAGAAATCAAAAGAAGAGAACATGACATTGGCTAAACCAGATCATTTTGAAGCGATTCCTGGCCATGGGATTCGAGTTGAAATTGAGGGCAAAGATATGTACATTGGAAACCGTAAACTGATGGTAGAGCAAAAGATTGATTTATCAAGCATGGAAAAAGAATCCGATCGCTTAGCAGACGAAGGAAAAACACCGATGTATCTCTCTATTGATGGAGAACTAGCTGGAATTATCGCAGTAGCGGATACATTAAAAGAAAATAGTATGAAGGCTGTTAAAGAACTTAAAAAACGTAACATCGAAGTCATTATGATTACTGGAGATAACAAACGTACAGCCAAAGCGATAGCTAAGCAAGTGGGTATTGACCGCGTATTAAGTGAAGTATTACCTGAAGATAAAGCAGAGGAAGTCAAAAAACTACAAGAGGCAGGCAAGAAGGTAGCGATGGTTGGAGACGGCATTAACGATGCACCCGCATTAGCTCAAGCAGATATCGGTATTGCAGTTGGATCAGGTACGGACGTGGCGATTGAATCAGCTAATATTGTCCTCATGCGTAATGATTTAACCGCTGTATTGACTGCGATTGATTTAAGTCGTACAACACTACGAAACATTAAACAAAACTTATTCTGGGCTTTTGCTTACAATCTTTTAGGTATCCCAATTGCGATGGGTCTCTTGTATATTTTCGGCGGACCACTGATGACTCCAATGTTTGCGGCAGTCGCCATGAGTTTCAGTTCGGTGTCGGTCTTGCTCAATGCTTTACGGTTAAGACGATTCAAACCTTCGCCTGTTAAGTGAAACAAATGTTAAAGGAGGACAAAGATGAGACCGGGGTTGATTATTGAAGGGATTGGTTGTGTTAAGTGCGCCGAAGCAATAGAAGAGGAGTTTATGGCCAAATCGACCGTTGAAAAAGTATTTAGCGGAATACACAAAAAAATGATTTTCGTCCATATAAGTAAGAATGTCACGCGAAAAAGTTTCCTTTCTTCGCTGATGGACGTGCCTCTGTTGTTAAAGGGAATCATTGAAGCGGCTCACTGTCACTGTTGTAGAGAAATCCACTTTGACTTTCCGGCCGGTTAATTGTTTATTGGATTTATTTTTGACCTTCTTCGATTTGAAGAAGATAAAAAAATTAAAAGAAAAAGGAGAATGAATGATGAAAAAAGAAGTCTTATTAGATGGCGTAAAATGTGCAGGTTGTGCCAATACAGTGCAAGAAAAATTTTCAGCTATTGAAGGGGTTGAATCTGTAGAGGTTGATTTAGCGACTAAAAAAGCAGTACTTGAAAGTCAAACAGAGATTGATACCGAAACGCTCAATGCTGCGCTAGCCGATACGAAATATTCTTTAGTGAAATAGAAACGAACTATAATTAGTGCAAATGTCACACGTATATTCATAAGACGGACCTCACATTTTTATATCAAGAAGAAAAAGTGAGGTCTTTTTTAGAAATTTAGGAGGAGCGTATATGGGTAATAAACACAGCAATCATTCGTCGCATAAACATACCGCGGACAATAAAATGAAACATAGCAAGATGGACCATAGTACGATGGATCACAGCAAGATGGATCACAGTGAAATGGATCACAGTGAAATGGATCATGGCGCAATGGGAGGGCATGCCCACCACCATCACGGTAGCTTTAAGGAGATTTTCTTGAAGTCACTCCCATTAGGAATCATTATTATGATTTTATCGCCTATGATGGGGATTTCGTTACCATTTCAGTTTACATTTCAGTATTCTGATATATTGGTGGTTCTTCTCTCTACGATTTTGTACATTTATGGAGGTAAACCTTTCTATATGGGGTCAATAGATGAGTTTAAAGAAAAAGCTCCTGGAATGATGGCTCTTGTCACTCTTGGTATCTCTGTATCCTACTTTTACAGTGTTTATGCAGTCATTGCTAAATATGTGACTGGTGAACATGTGATGGAGTTTTTCTTTGAATTTGCTTCTTTAATATTAATCATGTTGTTAGGTCACTGGATTGAGATGAAAGCTGTTGGAGAAGCAGGAGATGCACAAAAAGCATTAGCTGAATTGGTACCGAAAGATGCTCACGTTGTATTGGAAGACGATTCAATTGAAACACGTCCAGTTGCTGACTTGCAAGTAGGCGATTTGATTCGTGTTCAGGCTGGAGAAAATGTTCCAGCAGATGGAACCATTCAGCGCGGCGAATCACGTGTAAACGAATCGCTTGTGACTGGGGAATCGAAACCAATTGAAAAAAATCCCGGAGATGAGGTCATCGGTGGATCAACCAATGGTGCCGGAGTCCTCTATGTGGAAATAAAGCAGACGGGCGATAAGTCCTTCATTTCTCAGGTTCAGACATTAATCAGTCAAGCTCAAAGCCAACCATCTCGAGCAGAAAATCTTGCACACAAAGTTGCAGCATGGCTCTTTTATATTGCGGTTATTGTAGCGCTTATTGCCCTTGTCCTATGGATGGTTATAGCTGATGTACCAACGGCAGTTATTTTTACAGTCACCACATTAGTTATTGCTTGTCCGCATGCCCTGGGTCTGGCTATTCCATTGGTGACTGCTCGTAGTACCAGCTTAGGGGCCAGTCGGGGATTATTAGTGAAAGACCGGGACGCTTTAGAGTTGACTACAAAAGCAGATGTTATGGTTTTAGATAAAACGGGAACTTTAACAACTGGTGAGTTTAAAGTACTAGATGTTGAACTCTTTAATGATAAATATACGAAAGATGAAATTGTTGCCTTATTGGCAGGTATCGAAGGCGGATCTAGTCACCCTATCGCTCAGTCAATTATTAGTTACGCAGAACAGCAAGGGATACGTCCAGTAAGTTTTGATTCGATTGATGTTATTTCTGGCGCTGGTGTAGAAGGTCAAGCTAACGGACATCGTTATCAATTAATCAGTCAAAAAGCATATGGACGTAATCTGGATATGGATATTCCAAAAGGAGCAACCCTCAGTGTCTTAGTAGAAAACGACGAAGCAATCGGTGCTGTAGCTTTAGGGGATGAATTAAAACCAACAAGTAAAGACTTAATACAAGCCCTTAAAAAGAACAACATTCAACCGATTATGGCAACGGGTGACAATGAAAAAGCGGCTCAAGGAGCTGCAGAAATTTTAGGTATTGATTATCTAGCTAGTCAATCTCCTCAAGACAAATATGAATTAGTTGAAAAACTTAAAGCAGAAGGAAAGAAAGTTATCATGGTCGGTGACGGGGTCAACGATGCACCTTCTCTTGCATTAGCAGACGTTGGTATAGCTGTTGGTGCCGGAACTCAAGTAGCATTGGATTCAGCCGATGTCATCTTGACACAGTCAGACCCTGGCGACATTGAATCCTTTATCGAGTTGGCTCAGAAGACCACACGTAAGATGAAAGAAAATCTTGCTTGGGGAGCAGGGTATAACTTTATCGCGATTCCAATAGCTGCAGGAATACTAGCACCAATTGGTATCACATTAAGTCCAGCGATTGGAGCAGTTCTTATGTCGGTGTCAACAGTTGTTGTCGCAATCAACGCTATGTTCCTAAGGTTAGATCCTAAATCAAGTGTCGATTAACATGTCGAATAATTGAATGACCTTATCGTGTAAAAATACAATAGTTTCACAGGAAAGGAAGAGATGGAATAATTTAAAAAATCATCTCTTCCTTTTTTAGTTTATAAGGAGGAAAAATTATGAGGCTGGTCCTTTTAGGGTTACCCGGTGCTGGGAAAGGCACTCAAGCTAAAAGAATCGCAGAGAAGTACCACCTGACGGCTATTTCAACTGGTGAAATGTTACGAGAAGCAGCCAAGGAGAAAGATACATTCGGACTCAGAGTGCAAGAATATATGAATAAAGGAGAGCTAGTTCCAGATGAGTGGATAAACTCATTGGTTAAGAGTCGCTTACAAGAAAAAGATGTTGAAAATGGCTTTGTTCTGGATGGTTACCCACGTACCCTACTGCAAGCAAAAGTGCTCGAAGCTTACCTACAAAGTCAAAATCAGAATTTAGACGCTGTTTTCTTTTTAGATGTAAGTCAGGATACGTTAAGACATCGGTTAGCGCAACGAGGGAATCTTCGTTCAAAAGAAAAACAAGGAAATTCCCAAATCGAAGCAAAAAGGGAAAAAATTCGACTGGATGACAAACCAGAAGTGATTGAAAATAGGCTACACATTAATAAGGAATTAATGGAATCACTTATTCACTTCTACAAGGAGCAAAATCTGCTATACGTTATCAATGGTGAAGGGGATTTTGACAATGTGTTTGACAATATAAATGAGGGTTTATTGTCTGTAAACAAGTAACTACACAAATTGAACTTAAATTATGTGATTTAAAACAATTAACTAATGTAAGCTATGAAGGGGATTGAAGAATGAATATTTTACTTAATGTAATCGATCCAGTTGCTATTTCAATTGGCCCGATAAAAATTTATTGGTACGGAATTATTATTGCTCTAGCGATGCTGATCGGCATTTCATTAGCTACAAAGGAAGCTCAAAAACTGGGACTTGAAGAAGATACCATGGTAGATATGGCATTATGGGCCATACCAATTGGCTTTATCGGTGCCCGACTTTATTACGTTTTATTCAAATGGGACTACTATATACAGAATCCGAGTGAAATCATCGCAATCTGGAATGGTGGAATTGCTATTTATGGGGGGCTAATTGCGGGTGGTCTCGCAGTATACTGGTTTGCAAGAAGAAAGAAAATGACGCTAACTCTTTTACTAGACATACTGGCACCTAGTGTCCTCCTAGCTCAATCGATTGGTCGCTGGGGAAATTTCATCAATCAAGAGGCACATGGCGGTCCAGTCACCCGACAATTTTTAGAAAACTTGTACTTACCGGAATTCATCATTAACCAAATGAACATCAACGGAACCTATTACCACCCGACATTTTTGTATGAATCGTTATGGAGTTTATTAGGTTTTATCCTTCTTATTATCCTAAGGAATCAGAAAGGCCTATTACGTCGAGGAGAAGTTGCCCTCAGCTATGTCATTTGGTATTCATTTGGACGTTTTTTTATAGAAGGTATGCGCACCGATAGTTTATGGATTGGGGATAGTATGCGAGCTTCCCAAGTGCTATCACTTGTGCTGTTTATTAGCGCAATCGTGCTCTGGATTTATCGTCGGAGAGCCTATCCTACAAAACCTTATTATTCGGAAGGTTTAATTGCGTCTAGATAATCAGAAAGCAACATATTTTTTTATGATTAAGGAGGAGATAACAGTTGGGTGATCTTTTTAATTCGTTGAACCAACTTGGAATAAGTTCATTTCTATTAGAAGGGCTTTTTTGGATAGGGCTAGTTGTTCTGGCTGTCTACTTGATTGGTCAATGGCTATCGAGCTTTGCTTATTCAGATTATCACGAAACACCGTTAGAAATCCTTCAAAAAGAGTTCGCTAGAGGCAATATAACAGAAGCAGAATATTTAATAACTCAAGTTTCGCACCCTAATCAGACCTTGGAAAGCCTATCGGCTTAAGGTTAATCAACGAGATCAAACAGTGCTGTATGCCTGATTGGGCTGGT
>NZ_PVTO01000031.1 GCF_003003275.1 Alkalibacterium olivapovliticus
AATCAAGATATCCCTTGGAGGACTCAGTCCGATTGAATACAGAAAGAATCTAGGTTTAGTTGCTTAAAAAAGTCCAAGAAAACATCCGCACCCCCCCTGGAGGCTCAAACTGTCCGCAATACTCAATTAGATTGTGATAAACAGCACTAAATAACAAAATAGATGTTTTCATATTGTTATTTTTGACAGTTCATTATGACAAAAAATCTGTTGCTTTTTCTTTGTTGCGGACAGTACCGATAACTGTATTCCCTTTATCCAATAATTGTTTCGTTAGCTCATAACCAAACCCACTACTTACGCCTGTAATAAACCATGTTTTTTCCATGCATTTTCCTCATCGTAAATTCAATTGAATGACTACATTTTTATTGTATTCTTTGGAGTGCACTCTAGGTCAAGTTTAGCAGTTGCTTTATTTTGCTTTTTACTTCATCCTTTAACTAAATAGGTGATTTTTAAAGGAGAAAGAAAATGAAAATAAGAGAAGCTAGCAAATAAAGCGGAGCAACACCTGATACCATTCTTTAGTACGAAAAAATTGGTTTGATTCCAGCTGTAAAAAGAAACAAAAATGGTGTCAGAATGTTCGATGAAGAAGAAATAAGATGGCTTATTTTTGCCAGACAAGTGAGAAATGCCAGCTTGCCAATTGAAGTGCTTGTGAACTATTTAAATCTATTTAAATCTATTTCAAAAAGGCGAACAAACGATTTCAGAAAGAAATCAGTTATTAGCAGATCATACAAACAGAACAAAGTTTGAAGAAATTTGACTGGCTTTTGGAGGGATGATTAATGGAAATCAGGATGTTAAGATATTTTTTAACCATTGCGGCAGAACAGAATATCTCCCAAGCTGCACGAGTGTTACATATTACGCAACCGACACTTAGCAGACAGCTAAAAGAATTTGAAGAAAAGCTGGGAACAGATCTTTTTATTCGAGAAAACAAAAAAATGTTTTTGACAGAAACGGGTATGTTCCTTAAGAAACGAGCAGAAGAAATCCTGCTATTGAACGACAAAACTGAACAGGAATTTCTGAATAAAAAACAAGGACTTTTGAGCGGCCATATTTCGATTGGATGTGTAGAAGCAGATAATTCTGACACCTTAGCACTGTTTTTGGAAGAACTGATTGCTGACCATCCGCAAATAAGTTTCAATATTGTTAGTGGAACAAGTGATGATATTATTGAAAAATTAGACAAAGGATTATTAGATGTTGCGTTATTACTTGAACCAGTTTCTACAGAAAAATATGATAAAATTGTTCTGCCAAGGCAAGAAAGATGGGGGTTGCTTGTATCAAACGAATCTTTTTTAGCTAACAAAAATGATCTAACAGTAGAAGAGCTTGTCGGGATCCCACTGTTATGTTCTGCTAGATTAGAGGTTCAAAATATGTTTTATTCATGGGCAGAAATAGAAGAAAAAGAATTAAATATTATAGGAACGTTCAATCTGATTTTTAACGTATTCTCTCTTGTAGAAAATAGAGTAGGCTCAGCGTTGACTATTGAAGGAGCTATTTCACATAGAAAATCAGAGAATGTAAAATTTTTACCATTAGTTCCAGAAATAAAAACCAATTGTGTTTTAGTTTGGAAGAAAAATACTATTCTTTCACCGACAGTCCATAAATTAATAGAAAAGTTCAACTATGCTCTTTAAGCATGCACCCCTGTTTAAGAAGTATTGGACGACACATATATTCAGCTGTAACATAAACTTGTAAGCGAAATGAGTTTAGTTACAGTTTTTTTGAGGTGAAAATAGTGTCAAAAATTGTTTATTTTTCTAGAAAGTATGAAAACTTTGTGAATGGTAAAATTACCACTCTCTCAATTGGAAATACAAAGGTGTTAGCAGAAAAAATTGAAAGCAACATACATGCGGAATTAATGGAGATTATTCCAATTGAAGAATACCCAAAAAAATACGAACAACTGGTTCAAATGGCGGAAAAGGAAAAGCAGCAGCAACTACGTCCGCTATTTAAGGAGCTTGAAGTCAATATAGATGAAGATGACACGATTTTTCTGGGGTTTCCAAATTGGTGTGGTACTTTTCCGATGGTTGTTGCTCATTTTCTGGAGAGCCATGACCTTTCCGATAAAACGATTTATCCATTTTGTACACATGAAGGCAGTGCATTTGGCAGTAGTATGTTCGAATTAAAAAAGCTTTGTCCAAATTCAACAATCATGCAAGGTTTGCCTGTACGAGGCTCTAGAGTTCATAAGGCAGATAAAGCTGTAGAAAATTGGTTGATTCAATATCAACAAAACGGAGGAATGTAAAAATGACAAAACATGAAGAAGTAAAAAATGGTGTGATTTTCCCAATAGGAGAAAAAAATGAGGCATTTTCACAATACTTTATAGGACAGAGCTATTTGAATAATTTAATTTCTGATCCAGAAGTGAATGTTGGAGTTGGAAATGTGACATTTGAACCTGGATGTCGAAACAATTGGCATATTCACCATGACGGCTTCCAATTGTTATTAGTAACTGGCGGCGAAGGCTGGTATCAAGAAGAAGGAGAACCAGCACAATTCTTGAAATCTGGCGATGTGATCGTTACGCATGATGGTGTAAAACACTGGCATGGAGCAACAAAAGATAGCTGGTTTGAACATATTGCCATAACAGCTGGTACGCCAGAATGGTTAGAACCTGTTTCTGATGAAATTTATTCAAAACTAGCAGAAAAATAATAGCGAAAGAGGGACAAACGATGGCAAAACAAACAGCAGGTCGCGACAATTTAGGAGAATTTGCTCCTCAATTTGCGGAATTAAATGATGATGTCTTATTTGGAGAAGTATGGTCTAGAGAGTCTGAATTATCTCCGCATGACCGCAGTATGATTACTTGCGCAAGTTTAATGACTCAAGGGGCGCCTCAATTAGAAGCACATTTGAAAATGGCGAAACAAAACGGGGTAACAAAAACTGAAATGGTAGAATTGATCACCCATTTAGCTTTTTATACAGGTTGGCCAAAAGCTTGGTCCGCATTTACGTTAGCAAAAGAAATCTTTAATGAAGATTAAACTAGTTTGAAGAAAGAAGGAAAAATAAATGTCAAAAGTTATCGTGATTACAGGAGCATCAAGTGGTATTGGGAAAGCAACTGCTCAAATTATGGCAAAAGACGGAGCGAAATTAGTTTTAGGAGCTCGTCGTGAAAATTTATTAAAAGATCTAGTTCAAGAGGTAGAAAAACTTGGCGGTGAAGCTGTCTATGCAGTAATGGATGTGACTAAAATAGATCAAGTGGAAGATTTAGCGAAGTTGGCTATGGATAAATTCGGACGCGTCGATGTTTGGTTGAACAATGCCGGGATCATGCCACAATCCTTGTTAAAACAAAAGAAAATCGAAGACTGGGATGCCATGATCGATATCAATATCAAAGGAACGTTGTATGGTATTGGAGCAGCTCTTCCATATATGGAGAAACAAAAATCTGGACAATTCATCAATGTTTCTTCTATTGCAGGATATATGGCACATGTCGGAAGTGCCGTATATTCAGCAACTAAATGGGCTGTTCGCGCCATCAGCGAGTCGTTACGCGAAGAAGTTGCACAAGATGGCTCCAATATCCGAGTGACTGTTATTTCACCAGGTGCTATCAATACCGAATTACTAGAATCAGTTACAGACAAAGAGTTCCAAAGTAATTTTGAAGATTTCTATCAAAATTATGGCATCTCTGCTGATCGAGTAGCTTTAACAATCAAACAAGCGATTGATTTACCAGAAGATGCGGCTTGGAATGAAATTGTTATTCGACCAACAAAGCAAGCCATGTAAAAGTATTTAAACGAATAGGGAGTATCGAGGGTAGAGACAGACACATTATCGAATGGAGTAGAAATGCCGATTTTAGATTGTGGGATTTATCAAATAAAAGATCTAGAAGAATGCAAACGTGTCGTAAGTGAAGCGATAGAAGTAGATTATCATTGAATTGACACTGCACAAGCTTATGGAAATGAATCCGCAGTAGGAAATGCTGTGAAAAAGAGCAGTATTCCTCGCGAAGAATTCTTTATCACCACAAAAGTATAGATTTCAGATACCGGCTACGAAAAGGCAAAACAGTCTATTGAGAAATCGCTGCGCTTATTGCAAACGAACTATCTTGATTGATTGTTGATCCATCAGCCCTTTAATAATTATTATGGTACTTACTGAACGATGGAAGAATATTATAACGCTGGTAAAATACGTGCTATCGGAGTGATCAACTTCTATCCAAATCGTTTTATTGATATTGCTGAATTTAGTGAAATAACCCCAAAGTTGAACCAAGTGGAAACACATGTGTTTAATCAACAAGTAGAAGCACAAAAAATCATGCAAGAGTACAATACGCAAATTGAGTCATGGGGACCATTTGCTGAAGGTAAAAATGATTTCTTTACTAATGAAACATTGAAAATCATTGGTGAAAAATATGGAAATGATTTTGACATTAAACCAAAAAGAAAGCTTATTTTTCTCTCATTATGATTCAGAAATAGTTAAATCCTTAACTGGAGCAGGAAAGTAAAAGCTTTTTACCCATACTGCTAAGAGGAAAGTCAGGAGGAAAAAAAGTGAGAAAAAGAATTTTAGGAAACGGACTGGAAGTTTCGTCCATCGGGTTAGGATTGATGGGGATGGATCATGCTTATGGCAAGCCAGCTGATCGAAAACAAATGATTGATCTGATTCGTAAATCAATTGATTTAGGCGGTAACTTTTTTGATACTGCAGTCGTTTACGGTGAAGGCAATGAAATCGTACTTGGACAAGCCGTAAAAGGCATTCGAGATAAAGCGGTGATTGCTACTAAGTTTGGAATTACCGGTCAAGAAGTTATTGATGGAGCTCCGCAAAATATTTTAGACAGTCAGCCATCATCTATTAGGGAACAAGTAGAAGGGTCTTTGAAGCGTCTAGATGTGGATTATATTGATTTGTATTATCAACATCGAGTTGATCCTAATGTAGAACCAGAAGCAGTTGCGCAAGTTATGGAAGATTTAATAAAAGAAGGGAAGATCTTGCAGTGGGGGCTTTCTAATGCACCCATTGATTACTTGCGTCGAGCACATGCTGTTTGTCCATTAGCAGCTATAGAAAACCAATATTCAATGGTTTGGAGAGAACCTGAGAAAGAATTGTTCTCTATCTGTGAAGAACTAGGAATCGGGTTTGTTGCCTACAGCCCGTTAGGCAATGGATTTTTAAGCGGTAAGTATTCTAAGAATATGAAGTATGAAGAGGGAGATTTCCGGAGCTTTATGGGGCGGTTTAAACCAGAAGTAATGGAAGAAAATCAAGCTGTACTGGATTTGCTGGCAGAAATTGCAGAAGAAAAGCAAGCCACATCAGCGCAAATCGTTTTGGCTTGGGAACTTGCACAACGTGATTATATTGTTCCGATTCCTGGCACAACTAAACTTCATCGTTTAGAAGAAAATCTCGGTGCTATGGAAATTTCTTTATCTCATGAAGATATGAAGAAAATCAATACCTCTCTTGAACAAATGAAAATTGATGAGACATATTTTTAATTCAAAGAAAGCGCGTACTATTCAGTAGTGATTAAACAATCGTTGCCATAAACGAAAAATCTTCCTCTGTACTGAGCATTGAAAGGCTCATGCAAAGGAAGATTTTTTAGAATAAATTTTTGATTATAACAGAAATGGTTACATCTGAATTATTAATAGACTCGTCAATACCCGGATCACGGTAAAGTTCTATAGGGATATTAACTTCTATTGTTGTGAAAAAGAAGAATAAACAGAAACAGCTATGTCCTTTCAAGTAAATTAGACTTAATAAATTTAGTTAAAAACAATCTTTTTAGTTGCATTGGAGTCGACTATAAGGTGTACACTGTACTTATAATAACGAAGGAGGAACAATCATGACAGAAAATAAAGTAGCAGTAATCACTGGAGCCTCAAGTGGAATTGGTGAAGCAACCGCAAAATTATTAGCCGCACATGGAATAAAAGTCATTTTAGGCGCAAGACGAGAAGAAAAATTAAAAGAAATCACTGAAGAAATTAAGTCTAGTGGCGGTGAAGCACTGTATCGAGTGACCGACGTAACGAATGGTCAAGAAGTAGAAGATTTGATTCAACTAGCTGTCGATATTTTTGGTAAAGTTGATATTTTAGTCAATAGTGCAGGAATTATGCCTCATTCACCATTGAAAGATAAGCGTATTCAAGATTGGGACAATATGATTGATATCAATATCAAAGGAACGCTTTATGGTATTGGTGCAGTACTTCCTTATATGAATGAACAAAAATCAGGACATATTATCAACATTTCATCTGTTGCGGGACATTATGCTCATGCAGGAGGAGCTGTCTACTCAGCAACTAAATGGGCTGTTCGTGCAATTAGTGAATCATTAAGAGAAGAAGTTGCGCAAGATGAATCGAATATTCGTGTCACGATTATTTCTCCTGGAGCTATCAATACCGAATTATTATCTTCTGTGACGGATCCAGTCTTGAAGAAAAACTATGAACAATTTTATGATAATTTTGGTATTCCAGTAAATCGAGTCGCTGCGGCTATCCAGCAAGTAGTTGAGGTGCCGGAAGATACCACTTGGAATGAAATCATTATCCGTCCAACGAAACAAATTCAATAATGAAAGAAGGGATGAGATTGAAAAAAATAATTGCCGCTACGTTTACTAGTTTATTTTTACTTGCAGGGTGTACAGGAAATGGAGATGAGAACAGTATGAATCGTGAAAGCAACAATGAGGAAAGCCGTTCAGAGTCATCCGCACAATCTTCATCGATGACTGAAATCATTGGCACTAATGAATATGGTAGAGGGGCAAAGTCAGATGGTCAGGATACGAATAGTAATGAAGCACCAATGAGGATTTTAACGGAAGATGCCGATGCGCTTATTATCTACTTTTCAAGAAGTGGAAACACCGAGAATTTAGTGAAGATGATCCAAGGACAGACAGACGCTGATGTATTAGAATTGACGATTACAAACCCTTATCCTGAAAATTACGAGGAAACAGTTGACCGCGCGAACCAAGAAAGAGAAAATGAAGAATTTCCGGAAATTAATACAGAAATGCATGATTTGAGTCAATATGATCGTATCTATTTAGGCTATCAAACTTGGGCTATGACGTTGTCAAATCCAATCATCAGTTTCTTGGAAAGCTATGGAGAGATGCTGGATGGTAAAGATATTCATCCATTCTCATCAAATGCAGGTTATGGTGAAGGAGATAGCATCGAAAGAATGCAGGAAATGTTACCAAACAGTACGATAGAAGAGAGTTTTTCGGTTGAAGATAGAGATGTGATTTCTTCAGAGGATGAAGTCGCAGACTGGTTAGAAAATTAGTTTAAATGATAGATATTAAACAGCTATAAAAAATAAAAGAAAAGAGGAATAGTTTATGGATTATGCAACATTGAATAATGGAGTAAAAATGCCCCTTTTAGGATTTGGTGTATTTCAAATTACGGATTTAGAAGAATGCGAAGAGATTGTTTATCAAGCCATCCAACATGGTTACCGATTAATTGATACAGCAGCCTCTTACGGAAATGAAGAAGCGGTTGGCAGAGCCATTAAGCGTAGTGGAGTGCCACGTGAAGAATTATTTATTACAACAAAATTATGGATCAGTGATGCAACATATGAAGGTACAAAAGCAGCGTTTCAGCGCTCTTTAGACAAATTGGAATTAGATTATTTAGACCTTTATTTGATCCATCAACCATTAAATGACGTTTATGGTTCATGGAGAGCTATGGAAGAACTGTACAAAGAAGGAAAGATCCGCGCAATAGGGTTGGCGAATTTTTATCCAGATCGCTTATTAGATTTGATTGCTTTCAACGAAGTAACTCCAGCGGTCAATCAAGTTGAAATCAATCCTTTCTTCCAACGTGAAGAAGATATCCAAGTGATGAAAGATAAAGGTGTGCAGGTAGAAGGCTGGGCACCATTTGCAGAGGGGAAGAATGATCTGTTCCATAATGACAGACTGCAAAAAATTGGGGACAAGTACAACAAATCAATTGCGCAAGTTATTTTACGGTAGAATATACAACGTGGAATCGTAGCTATTCCCAAATCAGCCAATGTCGAACGTATGCAACAGAATTTTGCTATTTTTGATTTCGAATTGACGGCTGAAGATATGCAGGAAATCACTACATTGGATGAAAATAAATCTAGTTTCTTTGATCACCGTGACGCTGCAGCAATTGAACGGCTTACTGGTATGTCTAGAAATACAGATTAAGTATGTATCAAAAATATTTACAATAAGAGAGTGAAAAAACATGAATATTAAAGAAGTAAGTGAAAAATATGGTATCTCAACAGATACGCTCAGATACTATGAACGAATTGGAGTCATCCCACCGGTGAATAGAGACGAGAAGGGATATAGAGACTTTTCTGAAAAAGACTTGAACTGGGTCTATTTTGCAAAAGTTCTTCGTAAAGCAGGTGTGACAATTGAAGGACTAGTTGACTACGGTAAGTTATCACAACAAGGTGGGAAAACCTTAGAAACAAGAAAACAAATTTTAACAGATCAATTGGAAGAGATCAATCAGCATATCAAAGATTTAGAAGAAGCTAGAGGCTATTTGCAATATAAGGTAGACAGCTTTTATACGCATATGGCTGAATTTGAGAAGGAAAAATTGCACATAGACAATGACAATATAGAAAAAACGGAATAAAACAACAAAAGCTGTAAGAAAAGAGGCAAAATAAATGAAATTTCTTATTTTAGGAGCTGCTGGACAAATCGCAGAGAAGTTAACCGACACATTATTAAAAGAAACAGACCATGACGTCGTTCTTTATGCGCGAAATGGCAAGCAACGAATCATCGTGAGCGATAGTAACCGTGAAGAGATTATAGAAGGGGATTTTTTAGATACGGATCTGTTGAGTGAAGCGATGAAAAATGTTGATGCGGTTTACCTAAATGATATGGGAAATGCTCAGGCAGTTAAAAATGTTATAAAAGCAATGAAAAATAACGATGTTAAACGAATTATTGGAGCATCGATTCTTGGGATTTATAATGAAGTTGGAGGTGAATTTGGTGAATGGAACAATGCGATGATTGGTTCCAGTCCAAGAATGGAAGAACAAAAGAAGGCTGCACAATTGATTGAAACGTCAGACTTAGATTACACTTTGTTGCGTTTGACTTGGTTATACAACGATTCTACCAACTTATCTTATCAAGTTACTAAAAAAGGAGAACCTTTCATTGGGGCACAAGTAACAAGGGAAGCAGTAGCTCGTACAATTGCAGATATTATTGAAGACCACGAATTAATTTATAATAGAGAAAGCTTAGGTATAAGTGAAATAGGTTCTGAAAAGTTAGACAAACCTTCCTTTTATTAAGACAAGAAGTTTAAAAAAATAATCCTCTTCATTCAATAAGATTGAAGAAGATACCTTGAAAAAAATACAACGCCGTTTAAGAATATAAAACTCGGGAAATATTATTGCTATACAAAGAAAGAAGGTAGCTTTCAATGCAAAAACGAAAATTAGGAAAAGATGGATTAGAAGTATCTGCTCTGGGACTAGGCTGTATGGGTATGAGCCATGGTTACGGTCCGGCTTCAGATAAGAAAGAAATGATTTCACTTATTCACAATGCAGTAGATCGAGGAATCACTTTCTTCGATACTGCAGAGGTATACGGTCCTTATATAAATGAAGAGCTAGTAGGAGAAGCACTTGCTCCCTATAAAGAAAAGGTATCTATTGCAACTAAATTTGGTATCCAAATGAAAAATTTTAAACAGGTGCTTGACAGCAAGCCAGAACAAATTAGACTCTCCGTTGAAGGCTCGCTGAAACGTCTCCAGATTGATACGATTGATCTTTACTATCAACACCGTGTTGATCCTAATGTGCCGATTGAGGAAGTAGCCGGAGTGATGCAGGATTTGATTAAAGAAGGTAAGATAAAACACTGGGGTCTTTCTGAAGCAGGTGTTCAGACCATCCGACGCGCACATAAGGTTCAACCACTTACAGCTGTTCAAAGTGAGTATTCCATGATGTGGCGGGCTCCTGAAGAAGAATTGTTGCCAACTCTTGAAGAATTAGGAATCGGTTTTGTTCCATTCAGTCCCTTAGGAAAAGGGTTTCTTACAGGAAATGTTGCAAAGGATGCAACATTTGGCAGCGATGATTTCCGCAGCGTGGTCCCTCGCTTTACACCAGAGAATATTGAAGCAAATCAAGTTCTAGTGCATTTGGTGCAAAAGATTGCTGCTGAGAAAGGCACAACAATGGCTCAAATAGCCCTTGCTTGGGTACTCTATCAGAAGGAATGGATTGTTCCCATTCCCGGTACTCGTAAATTAGAAAGGTTGGAAGAAAATATTGGAGCAGCTGATGTTGTGTTGACTCTAGAAGAAATGAATCGTTTAAATGACGCATTGGCAAAAATTGTCATTTCGGGAGAACGTTATCCTAAAGATTATGCAGATCGAGTAGGCAAGTAACGAATGGTAATAAAAAATTTCATTGAATCAAAAAGAAAGGTTGTTCTTCCCTCATCGCGATTCTTGAATGGTAAAAGCATTAGGTACTTCAAGATTATATAGGAAAAGGGGGAGATTATGGTGAAGGATTTTCAATTAAGAAATGACACGAAGCTCTTATTTCGAAATGACCCTTCCGAAGATTTGCAAAAAATGATTAATGGTAAAAAGGTGATGTTTGTCTTCGGAGGAGGTTCAGTAAAAAAGAACAGATCCTTTGAAGATGTGAAAAAAACTGTCTTAGCCAGCGGAGGAGTATTTCATGCATTTGGAAGTGCATCTCGCGAATTTTCGGTCATTGAAGAGGGAATTCGTTTTGCGCAAAATAATCAGATTGAGCTGATTATTGGGGCTGGCGGGGCAAGTATAATGGATGCTGCAAAACTGATTGCTTTTGGTGTTTATCATGAAGCAGGACTGTGGGACTATCTGAAAAATGATAAAAATCCTTAGGGGTTAGAAAAACTTCCATTAGTTTTGATCCCAACGTATCCTTCTAGCGGGTCGGAGTTTGGACTGGGAGCTGTTTCGACAGACGAAAGGACAAATGAATTTGGCACCGCTTATGGAATCGCAGCAGATGTCGCATTGCTGGTTCCAAGATACTCAATGTCTCTTGATGCCGAGATGACAGCTTATACGGGTCTGGTTACTTTAGTACAATTATCTGCTGCAACGATTGAAGATAGAAACCCAGTATCTTATGAAATGGGTATTTCTGTCATCAGCAATGTTTTAAAAGCAACAAAAACAGTGCAAGAGAATCCAAATAATGCTGATGCAAGAGGAACTATTTTGTATGGCGCTGCGCTTTCTACTTCAGGCTGGTTGGGTCTTGGTAAGGAAGAAAATTACCCTTATGAAATTTACGAAATTGAGTTTATACCTGAAGTATTATTTGGTTCGACTTACCGTAAAAGTTTAACGACACTGTTTCCACGTTTTTTGGAAGTCATGGCACAATACCATCTAGATGATATTCAAGCATATTACCAAGATGTATTTAATTTTGAAGGTGAAATTTCAGAATCTACAAAACGACTGGTAGATATATTTTCCAATTTTGGAATAGATATGTATTTTGATGGAAAGGATTCTTCTCATTCCATCGATGAAATACCGATTGAAACTACACTTAAACCTGAGGATTTAAAAACCATTATTTCTAAAGCAATGCGATCATAATAAAGTCCAATTTAGGATGGAAATGTTGCTGGTCTCACTATGTGGTATAGAGTCAATCAAATCATAGGCAAAATTCAGCTCTAATGGGCGAACAAGTGAAAGAGTTTGGAAAATGGATGAATAAGTTGCTCTAAGAAATATAATAAAATAAAATTAAAGGATGTTTATAATGAAAAAAGTATTAATTATAGGCGCTAATGGACAAATTGGAAGAATCGTTATAGATAGACTATTAAAGGAGCAAGATGATACAGAGTTGACCTTATATCTTCGCAACAGTAGTCGTTTGAGCAGCTTAGCTGGAGATCGTGTTAAAATTATTGAAGGAGACAGCAATGATTTAGAAGCCTTAAAAGCTGCCATGTCAGGACAAGATATTGTTTATGTAGCTTTTGTTGACCACGATGAAGAGAATACAACTACTAAAAATGTCATTGAGGCAATGAAAGATCAAAATGTTAGACGTATCATCTCGTCAAATGAACTTGGAATTTATGATGAAGTAGAGGGAGAATTTGGTCGTTGGAATAAAGAAGCCATTGCTTCTGGTTTGCCTACAGCAATTCGTTCAGATGAATTATTAGAAAAATCAGGATTAGATTATACGTCTTTACGTTTGCCATGGTTAAATGATCGCGATGAAGTTAAATATATCATTACACATAAAAATGAAGTATACAACGGTGTTTCTGGCTCTAGACAAAGTATGGCAGATGTAGTGGTACGTATTGTTCAAGATCCTGAATTTGCTAAAAATGATAGTATCGGAATAGCTGATGCAGAAACTCAAGGAGAAGATCGACCAGTCTACTAATGAATGGTCTTTTTGGAGAGGTCCTTCCTTATATGGATGAACAAAAATCCGGTCACATTATTAGTATCTCATCTGTTGCAGGACATTATGCTCACGCAGGGGGAGCGGTTTATTCAGCACCAAGGTGGCAGTTCGGGCAATCAGTGAATCTTTAAGAGAAGAAATGGCACAAGATGAATCTAACATTCGGATCTCCATTATTTCTCCAGGAGCGATAAATACCGAATTGTTGTCTTCGGTGAGTGATCCTACATTAAAGGAAAACTATGAAAAAATTTTATGGGAATTTTGGAATTCCAGTAGAACTTGTTGCAACGGCTATTCAACAAATCATTGAAGTGCCAATCGATACTACTTGGAATGAAGTCATTATCCGCCCTACAAAACAAATCCAATAGAGAAAGGGGCAGGCAATTGAAAAAAGTAATTTTTACAATAGTTGCTGTTCTATTTTTGTTGGCGGGTTGCACTGGAAATGAGGATGAAGAAAGCATGCATCGTGAGAAAGCTCCTATGAAAGTATTAACGGAAGATGCGGATTCCATTATTATTTACTTTTCTCGAAGTGGAAACACAGAAAATCTGGTGAAAATGATTTGTAATGAAATGAATGCAGATATGTTAGAATTAACATTATCTAATCCATATCCTGAAGATTATGATAAAACGGTCGAACGAGCTAATGAAGAAAGAGATAGCGGTGATTTTCCGGAAATCAATACGGATATGCCAGATTTGAGTTAATATGACTGGGTCTATCTTGGTTATCAAATTGGTCCATGACGCTGTCTAACCCAATCATCAGCTGTTGAATGTTTGATTGGGATGGTAAGAACCACAAAATAACAATACAGAAATAATTTCTGTATGACAAATCAGTAAGAGACTAGCAACATCTGGATGGTTCCATTGTGAGCGATTCAGGTGCTTAGTCAGCTGGTGTATATTTTTTCTATAAAGGTAGGATCAGTATGAATATAAAAGAAGTGAGCGAAAAATATAATATTTCAACAGACGCTTTACGTTACTATGAGCGGATAGGTGTCATTCCTCCAGTGAATCGAGACAAGAACGGTTATCGAGACTTTACGGAAAAAGATTTGAACTGGGTGTATTTTGCAAAAGTGCTTAGACAAGCTGGAGTCACGATTGAACGATTGGTTGATTATACAGAATTATCAAAACAAGGTGGGAAAACATTAGAGACCAGAAAAACAATTTTGGCGGATCAACTGAATGACATCAATATAAGTATTCAGGAATTCGAAGAGGCACGCGATTATTTAAAATATAAACTGGATAGTTTTGATACGCATATGCTTGAATATGAAAAAGAAAAATTAGGCATTGAGAATGAGCAGTATGAAAATTTGCAGGACTAAGTGGTTGGAAAAAAATTTAAATGAATAGGAAAGACGGAGGGAGTCAATTGTCAAAAACATTGTATTTAATGAGGCATGGTGAAACTTTTTTTAATCAACAAAAGAAAATACAAGGTTGGTGTGATTCACCGCTGACAGAGAAAGGGAAAAACCAAGCAACCATAGCAGGAAACTATTTTTCTGATAATAAAATAACTATTGATCGTGCTTATTCCTCAACTTCTGAACGTGCGTGTGACACATTAGAACTTGTAACAAATAAAGATTACAAGAGAATTAAAGGATTAAAGGAATGGAATTTTGGAATATTTGAAGCAGAACATGAATATTTGAATCCACCTTTGCCTTATGGAGACTTTTTCGTAGCTTATGGCGGAGAAGGAGAGCTGCAATTCAGAGAGAGAGTTTCTCAAACGCTGATGAAATTAATGAAAGAAGAAAAAAAGCAAACCGTGTTAGCTGTATCTCATGGCGCAGCTTGCAGACAATTTATGAGAAACTGGGCACATACAAGTGATGTAGACCAAAAAGAACGCTTAGGAAATTGTTGTATTTTAAAATTTGAGTACGCTAATAATCGTTTTGAATTACTTGATATCATCAATCATGATTTTTCAGCTTTATAGAACATTTAAGAGAAATGAACTAATCTTGTTATTTTACTCATCCACAAATACTCAAGAAAAAACAGACATATTTAAGTACGTTAACTGCAACGCGGAATGGGAGTGTTTCTGACAGAGATTGACAAATAAGAGTTGAGGATATCACAGTTTAGCTTTGATTTTGTATCACGGACAAATTTTCTGTAAAATAGCGCTTGCAAACATGTTTAGGAAGTGTTACAACCCTTTTAAAGGATTGTGACTGGTCGTGCAGGCAAAACCTAAACATATACGAGATCAAAATAGGCTGAAAGTGTAGGCTAGGGCTATTTTTGTTTGGTATCTGTTTAGGTTTTTTGTTATTTTATGTGAAAGGAAAGGATGGTTTATGCGGATTGTTAAGGTAATTAACAATAATGTTATTCAAGCTGTGGATGCAAATAGTGAAGAAGTTATTGTCATGGGTCGCGGAATTGGTTTTCAAAAGAAGCTAAAAGATGAATTAGAGCTATCTTTAATTGATAAAACGTTTAGTTTAAACGATGGGAATTCTTCATTTTCAGAAATTTACCGTGACTTGCCTACAGAAGAAGTAGAATTAGTTTTAGACATCATTCAGTTAGCAGAAGAAAATTTGGGGCAGATTTTTCAATCAAATTTATATATCACATTAGCTGACCACTTGCATTTTGCGATTGAACGATATAAAAATGGCTTTGAAGTGACCAATCCTTTAGCATGGGAAATAAAAAAATGTATAAAACAGAGTACCAAATTGGAAAAGAGGCGCTTCAATTAATTGAAATGAAGTTGGGTTTCATTCTTGATGAAAATGAAGCTGCATCCATTGCATTACATCTAGTGAATGCACAGAAAGAAGGACATTTATTAGAACACACCATGAAAATGGTACGAATGGTTCAAGATATCTTGAATATTGTTCGGATTCATTATGGAATTATTTTTGATGAAGATTGTATCTCTTATAACCGATTTGTAACACATTTGCAGTATTTTGCAAAGCGGGTTGTAGATAACATGCAACAAGGAACAAGTGATTCTTTTTTGCTTGAACAAGTTAAACTAAGTTATCCTGATGCACTTTCGTGTGCTGAAAAGATAAGACATTACGTTGAAACTACGTACGATTATCCAGTAGGGAGAGAAGAAATTGTCTATCTGACTATACACATACATCGTCTAACGCAGTAATTGAATAATGTCCATATTTTAGGATTGTGACTGGTCATGCAGGCAAAACCTAAATGGATAGCATAAAACCATAAGGGAACTAAATGAAGACCATTATTAAAACTACGTTATTAGCTTCTACTGTACTTGTTTTAACTGCATGCGCTCCTGATGAGCAACAGGAAGCAACTAGTTCGGTTAGTACCGGAAATAGCCAAGATTTTATATCTGAAGAACGGGATCCTGAGCGTACATTGATTGTTTATTTCTCGATGCCAGAGACAGGGGGAGTAGATGCAGTTGCTGGCTCTAGTCGCGTAGTCACTGATGAAGATGAAGTGCTTGGAAATGTTTAACAAATGGCTTACTGGATCAAAGAGCAAATGGGTTCTGACGTGTTTCAAATAAATACTGTAGATGCATATCCGGGAGACCATGATGAATTAGTTGCTCAAGGAGAAGCTGAAAATGAAAATAATTTCCGACCTGAAATTGCGAATCAAATCGAAAATTTAGAAGACTATGACACTATTTTATTTGGTTATCCAATATGGGTATATGATCTTCCAAGTGTAGTCTATAGTTTCTTAGAGGATACTGAATTTTCAGGAAAAACCATTATTCCATTCAACGCTCATGGCGGCAGCGAATTTACCGGGACAAGAGAAGCTATTGCTGAACTGGAACCAAATGCGATTGTTGAAATCGACAATGGCTTAACGATTTCAAGAAACGATGTACCTAATGCGCAACAGGAAGTAGTAGATTGGTTAACAGATATAGGATATTGATATTTGAGTTTATCTCATCATAAATAACTTCCAGGGATAAAAAATTTATGAGTTATTTGATTTAGTCAGTAAACTGGCTGTTACACAAACGAATTGAAAGGGGACGAAATAAATGGAATTCTCAAAAGCTGCACATGGACGCAAAAATGATAAACGAATTTTTCTTAACGCCAGTAAAAATGCAGATGGAAAGACTACACTCTTGGCGAAAGAACTTTTTGGAGATTTACCGTATAAACAAGTGAATTTGGCTGAATATGAAATTCCACAAGTCGGTAAAGGAACTGGAGATTATGAATACATTTGGAACCAAATAAAAGCTGCAGATATTTTGTTAATTGGTACACCAATCTATTGGTCGGATATATCGGGCTATTTAAAAACCTTTATTGATCATTTAAGTGTAAGTGAAGAATTAAAAGGTGCTGATTTGTATGTGATTGCTCAAGGATCGGCGACAGATCAAAATGCGGCACTCACCACCATATACAATACTTTGAATCATGTAGCTTCACGATTTGGAATGAACTTTGTTGGGATAGCCTCTATGGATGATGAAGTTTCGCAATTGAATGAGGTATTGCACCATAAAATGAATTAAAATTGCAAATTGAATAAAAGTATTTATTTTTTCGAAGTGATAATGAACGAAATTTGAAGGATAACAACCAGCTGATACAAGACAGGAAAGAAGGAAAAATCATGCAAACATGGTTAATTACAGGATGTTCTTCAGGAATAGGTCAGAGTATTGCAAAAGCAGTACTAGAAATCGGGGATCAGGCAATTGTAACCGCTAGAGACAGCACAAAACTAGACAGTTTGATCAAAGCGTATCCAAAGACAGCTATTGCATTGAACTTAGATTTGAATCAGCAAACTAGTATGCAACGTGCTGTAGAAGAAGCAACACAAAAATTTGGCGGAATAGATATTTTAGTCAATAATGCCGGCTACAGTTACCGAGGAGCTGTTGAGGAAGGGGAAACTAAAGAAGTAGCGAGGTTGTTTCAAACCAACTTTTTTGGCCCTGTTGAGCTTATCAAATGGGTATTGCCGCAAATGCGAAAAAGAAGAAGCGGATCCATTATTAACATTACCTCAATTTCTGCCATTAAAGGCATTGTAGGCTCAGGATATTATGCAGCGGCTAAATCAGCTTTGGACAGTATCAGTGAAATCCTTGCAATGGAGGCAGAATCTCTTGGGATAAAAGTCATGACTGTTGAGCCGGGAGCTATTCGCACTCGTTTTAGTGGGGATTCTTTAAAAGGCAGCAGTATTTTTATTGAGGACTATAAAGAAACCGCCGCTAAAAATCGGAAAGAAAATCTTATCGATCCGCATAATCAAATAGGTGATCCTGATAAAGTAGGGCAAATCATTGTAGAGATGATCCAAAAAAACGATTATCCAAGAAGGCTGTTATTAGGCAGTGATGCCGTTTCCTTTGCAACAGAAGTCTTTCAGGAAAGACTAAAACAAACAGAGCAGTGGAAAGAAATTAGTACCCAAACAGATTACGAGTAAGAAAACCATTAAAAAGCCAGCAAATTTTTATCTTCCTTGTGGTATGGTAAAAATGATGCTTCTATATAACACAATTTTTTGTTTTATATAAGGGTGAGCTGGAAATCTGATGAGATTCTAATTTTGAAAATGAGGCCGGACGAAACAGTTTAAAACCTTTGATTGTCTATGATAAGATAGCTTCAACTATTTAAGTATATCTATCATGATTTACCGATTTTATTACTAAGTGAAAACAATTAAGAATAGGGGATGAATAGGATGGAAAAGGTTATAGAAATTTCTGACAAAATATGGCAAGCTTTAAAAGAAGCTAATGCCGATAAATTAATGGATTTAGTTCACTCAAATGCAGTCTTTGTGCATATGGGTGTCACTCTAACAAGAGACGAAGAAATGGATGTGCTAAAAGCAGGAAAAATTATCTACAAAGATGTAAGTTTCAAAGAAAAAAGCATTCACGAATTCGATACGCTGGTTGTCTTATTAAATCAAGTAAAATTGACAGCTATTGTAGATGGTAATGAAGTAATCAATCCCTTTGTAGTTACCGAGGTCTATACAAAAATAAATGAGAAACTTAAGTTGGCTTCTTTCTCCTATACAAAAATCAACTATTGATAGCAGCAATAATAAGCAATAGAAAAAGATAAATGCTTGCACTGGTGCTCGCTTTAATAAATTCAATCAAAAAAATTTCACTAAAATTTCAAGTATATCGCTTGCTATAAAGTTCACTCTAAGGAGTATACTTTAGTCAGCAAATAGAAGAATCATAGAAAATGAAACACTTTAAACAAAAAATAAAATGAAAAAGAGGTAGTTAATATGCAAACAATCAAGTTGAATAATGGCGTTGAAATCCCTATTTTGGGCTTTGGAACTTACCAAATCACAGACCCACAAGAAGCTGAAGATGCAGTATTTGAAGCGATAAAAGCAGGTTATCGTCATATTGATACTGCCCAATCCTATATGAATGAGGAAGCTGTGGGAAAAGGCATCGTTAAATCAGGCATTCCTAGAGAAGAAATCTTTGTAACAACTAAGATATGGGTAGAAAATGTCTCTTATGAGGGCGTGAAAGAATCTTTTCAACGTTCATTAAATCGTTTGGGACTAGAATATATCAATCTATTGCTCTTGCATCAACCTTTCAACGATGTATATGGCGCTTGGCGAGCGATGGAAGAACTGCAGGAATCTGGAAAGATTCGTGCTATCGGTATTTCTAATTTTGCGGTAGATCGTGCGGTCGATTTAGCAGAATTTAATAAAGTTGTTCCACAAGTGAATCAAATCGAGATTAATCCTTTCCAACAGCAAACAGCCAATATTGCAGCATTGAAAGAAGAAGGAATCAGTGTCGAAGCTTGGGCACCGTTTGCGGAAGGTAAAAATGATATTTTCAAAAATAAAATCTTGACTCAGATTGGAAAAAAATACAATAAATCAGTTGCACAAGTAATTGTCCGTTGGTTAGTAGAGCAAGATATTATTGTTCTCACAAAATCGGTGAATCCAAGTCGCATGGCACAAAATATAGATGTGTTTGATTTCTCTTTAAGTGATGATGATAAAGAAAAAATTGCAGCTTTAAATGAAGGAGAAAGTCAGTTTTTCTCTCATTCTGATCCCCAAATGATCAAATGGATGGCCAGCCGAAGAATAGATGTTTAAAAATAGTAACTTATGACTTACTCAAAAAAGCTTAGGATTCTATAAATCTTAAGCTTTTTTGTATGTTTTTCTTGCTATAAACTGGACTACATGGTGTATGATTTTAATTGAATTTAAGGCTTAGAAATCATTTTTTATACTGATTGGAGAAAGGATGTTAGTGAAGAAATTGAAGCTAAAAAACAAAAAAATATTTTTCAGTATGGGGGATGTCACCTGTGAAGTAATCCTTTCCAGAGACCTTTATTTTTCAGGAAAACATTTAGCAGACCTATGCTTTCTGATTTTATTTCATAAAACAAATGATGGAACTGGCTACTTCTCCGAGCAATGTCAACTGGATATTTCAGGACAAGTGAGGGAGTATTCGGCAGTTGGTGAAATAGCTTATTTTCCTACACTAAAGTTAATTGGAATTAATTTAGAGGAAAGCGAGCAGACTTTAGGGATACCACGCTATGTTTTTGGTAAAATAAAAGGAGAGTTGTGCAAAATGCAAAGTCTAAGGATGAATGAAGAGGCTATAATTTTTATGAGCTGTACGTTTTATAAATAGGATGAGTTTACTTTAACGTAATAAATGCCCTATTCCAAAAATCTAATTAGAATATACCTTAAAACTGTTTTGTTAAGAGAGAAACCGCTAGATAACATGTTACGCGTTTATCAGAATGCGGTGCAAAATGATAGAAAGTAATGAAAAACGATTATAAAATAAAGAAGTTGAAATGAATAACAATCAAGACATTCAAGTCTGAGGCATGAATGAATACGACTTGATTGGTCTATCAATCGTTATTTTTTCACGTTCTTCTAACTGTATGCGAAAACTTCATTGATTATTTCATCTTTATTGCTAGAATGAATGTAACGCGTTAGAGTTTAGCTAACCCAATAGAAAAAGGAGTTTTTTTATGTATACGGTAAAACAAGTTGCTGATCAATTAGAAATGAATCCTCATACCGTTCGTTTTTATACAGATAAAGAGTTGATCCCCGGCTTAAAAAGAGGGGAAAACAATGTACGTTTATTTGATGAAGATACAATAGGGTGGCTACAAGGTGTTAAGGCATTGAGAAATAGTGGGATGTCAGTAGAAGCAATCAAAAAATATGTTGATTTGTGTCTTGTCGGTGAAGCAGCAATTCCTGAAAGATTGGAAATAATAAAAGACCAACAAGAAAAAGTAAATGCGCAGTTAGCAGAACTACAGCAAAGTTCTCAGTTTCTTGCAGAAAAAGTACACTTTTATGAGAATTTATTAGATGGAAAAGAGACTCTTGATAAAGGGAATCCAGCAGAAATGAATAAAATCAGAAAAGAACTAACGAGATTATGAATCAATAGGTCTAAATTGTAGCATATAAAGGAATCAAATTTGAAACAGCAAATAAGACCTCTAAAATGTGTTTATTAAAAACACATTTCGGAGGTCTTGTTTCATTGTCTTGGCAAAGGATAATAAAAACTCAAGAATTAGAAGAAACTTGGTTTTTCAAATTCTGTATCAGGTTCTCCCAAACCTAAACTTGCTTGGTGGTAATCAGCTTTTCCTGTCAATAAATCAGTTATAAATTGAGAAACAGCTTGACGAGTAACTTGTGCTTCCACAAAAGGCTCACCTTTTTCTGTTATATGAAGATCTGTATTCCCTTCTTCATTGTAAAGCCAAGTTATTCGAAGGATGACATAATCGAGCTTGCTGGCTTCAATAATGTCAGCCGCCTTACGAGGTGGAGCCGTCCACATAATACCCGTATTGGCTCGATACCACTTTTGAAATTTACCAGTAACTTCTTGATACAAGTCAGGAACACTTGCTGCAATAAACCGAGTAACATCACTTTCTTCTAATAGCTCAACTAACGATTTGATAAAATCGTCTTCCGCAACAAAGCTTAAATAAACGGCATCTACATCAACAAGATGCTTTTTGATTTTATCCAATTCTTTAAAATCGCCATCAACTAATGAAACACGATCACTTGCTTTAGCTGACAACCGAGAAGAAACATTTCGGCCATACAATACTAAATCAAAATCAGTTTGAGTTAATAGATCATCGGTTACCATTTTACCAATTTGCCCAGCAGCGCCTAAAATCATAACTTTCATAAATAATTCCTCCTACTAATCAAAATTTACATTTATAAAAACTGTTCTGACAAAATGTTTGAAAAAAGCTTAGTTACCTTAATGAGGAGTGTTTAAAGAGTTTAATTGTTTAACAACCTCAACATTATGATGATCTATGATGGTACTTTTTCCTAAATCTAATGTAGCAATTTTTTCGATGTCTTCTTGACCCAATGAAAAATCAAAAACAGCTAGATTTTCTTGCATGCGTTCTTTACGAACTGATTTAGGAATGATGATAACACCACGATCAAGATGCCATCTTAAGATCACTTGAGCGACTGATTTTTGATGTTTTTCAGCAATTTCTTTTAAGAGCTCATTTTCAAAAATGTTGTTTGCCCCTTCTGATAGAGGTCCCCAGGCTTCAATTTGAACCCCGTATTCTTCCATCACAGCTTTTGCTTCATTTTGTTGCAAGAATGGATGAACTTCAATTTGGTTCACAGCAGGAACTACGTCATTATTTAAAATCAAGTCAACTAATCGATCTGCTTCAAAGTTCGAAACTCCAATCGCTTTAATTTTCCCTTCTTTATATAGGTCTTCCATTGCACGCCAAGAACCATAATAGTCGCCAAAAGGTTGATGGATCAAGTATAAGTCAAGATAATCTAAGCCCAATTTTTTTAAAGAGGTTTCAAAAGCTAATTTAGTGTTTTCGTATCCTTGATCTGATACCCATAATTTAGTTGTAACAAATAATTCTTCCCTAGGGATACCGCTAAGTTTGATTGCTTTACCAACGGCTTCTTCATTTCCATAAGCAGCAGCTGTATCAATACTCCTATATCCTACTTCAAGAGCTTCTGTCACACAACGCTCAGTCTCTTCGGGTGATACTTGAAAAACACCATACCCTTCGATAGGCATTTCGATACCGTTATTTAGTTTAACTGTATGCATCATTAATTCCTCCATTTATTATATTATTTTGTTCATAAATAGACTATAACACTTTAGAGTTACTCTAAGTCAACTTTATTATCTTAAATAGCATTATTAAAACATAGAATTAGAAGTATAAGTTAGGAATATTGCGGTGCGAATTGGAATTTGTTTCTTGTCTTTGAATTAATATCATAATTTAGATAGGACTTATACTAGAAACAAATGGAAATTTTTAAAGGCGCCGATTCCGTCAAAGAGACTAACTAAAGTTAAGTGGGTAATTTTTATCAACTTCTATATAAAAAGCACCTTATTTCAATGAAGTGCTAAAAAAATTTTATTGGTTAAGGTTTTCTTATTAAAGTTTGATATACTTAAATTGTTCCAATTTAATTTGAAAATAATAGTATCTGTAATAATTGAAGCAATTTTTGTAGAAAGGAAGTAGTAGCATGAGTGAAATTTCTGTTGATTTAAGTGAACAAAGTTGTCCAGTTTTTAATTTAGATAAAGATAAAGAGTTGATACTAAAAAATAAAAATTTTATCTTTGGAAAAAACGGTTCTGGAAAATCTACTTTAACAAATTTAATTCGTGATCAATATCAATCAGAATTTGATATTAGAATTTTTACTGGTTTTGAAAGTATCCTAACTGACAGCAAATTAAATGCTGTTGTTTTAGGGACAGAAAACGCTGAAATCAAGAGAAAACTTGATGGAATAGAAAGTGATCTTGAAAAACTTAATGTTAAATTAGAACCCTTAGAATCAGAGTATAAGTCTTTAACTTGGATGCCAGAGTATGAAGAAGACGGAATCATTATAAGCGAACTACTCAAAAAAAATAACGATGCCAAAAAAAATTATGAACAAAAAGACAATGAAATTAATCGTTTTTATCAAGACATGGCACGAAAATTAAAACAAATGAACAATCCTCAAATTACGATTCCATCTTATAATAAAAACTATTTTATCAGCGATATTCCAAAAGTTAAGGAACTAAATGAATCTGAAATCATGCAAAGTTTAGAAACTTTAAGAGAGCAAGCAAAACAAGAAGTTCAATCATTCAAGGTTCCGAAGACAGATTTTCAAAGAATATTAGATGAAACTAATGAACTAATTCAATATCAGATAGAAGAAACTACAATTCTTGAAGAAGTTGGAAATGATTCTAAGAAAAAAAGCTTTGCCGACTTTGGTAGAAAAATACATGAACCTGGTGATAAATGTGCATTTTGTGGAAATACATACGCTCCAGAACGTTCAATTCAATTAGAGAATTATTTTTCTGCACCAGTTCTTAAAGAATACCAAGAAAAACTAAGAAATCATGTTGATAAACTTGAAAAAGAATTCTCTACATATAAACAATTAGGTTTACTTATTGAGAATAATTTTTATAACTCATTTAAAGATAAAGTGAAACAATGCAATGAATTACTAAAATTGAAACAGAAGGGAATTATTGAGTATTTAAACTTATTAATTATAGAAGTACGCGAAAAACAATCGAATAATTTCATGATTAAAGCAAGTTTACAAATGGACATTCCAGAGAGCTTTTCAAAAGAAATAGCGATGATAAGTAAGCTTATCCAAGAAAATAATGATTATAGTGAAAAATTAGATGATGAACAGACGAAAAGTAGAGAAGCACTTAGGCTGCATCATGTATATCAATGTCTAAATCTCAAAGAAGATTATTTAATTGAATGGCAAGGATTTGAACTAGAATCTTTCAAACTAAAAGAACTAGAAAAAATTGTTGGAATTTCGAGTACAGAATTAGAAAGTAAAAAATCAGCTATTTTAGGAAGTGAATCAAATCCCCCAAAAGGTACAATTAAAGATTTAACATATCAAATTGATGAGTTAGAACTAGAAAAAAGTAATCTGCTTAAAAAAACTCAAAATACAAGTATCCTTGCTGAAAATATTAATACTAGATTGAAGCATTCAGGGAAATCAGACTTACAATTGGAACTGCAAAAGGATGAAAATGAAATTGAACATTATTTGATTAAGGACGGAACAAATGGTGTTAGACCAATTGATCAAATTTCTACTGGAGAAAAAAATATTATTGCTTTTTTATATTTTATGGAGAATTTAAGTGTTGCGGGACATACAAAAAAGAAAATAATTATATTTGATGATCCAATGAATTCCAACGATGATACGATGCAGTATCTCATTATTACTGAAATGCAGAAGCTTTATCGAGGGAATTATAACGAGAATTTCAATGCTAATAGGGACTACTTTATTTGTTTAACTCATAATGCTCACTTTTATCTTAATATTCAACCTCATGGATACTTTAAAGAGAAAAAAATAGATACTAAAGATAAAACAAAAACGATTGAAGTATCAAAATATACGAAAAACAATTTTTATAGAATTATGAATGGAGTTTTTCGCAAAATAACTTCAGAAAAAGAAGATTTGAATACTCATTATGAATATCTTTGGATAGAGTTAGAGTCTTTATATGAAAATAACTTGATTAACTCAATGCTTAACACAATGCGTCGTATCGTTGAAACATATACAAAGTTTAACAATGTAAAATCTCAAGCATTTTATAAAGATAAAGAGGAGCAGGAAAAACTTTTTAATGTTAACTCTCATTCTATAGATGATTTGTCAGCAGAATTAGTTGGGAAAACAAGAGATCAACTTCTAGAGTTATTTAAACAACTTTTCTATGAGAATTCTGCTAAAAATCATTATAATAGTCATTGTAAAATTGCCATTTTAATCTAAATCGAGTTACCTTGTAATAAAGTTATAGATCCAACTAATCATCAACTCCTTACATACAAAAAGGACACCTCGATCTATGAGATGCCTTTTTTAAGTTATATGAAGTATGAAAAATCAATAGATTGAATGAACGAAATATACTACCTAATTTAGAACACATTTTTAGAACACATATCATTCAAATCTATTCAAATTCATTAAGATAAAAAAGCTTGGAAATGCTTATTTATCAAGGTTATTCGAGCCTATTCAAAGTTTCAAATCTAAAACCAGGTCTTAAAAAAGCACGTAAATCTCCACAATTCTCAAAACGTTAATTGCTGGAGCGGTTGCGAATTTATTCGCTTACGGATACAGTATGGGACGGAGATTTCGAAAGAAATCGAGTACCACTCAATTTGCGACTTAAATTTAGTATTGCATTACAAAAAGGCATCAGCATTCTGCTGGTGCCTTTTTTCATGTGTTGCTCAAGAGATGAAAGGGTAATAGTGAATCGCAATGAACAGAGCAGCAACTACAGAGGTGGTGGAACGAATGACTTCAAAAGAAAAAATGCAGAAGCTGATCCAGAATAAACAAGGCGGCGGAAAAGATATTCAAAGAAGTACGGCAAAAAACGATCAGAAATTTATGCGAAAAGCTCCGGTTATTATTAAATAAGTTTCTATACAGTAGTTCAAGACACTTTCCTTCTGGAAGGTGTTTTTTTAGTATGTCTAACCGAAAACTGACTGTTCAAACAAAGAACAACCGTTTCAATACACGTAGTCAAAGAATTTCTCAAGTTTTTCAATCAAGTGTTATCGCGTTACTTCTGTAATAATGCCGTTCCGGAAGCTATAATGTGATATGATTTTAAAAACCGAATAAGAATGATAGTATAGACTAAATAAACCCGCTAA
>NZ_PVTO01000032.1 GCF_003003275.1 Alkalibacterium olivapovliticus
CTATTGAGAGTTAGTGGTAACTTCAATATAACATGAAATTCACATGGCGTTTTTTTATGTTAGCCTAGGTGGCTAACTTCATTATAAAATCCAGCTTATTGATTTCTTTTCTTTTATAAATAGAATTCTATTGATACTATTGAATCTCTTAAAATCCTAACCGAAAGTTTAACAGTGTTTCACTTATTTCATCTTCGTTTATCCCAATATAGCGTTTCGTGATTTTCTCACTGCTGTGACCGAATATTTCCATAAGGGTGGCCACATCTTTTGTTTTCTTATAATAATGGTATCCGAACGTCTTACGCAGGGTGTGCATGCCAATATCATCTCTGCCTAAGAGCTTAGCGACTTTTTGAAACATTTGATACACCGTATTCACTTCTAAATGGCCGCCTTTGCTGCTGGGGAATAAATAATCGGCCGGGTCCAGGGCTTTGGTGTACTCCTGAATGAGATCCTGGAGGCTCCCTAAATACAATATGCGTGTTTTCCCCGTCTTTTGTTCCACAATTCGGGGGTTTTTTGCTGTTAGAATATCTTGTTTCTTTAATTTAACGATATCGGACATGCGTAATCCACTGTTAATCCCGATTAAAAACAGAAAAACATCTCTCTCAGCGTTCTGATTGCGCCGTAAACAGAATAAACAAGTCGTTTATTTCTTGCTGCGTTCGGAGGGGTTGAACGTTGTAAGGCATTTTAAGCGGCTGTCCTTCCACAAAAGCGATACATGATTACACTCGTTATACCTTATAATCATATGTTATAGGGCGCTAAAGAAAAAGAATCCCTGTGTAAAGGGATTCCGGATACACGATTTTATCTCATATCATGTATTTTCTATCAGAATACTACCAGAGTAATTTCTGTTCCATTTCACTCTCATTTAAAAACTTTTTTTGTTAGACTATACGCATTTGTATTATAGTAAGCTTGATCTGATCCAACTCAATTTTGAAGCGCGTGGGTGTAGTTACTGCTTGCTTCAAAATTGGGTTTCGACCTTCCGATTATTGTTATATCAGAGTAGAATATTACAAATTTTTATTAAAAAAATTAGTTATACTTTCACGAATTGATACTGACTTTCTTCCAATCAGTTTTTCTAAATCATCAGAGGTGTTTCCCTCATTTTCATTTGCTATTGAATTGTAAAGAGCAGTTTGAAAATAAGCAAGTCCTTCAGGAGCACCTGATTTAATCATTTCTTCTAGAACTTCAGAATCTGATTTAGACTGATGAGTTACAGTTTTCCCTGAAACATCTGAAAGAATACTGGCAAACTCATCATAATTCCAGGTTTCCGATGATGCTAGTTCATAAACTTTATTTTCATGTCCTTCTTCAGCCAAAACTGTTGCTGCTGCTAGAGCTAAGTCATTTCGTTCTACTGTATTAACTTTACCGTTTCCAGCTGAAGTTACGATTACTCCATTATCAACAAAGGATTGAAGACTTTCATTAACAAACACTTCTTGATAAAAGGCATTTCTTAAAATCGTAGTTGAAAGACCGGAAGCACGAAGCGTATATTCAGTTGCAGAATGAACATCTCCTAGTAGAGGAAAAGCTCCTTTATCAACTGCGGCAAAACTTGTATATATAATGTGTTTTACTCCAGCCTTTTTAGCTGCTCTAATGGCACCAACGTGTTTACCAATACGTACTACTGCGTCATCTTCCGGGGTTGATATTAGGAGTAACTTAGAAGCACCAGTAAATGACTTTTCCAAAGATATTGGGTCATCATAGTCCCCATAGCGAACTTCTATTCCTTGGTCAGCAAATTCAGATGCTTTTTCAACGTTTCGAACGCTAACAGCGATTTGGTTTGCAGGCACTTTTTCAAGTAAATGTTGGACTACTAATTGGCCTAATTTTCCAGTTGCCCCAGTAATTACAATTTTTGACATAAGTAAATCAACTCCTATTTATTTTACTTTATAGTTGAATATTCAACCATATTTCTATATTATACTTGTAGATTCTTTTTTACAAGTAGGAATATTATTATTGCATAGTCACAAAAACAGAACCATAAGAAAGAAGGTATATTTATCATGGCACGACTATTATTTCAAGGTGAAACTCCAGAGGAACAAGTAGAGGTTTGTCCGGTTACAGAAACTCAAAACATTATTACGGGAAAGTGGAAACTTATAATTCTATGGCATTTAAGTAAACAGACAAGAAGATTTGGTGAGCTTCAAAGACTGGTACCTGGTATTTCAAAAGGAATTCTAACACGTCAGTTAAGAGAATTGGAAAGTGATCAAATGGTTCACAGGGAAGTATATAAAGAAGTCCCTCCAAAAGTAGAATATTCGCTAACACCTTTAGGAAAAAGCTTTATTCCTATACTGGATAGTATGGGAGAGTGGGGTAAAAATATAAATAATTAATAACGATCTAAAGAAAAGCAGTTTAACTGATGCTTTTCAACTTTAGAAATTTCATGTATTCAGATGATTTAGAAAAACCGATAATACGCCATCCAATAAAAGTAGTCCGATAAGAGCTTCTAATATCGCCAAACCAGCTTATTCTAAATCCATCCTCTTTCTATTTTGTATTTTCAGATTATTTCTTATTTCTCTATTATCCATATAATTTAAAATTTGTTTATAGGTTTTTAGCTGTTCTTTATCATGGATATTTTGAAGTTTGAATAGTAGCATAGACCATAATAATTATAAAAGTAATAGGTAAAAAGCCCTAAAAAAAATACTTTTGTGGGCTTCTTTACCTAAATTATTGACACACCAGATCAAGAAAAAATAAAAGAAATTGAAGAATAAGATTTTTAGGCTTTTATTCTTCAATTTCTTCTATATTAAGTGCTTCTCAGAAGCTTTCTCAGGGTATTTAGATTTTTATTGCCTACTTTGGTCTACTAGGTATTAGAGTACATTAAATAATCATGCCATCCCTAATACAGTAGCATAAACTACTGTAAGACTTTATATGAAGGTACATTGGGCTTAAAATGTGTGTGTGTATATTGTTCTCATATATTTTAGAAACGGTGCAAACTATTATTGTTTTATAGAATTTCGTTTGTCAAATTAAGTTAGATAAATCCTGTCCGTTGGTACAAGTAAAAGCAATAGACAGAAACCTTCATCGAGGTTTCTGTCTATTGCTTTTATTCTAGTTATTTACTCTATTTGAGAGCAGTATGTGCTGCGTGTTCCGTTTATTCTAAATTAGCATGTTTTCCGTACATTTTATCGCTGTCCAGTTCTTTTTTCTCCATGTAACTTAAAATGATGGCATCATAAAACAGCAACATGGTTTGTTCGAATAAAGATCCCATCGGCTGAACAGTTTGAATGGTTCCTTCACTGTTATCTTTTGTCACACCAGGGAGTTGGACAATGATGTCAGCCAATTCTCCGATAGTCGAAGCGGGTGAAATGGTAACAGCAGCTACTTTTCCACCAATGTCCTTTGCTTTTTGAGCGACTGGAACCAATGTCTTCGTTTCCCCTGATCCTGTTCCAATAATCAGCAAATCATTTTCTTCAAACGTACCGGTGACGGTTTCCCCTACAACATAGGCTTCAATCCCCATATGCATTAAGCGCATGACGAAACTTTTTCCTATCAAACCGGAACGTCCAGCGCCAGCCACAAATATTTTTCCAGCATCCATGATTTCATCGACCAGCTTTTCAGCTTCCTCATCTGAAATTCTAGATGGTGTTTTCTTTAACTCTTCAATGATTGTTGCTAGATGATCTGTTGTATTCATACTACCACCTAACCTTGTTTGATAATTTCAGATATCTTGCGTGCAGCTTCTTTAGGGTTATCCGCGCTTGCAATTCCGCCACCAACGATGATCAAGTCTGGTTTTTGTTCTACAGCATCTTTTAGCGTCTCTAATTTAATGCCGCCTGCAATAGCCGTTTTTGATTTTTTGACTACCTTTTTGACTTTCTTCAAGTCTTCAAATGGGCTCTTCCCTTGCGCCTGTAAATCATACCCTGTGTGTACACAAATATAATCTGCTCCCATTTCATCCAGTTCTTTTGCACGTGTTTCAACATCTCGTACTGCGATCATATCCACAAGAATTTCTTTTCCGTGTTTTTTCGCTTCCTCGACAGCCCCTTTAATCGAAGCGTCTTCCGAAACACCCAGAACTGTAATAATGTCTGCTTTATAATCAACTGCTTGGCCAACTTCAAAATCAGTAGCGTCAATTAATTTTTCATCCGCCAACACTTGTAAATCAGGGAAGGCTTCTTTGACTTCTTTAACTACTTGAAGTCCTTCTCTGTTGATGACAGGGGTACCAAGTTCCACTACATCGATATACTCTTTAACCTCTTCCACTAATTCAATGGCTTCTGATATATCTTTAACAAGGTCAATAGCTAGCTGTAATTTCAATTCAATACATCCTTTCTGGAAAAAGATATTTTTTCTGTAATTATTTACATATATTAGTGTAAACCGTACATTTTTATAAATCAAGCTTTCCGGGTTGGCGTGTAGTTCTCTAGAGAGGCCTTTGCATAAATAGCGAGATGAGAAAAAAAACAAAAAAATTAAAATACTTTGCATGATTTCGCGAATTTTTTTCTCTTCCAAACACAAAAACCGTTCCCAGTTCATAATTGTTCTGAGTTGGGACGGTTTTTGTATTGATTTATTTTTCTTGTCTAATATTGAAATTTTGGGATGGGACAACGTTAGCTGAATATAATTCATTGCATATCATGATAAAGAAATTTAAGATTTTCGCAGATGAATCAGATATAGAACTATTAACCTTATTAATACAGTATTTAAAAATCAATTAATAAATTCTAAGTGTACGAAATTAAAATGAGAAATGCACCTTTCAAGCAGTTTGAAAGGTGCTATTTTTTTGACAAGTAAGCATGTATGTATAGGGTGTACCTAAAACAGACAGTTACCAAGCATTGATCTGATTAAGTTTATAAGTGACTATTAATGAATCAAGCAAAGAATAACGATTTGACAAAAAAATAGAAATACAAAAGCCCTTTTTTAAGAGGTTCTAGATACATTATTCTAAGCAATTTCATGTATTTTAGACCTACTTAGTTTCCATTTAAATCTATAAATACTTCGAAAATTAGATAACAAAAAAATGACTAACAGCATATACATTCGCTATTCTTAACCCTCGATATGAACAAACTTAAACGAAGAGGCTTATATGTTTTCAAGGAGTAGCAAGCACTTTTTTAATAGCTAATACTCGGCTAATAAAAATTTCCCTAGCGCATTTAGGGCACCCATTATGAGAATACTATTCTTTATTGTGAATGAGTTTGAATAAGAACCAAACAACGGTGAAACTAATCTGTCTAAGATAGAACTATCTCAAGAATATATCATCAGGATACTCCTACCTTATTAATCTTCCTTTAGATTATTCGGACAAATATCACCAATGTAGCAGTAGAAAATTTTGTATGAATAAGGATATAAGGATGAAAAAAACCTTCACAATACTAAAACACTCTAAGTCTGTGTATTAAGACAATAGGCTTAATTAAATCAGTTATCTCTACATACTTTGGAGTAATTGGGGAATATCTATATTGGTATTTAAAGAGTAGTGCTTAACATAAATGAAAAATATAGGTAAAAGTAACAGTATATTCGCATTACTCGATAACAGTTCAGAGAAGGCAATTCGCATAAAGAATACGAATTTGTTATACTTGTACGGTGTACCCATTAACAAAAAGAGTTGGAGGAAGTCAAATGCAAACCAATAAAACCGACAATATTGACTTAGTCTGTTGCATTGTAAATAGTCAAGAAGGAGACCAGTGCATCAAGTTAGCCGCCGAAAAAGGTGTAAAAACAGGCACTATATTTCTGGGAGAAGGAACAGCTCGTCAGGGGATTTTAAAAATATTGGGTCTTGATCAGATAAAAAAAGAAGTTGTTCTCTTCGTTGCTTCTTCTTCTATAGCGAAAGAAGCAATGGATTATATTGCAGAGAAAAAGAAAATGGGTAGAAGAAATAGAGGAATCAGCTTCCGAATGCCTTTGGAAGAGGTTATTGGAACATTTTCATATAAAAAAGAAGAAGTTTTTTTAGAGGAGAGAGAAACTATGTATCAGGCTATTTTTGTAATCGTTAATAAAGGAGAAGCAGAAACAGTAATGGACGCTGCCCAGTCTGCTGGTGTCCAGGGAGGTACAGTTATCAATGCTCATGGCTCAGGTGAATATGAAACACGACGTGTATTCAATATAGACATCGAGCCGGAAAAAGACATCGTGCTCATTATCACTGAAAAAGAGAAGTGCAAGGAACTCACAACTAAAATAAATGAAAAGTTGCATTTAGATGATCCTAATACGGGAATTTTATTTGTAACTAATATAAGCGAAACGAAAGGGTTAGTTTAATCGATAGAGAAAGGATGATTACATGAATATCGTTTTAGAAAAGGGATTGGAGGTAATAAGATCAGTTACGCCAATTTTCCTTTTTGTGATGGCTATCCATTTCTTTTTGGTCCCTTTTGATTCTGCCATTTTACTGGCATTCATTCTAGGTACTCTGCTAATTGTTGTCGGCTTAAGTTTATTCTTAACAGGAGTAGACATTGCAATCACCCCTATTGGAGAGTACTTAGGAAAAGGGGTAGCTAAATCAAATAAACTTATTATTTTGATCCCTGTCGGATTATTACTCGGATTTGTTATTTCTGTTGCTGAACCCAGTTTGTTAGTTCTTGGAAATCAAATCAGTTTAGTGACGGATGGAGCTATGTCCAGTTTGCAGCTAGTGCTTGTGGTATCCATCGGTATTGCTGTAATGGTGACATTGGGACTGTTAAGAATTGTATATAGATGGACGTTCATTAAAGTGATTGGAATAAGCTACTTAATTATTCTGCTACTATCACTATTTACAACTTCTGAATTTCTTTCTATAGCCTTTGATGCTTCAGGGGCGACAACGGGGGTTATTACTGTTCCATTTCTACTCGCCTTGTCAATGGGGCTATCTACTATCGAAAAAAACAGTGTACGATCTGGAGAAGATAGTTTCGGATTAGTTGCTATAGCTTCAGCCGGTGCTATTATGGCCGTTATGTTCGCAGATATATTGATATCGACTGGTACGCTTACAGGAGACCTCACTATTTCATTTGGCTTTCAGGAAACTTTGTTACAATCGATTGTAGATATTTCCGTCCAGCAGATGGGGGAAGCCTTATTATCCATTAGTCCAATTGCAATCATTTTCCTCATCTATCATTTCACGCTTTTAAAGCTGCCAAAAAGACGAATTAGACGGATAATAATGGGGATTATCTATGTCATCCTCGGGCTTATACTTTTCTTAACGGGTGTAAACTTCGGGTTTATGAACGTTGGAAGTATCATTGGTTATGAATTGACCCAGTTTGATCATTATAATTGGTTGTATATCCTTTCTTTCATTCTGGGTGTGGTAACGATTCTAGCCGAACCGGCTGTTAATGTCTTAGCGACTCAGATAGAAAGAGTAACCTCCGGCGCATTGAAACCTGGATTTATTTATACAGCCTTAGCTATAGGAGTAGGAATCGCTACATTACTAGCGTCCCTAAGAACGACCCAGTTTGGATTAGAATTATGGCATTTACTTCTCCCAGGTTATATCATTGCATTCGGGCTTTCATACTTTGTTCCATCAACGATTGTTTCCATGGCTTTCGATGCCGGAGGCGTTGCTTCAGGACCGATGACAGGAACATTTATTTTAGCGTTTATCCAAGGAGCGGCCCAAGGTGTTACAGATGCATCTGTAATGGTCGATGGATTTGGTATGATTGCATTAGTCGCTTTAATGCCTATTATAACGATCCAAGTCTTTGGACTAGTGTATACATTGCAAAAGAAGTAACGTGTATGGTTCGTTTTGCATAACCCTATAAATTGGTAATTCATAACTATTTTTTAATAATCAAATGTGCTATCGTCTTAAACGGTTCTACATTAGAGGACATGTATGATACATGTCCTCTTTTCCATGTGAATCATACCATTTCAAAAAATTATGTATACCGCTAAGATATTCTTCCTAAACTCTACAACACGACTTTATGTAATTTCATGTATTAATAGATTGATAGTCTACTTAGTTTCATGTATTCTTCTGAGTTCCCCAAGTCTTACTTTATCATCTATGAAAATTTAGATTCTAGGGTGACTTACACTGATTTTCTTTCCATAGATAGAAATAAAAACAACCATGATAAGCATAATTATTTCAACAACAATCAATACTACTCTCATAGGATAAATTAATGACAAGCTACTGGTTATAGCTACCAAAAATAGTTGCAAAGCTGAACTTATAGTGCCTAAAGCTGTTGTCAATTGTCCGATTTTATTAATCGGGAAAGCAAATTGTATAAACGTTCTTATTCCAGTATTAACAAATGCCAAAGCAAATGAAATGGTAAAAAAACCTACAGAAGCCGCTATAAATCCAAACGATAGACTATAGATAAAATAGCCCAATACGTACAGTAATCCCCCAAAATTAATTAACTGATAAATAGTCGTCTGTTCGACTAATAAACGTATTAACTATTGAACCCACTACAAATCCAGCACCAGAAATACTGACGATCAATCCGTATTCTATTCTCGTCAACATGATGACTTCTAAGGCAAATGCTGCTTCTACAGAATTAAGTCCAGCTGCAAATACAAATAAAAGAGACGTTAATAAATAATACAAAAGATAGACTCTCTTAGTCTCAAAAAACGATTTGAGATAATGCATCGATTCCTTATTTATCTCATAGAATGATTTTCTTTCTGAATGCTCTTCTTCGACAACTAAATGAGGTAAAGAGAGGTTAATGATACTTGCTACAATTAACATGACCGAATTGACAAGTATAGCACTATCTACACTACTAAAGTATAAGAGCAGTCCAGCGATGGCAGGTCCAACTAGAAATCCGCCCGAATTAACCAAATTATCCCAAGAATTGTATTTTTTTAATTGGTCTTTTGGAATGGCTAATGCAGTATAACTAATTGATATAGGGCTATACATACTACTACAGACTTGAACAAAAAATACGACTATGTATATATTCCAAATGGTTTGACTAACTATTAAGGACCCTATTAAAAGTGCACTCATTAGGTCTAGCACAACCATTGTCTTTCTCTTGTTGAACTTATCAATATGAGCACTGATTACTGCATTGGTTATAATATCTGCAACTGGCCTGATAATATACAATATCCCTACAGACAGAACATTCCCTCCACTACTTAGTATTGAAACATTTAAAGCTATAAAGTAAATCCTTTCACCTAAGCTTGATAAGCCATTAGTTGATAATAATTTTAAAGCTATATTTTTGTCATAATTTTTCCTTATCAACTTTAACACCCCTTCTAAACGCAAAAAAACTCCCAGGGAAAAATCCCCAAGAGTAATTAAAAAATTACGGTACCATCCTTAATGAAAGTATAATACTTTCTCTCAATTCAATATCAATCAATATCTAGTCTTCTAATGGAGACACCCATCTATATATCAATATAAAATATCCATATAGAAGCTAGAAAGACTTGATTCATTACTCATTCATGTACCTGCTCCCAGTAACACAGGCTCCCTTAAACAATACAAGTAATTACTTTTCTTTCTTAACGCTTGATTAAAATCATATTAAGTTGTAATGAAAGTATATCCTCTCATTTATTAAAGTCAATGGTTATGATTATTGCACTAAAAGCGTTATGATAATTGCAAATAAAAAAGCCATATGCTCATACTTATGGTTAAAAGCGCTGAAACCTTAGAAAGGAGATGCCCCTTCTAAAACCCTTGATTTATATCAACACTTTACAGTAATTGCCTGCGGTACAATGCATTTTGAGCATCAACTTAAACACCAAACGAGGTAATTATTCTTCCAATATATTTGTCCTGTTTTCCAAACAACAGAATTGGGGTTTTGTCTATTGACACTTACTAAAAGTAAGTATATTATTAGCCTATGATATCTTTTGTATATCAGGAAAGGGGATTGCACATGGCAGGAAAATTAATTAAAGCTCTAGCACTGAATAATGAATTTCGCGTTTTTGTTGTAGACGCTACAGAAATGATAAGAGAAGCACAAGCCAGACATAATTCCTGGAGTACAGCTACTGCGGCATTAGGACGTACCATGATTGGGTCAACCCTACTTGGTGCAACACTTAAAGGTAACGATAAGTTAACTGTTCGAATTGACGGAGATGGTCCTGCCGGTCATATTGTAGTAGACAGTAATGGCCGTGGCGAAACTAAAGGCTATATTAAAAATCCACAAGTGAGTTTAGATTTAAACAAACATGGAAAAATCGATGTTCGAGGCGCTGTTGGTACGAAAGGCTCTATGATTGTAACGAAAGATTTACAATTAAAAGAAACCTTTTCAGGCCACGTTCCTTTGGTAGATGGAGAATTAGGAGAAGATTTCACTTATTACATGGCCACCTCCGAACAAGTTCCCTCTTCATTTGGATTATCGGTTTTAATAAATCCTGATGAAAGTGTAAAAACTGCCGGTGGCTTTATGATTCAAGTCCTTCCTGAAGCAAGTGAAGACAGCATTGGACTAATTGAACAGAGATTAAAAGAACTCCCTCTCATTTCTAAATTAATGTCCCAGGGACTTTCTCCGGAACAATTGCTTGAAAAATTAGTAGGGAGAAATAATGCACACATTGTTGAAGAGCAGTCCGTGCAGTTTCTATGCGACTGTTCTAAAGAACGGTTTGCCCAGGCTATGGTAACATTGGGATCCCAGGAAATTCAGGAAATGATTGAAAAAGATCATGGTGCAGAAATAGAGTGTCACTTCTGCCGTACAAAATATCACTTTACCGAACAGGATTTAGAAGAATTAAAATTAGAAGCGCGTACTGTGTAGCATTAGGAATGCATAAACTAGTGCTGTTTACTTTTTACTAAAAGGAGGAAATTAAAAATGGCTAAAGAAAAATACAGCCGTTCAAAACCACATGTCAATACTGGAACCATTGGTCATGTGGATCACGGTAAAACAACGTTAACTGCTGCAATCACTTCTGTTTTAGCCAAAAAAGGGTTAGCTGATGCTCGGGCTTATGATCAAATCGATGGCGCTGCGGAAGAAAAAGAACGTGGCATTACTATTTCTATTTCTCATGTAGAGTACGAGACAGAGAGCCGGCATTATGCACATATAGATGCCCCCGGTCATGCAGACTATGTTAAAAACATGATCACAGGTGCTGCTCAAATGGATGGCGCAATTTTAGTTGTATCTGCTGCTGATGGCCCAATGCCACAAACTCGTGAACATGTCCTGTTATCTCGTCAATTAGGTGTCCCCTATATCATTGTCTTCTTAAACAAAGTTGATATGGTGGACGATGATGAACTGTTAGAATTAGTTGAACTGGAAGTCCGGGATTTGTTAACTGAGTACGATTTCCCAGGAGATGATCTTCCTGTGATAGCTGGATCTGCCTTAAAAGCTCTAGAAGGAGATCCTAAATACGAAGAAAAAATTATGGAATTAATGGATGCAGTCGATAACTATATTCCAACACCAGATCGTCATGCAGACAAACCATTTTTAATGCCCGTCGAAGATGTCTTTACAATTACTGGTCGCGGAACGGTTGCTACTGGACGTGTTGAAACGGGTAAAGTATCCGTAGGTGACGAAGTCGAAATTGTTGGCCTTAAAGACACGATAACTACGACGGTTACTGGCGTAGAAATGTTCAGAAAATTATTAGATTTTGCAGAAGCTGGAGACAACGTTGGTACTATGCTTCGCACAAACTCTTTTGATAGGTAAGGCTGAATCAGTTTAAAAAGGCTGGGACAAAAAAGTCCCAGCCTCTTTCTTTTTACTTAAACGTGTTTTACTAGTGACTCTCACGAAACTGACTTCGCCTTTAATCAATCGTCACTACTAGTCAACTAACGCTACACTGCTTTTTTCAACCATCTCTTTAAACCAGTAATAGGAATCCTTTTTAATTCGGTGGTTCGTGCCTTCACCATTATCGTCTCTATCGACATAAATCAATCCATACCGTTTACTCATTTGACCGCCCGACGAGGACACTAGATCAATGGCTGACCACATAGTATAACCCAATAGAGGAATACCATCTTCTTTAATAGTCGTTTCTATGACGTCGATGTGTTTTTTTAAATAATCAATTCGATAATCGTCATGTATTGACCCGTCTTCTTCGACAACATCACGCGCACCTAATCCATTTTCAACTAAGAATAAAGGCTTCTGATATCGGTCCCAAATAGTGTTCATGACTATGCGTAAACCTGTTGGATCTATCATCCAACCCCATTCAGAACGCTCGAGATAAGGATTGACGACACCACCAGCAGCATTCCCGGTGTTAGTATCCACGCCTTCAGTATTTTCTTTAGATGTACGAGATGAATAGTAGCTGAACGACACAAAATCAACCGTATTATCTCTTAGAATAGATCGGTCTTCTTCTGTGATATCAATTTGGATACCCAGTTTTTCAAATTTATTCAGCGCCCAACGAGGGTATTCTCCACGTGACTGAATATCTAGAAAGAAGAAATTTTCCTGATTAGCTACTTGAGCCGCTCTGACATCTTCCGGGTCTGAACTGTAAGGATAATAATCGCCCGCCGCCAGCATACACCCAATTTGCGCATCTGAATCAATTTCTCTTAACCGTTTTGTAGCTAATGCACTCGCAACCATTTCGTAATGGGCTGCTGTATAAATGACTTCTTCACGATTCTCATCTTTATTGATCGTAATGCCTGCCCCAGTAAAGGGTTTGTGCAGGATCATGTTGATTTCGTTGAATGTAATCCAGTATTTCACCTTTCCTTTAAATCGCTTAAATAGGGTCGTCGCATACTTGTCATACTGGTCTATCATTTGACGACTCTTCCATGAGTTACATTCATCCATCAATCCTTTAGGTACGTCGAAATGGCAAATAGTCACGATCGGTTCAATATTGTATTTGAGTAACTCATCAATCATGGAGTCGTAAAATTGTAAGCCTTCCTCATTAGGATCGGTTTCTAAGCCTGTCGGGTAAATTCTAGACCATGAAATGGAAAAGCGGTAAGCTGTCATTCCAAGCTCCGCTAACAAAGCAATATCTTCTTTGTAGTGATGATAAAAATCAATGGCTTCATGAGAGGGGTAAAAGACATCATCAGGCACCTCAGTGTAGTGTTTTCTCCCTTGAGCTATCGCTATACGGTCTTCTCCAAACGGTAATAGATCAATATTGGATAACCCTCTACCGCCCTCTTTGTAGGCTCCTTCAACTTGATTGGCAGCGGAAGCACCGCCCCATAAGAATTTATCCTTTGGCATAACATCACCTTTCCTTTAGTCCAGCTTTTTACAGTTAGGCTTTATTTCTTTTCTGTACTCATTATCTCATAAAAATCGACTAGTTCTCTAGCTAAATCAATGAAGGTTATAGCCGTCATTAAATGATCTTGTGCATGAACCATAATCAAATTGATTTTAATATTTTCTTCGTTTGCTTCCGCTGTAATTAAACCTGTTTGTGTATTGTGAGCCTTATTAATTTGATCATTTGCCTCTTTAAATTTTTCTTTGGCTGTTTCAAAGTCACTTTTTTTAGCTGCATACACTGCTTCCATTGCGCTGCTTTTAGCATTCCCAGCATTAACAATTAGATTCATTACTACTTCGTTGTGTTCGTCCAAATTAATCACCTCTTATTTATTTGCTAAATCTAATGCTTGCTGTAATACTTTCTTTCCATTCATCGTTCCATAATTGCGTGAATCAATCACTGCAATGGGTATGTTTTTGCCTTCTAAAGATTCTTTAAATCGACTTTCCATAAATTTAACTTGAGGTCCTAATAATAAAACACTCACTTCTTCAGTTTCAGCATACTCTATAGCTTCAGTTGATGGTTTAGCAAACACGTTTGCTTCTAACTCCATATTTTTTATTTCTTTCTTCATTGCACTAACTAACATACTTGTACTCATTCCTGCTGAACATACTAACATGATATTCATTTCACTCATGATTAAACTTCCTCTCTCTATTGGTTAATATTTTAATCCTAATCCATTGCCTCTACTTCACTCACGACTGTACGATTGGCTACTTTAACAAATGGCAAGTAAATGAGGACGGCAACAATGATACAAAAAATTTGAGTAATAACTGCGCCAATATCTCCTGCCGTACTGATATAGGCATTAATAATAGCGGGAACAGGCCAAGGTACCATCACAACAGATCTGGCTGCAAATCCTACCGAAATAGCGAAATACCCTATAGTTCCCGTTATTAGTGGTGTAATGATGAACGGAATCGCTAATATAGGATTTAACATAATAGGCAGCCCGTATATAAGCGGCTCATTTATATTAAATAGTCCAGGGACGAACGATAATTTAGCAATTTGACGATAATCATCTCGTTTAGAGACTAAGAAAATAGCGATAAGTAATCCTAGTGTTCCACCAGAGCCACCAAAGGTCATGAATACATCCCAGAAAGGCATATTTACGATATTAGGAATCTGTTCTCCCGCTTGAAAAGCAGTCGTATTAGCAACGATTGCTGCTAATAGCAATGGTTCACGAATAGGTCTGACCATTTGCATTCCATGAAGACCAATAACCCAAAATATCTGAGCGACTAACATCAGAAGCAGGATACCCGGTAACCCTTGGATTAGCCCTTGTAGTGGTTGCTGGACTAATGAGTAGATAATATCGGATGCATACATACCAGTAATAGCTTCAATGGCGAACCCGAAAGTGGCCATTACTGTAACAATTAAAATCGTTGGGACTAGAGCTGAAAAACTTGTCGAAACGGTCTCTGGTACCGAATCAGGCATTTTAATTTTCAGTCTGTCTTGCTTCCCGAACCATGTATATAATTCAATAGAAAGAATAGCCGCAAACATACCTAAGAATAAGCCTTCTGTGTTTGTGTATTGTCTTCCCAGCACATTCGTTATTTGAATACTGGCTCCATCATCAGTGACAAAGTTAATAAACGACGGGTTCATGACTAAGTATGACATGAGGGCAACAATACCCGGGAAAATCCCTTTCAGTTTGTTTAGTTTAGCTACTTCAAAACCTAATAGAAATACCACATAAATGGTTAAGAAATTCATTGTGAAATAGCTGATTACATCTGCAATCGGTTTAAATTCTGCTAAGAAACTTAGAGCATCTATTTGTGCTAAACCTGTGTCTACATTGAATAATACCGAAGAAAACAACGTTGCAAAAGCACCTGTAATTATAACCGGTAATAACGCAGCAAATGTGTTTTTAATCGCAATAATATATTTTAAATTATTTACTTTTTCTGCAAATTTGTTTAGTATTTCAACAAATTTTTCAACTATTTTTGAACCCATTTCTTACTCTCCTTTAGCTGTCAACGTTCTCATAAATAAATGTCTAAATTGTTCGAATGAAGCTTGTTCAAGTATCGAAGTGATGTTATCTTCATGACTGATCAACTCCGCTAATCCACTGTTTATTGTATCTAATCCTTTGTTCTTAATTCGTGAAGGTGACATCAGTACGAGCACCTTGATGGAAGGATGATCAGAATCCCACTTAATCCCCGCTGGAATTAATCCTACGACAATTTCACTGTTAATCCCCACCGGTTGAGCAGGATGTGGAAAGGCCACTGTTTTTGTGAAAGCTAATGTCCCAAGCTGTTCTCTTATATGAATCTGATTTTTAAAGTCTTCATCAAATGATGATTGTCCAGCATCTGTCAGTGTTTGTGTCATTGATAATAAAACGTCTTCACGACTAACGGGTGCGTTAAATACCATAAACCGTGTTTTATCAAAGTAGCGATTAAATAAGTCATTACTACGTTTATCTACAGCATTTATTTCATCATTAGTATCTTTCTGCACAGGATAGTGTTTAATATGTTCATTTAAAGAATCAATATCTTGCCTATTCAAAAACACACTAACTTTAACAACTGGAATATTATAGAAAGATGTTGATATATTAATAGTTGTAATAATCAAATCAACATTTTCCAGCATCTTATCATTTAATTGATAATAACTTGTTACTTCAAGAATGTTTATATTAGCTGAGAATTCATTTTCCAAGCGGCTTTTGAGCATCTGAGCACTCCCTAATCCAGTAGCACAAAGGACAATGACATTCACTTTCGTATCTCGCTTGTACCGTTCTATTGCAGATAGAATGTGTAAAGTTATATAAGCCCACTCATGGTCATCAATCTCGTATTGAGATAAAATGGGCATATGTGAAAAATAATCTTTTGTCATATCAAATACATCCGAGTATTTCTCTTTAATCTCATCTTGCAATGGATTCTTTAAACTAATGTTCAATTTCAATCTATTTAGTAGAGGTTCAAAGTGAGTCTTTAGTCCCATAATTAATTGATGATCTATTGAAAAACTTATTCTGTTTTGATTTCTTAAATTGCCTAACGCCTCTACTAATTGCGATTGAATCGACAATTCCAATTTTTTTTGATTCTCATTTATTATTTTTTGATTAGTTGATTTCGATTTTAAGTGCAAGGCGATATAATTAGCTTCATCTTGTGAGAATTTAATATTGATTAGCTTCTCAATACTAGCTACTATTTTTTTTGCAACTAATAGTTCCTTGCTGTACTCAATAGTCTCATCAACATCAACTTTATTTATAGCAAACCCTTTTTCATTTCTTTTAATAGCCAGCGCAATATGGAGAACTAAGTTTTGCAGGACAAAATCTGATAATTGCACATCAAATTCACGGCATTTCTCCAATACTACGATAAATATTGTTTCCGCTGAAAATCCTTCGTATTGATAATCGATTAAATCTGTATTGATATACTGATCAAATAAAGAAGAGGAAAAGAAGTACTGTAAAATAAACCGTCTTTTATAAACTTCCTTACCTTCGATAACAATGTACCCATCCTGGTCATACGTAATCTCCAGTTTGAATTTGTTTAGTCGCGCTTTTATCAATTGAATAACTAAGGACACAGTGGACTTGCTGATAAACATGACTTCTGCTAGATCGTCTATTGTTAATTGCTGATTTTCCAACAGTACGTAATTGAGAATATATTTTTCTCTATCCTCATTGTCAGTTAACAATTTAGAATCCTCTACCATATTTTTCTGTTCTCTAATGTGATCTAACAACTGATAAAAAAGTTTATTGTTACTGACGTTTAATCGGTAACCGCTTCCTTTCTTCACCTCTATAATCGCACCATAGTCATTTAAAGTAGTATTTAAAGCTTTAATATATTTTCGAACAGTTTTATCCGATACGTTGTTACTTTCAGCAATCTCTTGACTCGATAGGTATTGGTGTTCATGATCAAACAAAAATTGAACAATTTTAAGTTCTATATTACTCATTTGTACCGTCACTCTCTTATTGTCATATTTAAAATGAATACTTCTATCCTCCTCTATTATTACGGACTGAAAAACACATAAAGACTTTAGTGATGCTAAACAAATTGTATGGATTAACCTTAATCAAGTCAACGATTCAAAAAGTTATCATCTTCCGCTTCAAAGTGGAACATTAATATGCACTCTCCAATTAAAGCCAGTAGTCCACAAAGAAATGAACTTCGGGAAATGGCTACTACAAAAAATACTTTGGCCTTGATTGGACTGGACTTGATGATGGTTTTTCTTTATAGTCGGTTTATTAATTAAACTTGCTTTCTTTTTTTCTTTTTTTATAGCTATACTATTCTTATGAATCAAAGCAATAGACAACTACTCATATTTAAGGGATGATACGATGAACCGAAATTGGACTAATTGGACGGAAGAGGAAGAAGCATTTTGGGAAAATCGAATCGAAACTAAACGGTCACAGATAAATGAAATGGAGGAAGAAGCATTTTCTGACTGTATTGAACATTTAGTTAAAGAAAGAGGAGAAATGGATTCTATCGCTCATTTTGAACTGGCTTGCTTAAAAAATTCATTTGGTAAAAGTAACCTTGCTGTCCCTCTTTATAAACAAGCGTTAGAGTTGGGACTGGAGGGGATAAGACGAAGAAGAGCTGTTATTCAACTCTCAAGTTCACTTCGCAACTGCGGAAAAGTTGAAGAGGGCATCCTTCTTTTAGAGGAAGAATTTGGTCAACCATCTGATGACTTGGATGATGCTGTTTCTGCATTCTACGCCCTTCTAATATCAGAAGCTGGCCAACAAGATAAAGCTGTAGGGATTGCTCTATCCGTTTTATCGAAGCATTTACCCAGATACACTGTTTCTTTGGCTCATTATGCAGAAAAGTTCTCAAACGGAACAGATCATCCTGGAAGGCCTGAACACCTGAAATAGAAATGACACTAATGCTCTTAGCACTAGTGTCATTTCTATTATTGCAGCATGGCCTGCAAGGCTATCCTCAAGTTGTTAAATAGTTGGAGTCTAGATTATCTCGCATTCAGCAGCTTTTCATACTCTTCTAGATCATCAAACTCCGTACCAAAATAAGTGGGTGTTTTAGAGATGTTGTGTAAGGTGATTGCGTTTTTATCGTCAATTTGTTCGATAACAATAGAAGAGCTGCCAATTGAGCAGACTAAATAGAAAAGGAAGATAAAATGAGAAAACACGCTTTCAAAAATAAAGTCTACATCCTCTTTGCAATCATAGGCATTTTCTCTCTTATAGTAGATGCTTTTAACATCGTAGAGATAAACCGCTATAATGGGTTAATGGCGATACTATCGCTGACTATTCTTGTTTGTGGAATCCGCTATCGCGCTGCTCTTAAAGGCTTAGATACGATGCTGAGTATCAACAGAGACTATAAAGTACGCCAATTATGGTCTATAGAAAATCAGTTTGACTGGAAAAGAGTAAGCGAAAAACACATAAAATGGGCTAAGGTTCTCATGAGTATATCTTTGTTAGAGATTATCATACTCGTTCTTACTGGGGATACCTTCACTTTAGCACTTATAGTTGTCTGGGCAATCACTGTACTGCTTTATGCCCATGTCACTCGCCCATTAGAGTATCCATCCAAGTGATCTTCCTTGCGTTAAAAGGCTCGCTCACTTTAATTTGAATCTGATTCGGACATGACATTCAGCACAATACAGTATATTGAGATCATATACGTTACAAAACTGACTAAAGATAATACCATAAGCCAGGTTACTGTATCTGTATATACCATAGTGACTGCGAAAACACTAAAAGAAAAAACGGATAAAATGATTAGTCTGATGTTTTTATCCATACATATATCATCCTCAAATCTATAAGTTAGTTTTTTCAACATAAAATGTGTGAGACTATAACTGAACGTCCACTAAATAGTAGAGATGACCCCTTAGCTCAATGGAACGGTACATAGTACTTAAAAATTCTTTTTATTATGAATTATACCCAAACAAGAACGTGACAAATAATAAGTACAGGGTGCTCAAAGTAATGACACTTCCTAAAACAACATTCATAATTGCAGAAATCATGCTTTGCCTTCGAATTTTTATCCCTGTAATGACCAGCATAATACCTCCAATCAGAAAAATAGACTCAAACAAAAGAATCGGCCATTTGATTTCAATTGATGTCAGTGTGAATCGAACGATCCACGCTATCCTTTCAAACATGTCGTTGATGTTCATTTGTTATCTCCTTTTAATCATTATAAAGAAATCCAGCTCGAAAAAATCCAAGCTGGATATGGCTTTTTATTTTGACTTGTTTCGCTGTTCCTCTTCAAATCGTCGTGATTCTTCTTCCATCCAAGCCCAGCCTTCAGCTTCTTCTTCTTTGGCCAGTTTATACTGTTCCAGTGTCACATCAGGGCTGAAGAATCCATGTTCAATTAAGTTGTTTAACTCTGCTTCAAGATCTGGAGTATCGTCAGCTTGGATCGACGTACTTTTTAATAGGAATAAAAGACCAAGAACTGATAAGACTGTCAACACTTTCTTTTTCATCGTTGGCCTGATCCTTTCCACTAGCACTATTATTAACAAGCGCGTTATTTTCTTTATATTATCATATAATATTAATAAGTGGTATAGCATCAGAGCGAAATTCAGAGAATGTCTGTTAAAAATACATGTTCCATGTCAACTATACAATTTTGCATTCCTTACATTATTCCTTATCGTTTTCTTTAACATTTTGCAGGATCATTGCTTGATTCTTTGCTATCTAATCAACATCTTCTATCGTCAGTTCCTGTTCAGGGGTGAAACTCACATAATCGTACAGTTCTTCTCCACCCTCGACGCTGCGGTATCCTATTTCAGCCATATAATAATCAATGGCTTCTTCATTGAGTGCTTCCTGGATCGCCATACTTTGCTCCAGCATTTGCTCTTTTGTTAAACCGTCTTTATCCATTCCGGTCATAATCAGCATGGACTTCGGTGTTTTAAGCTGAGGTGTCCACTCTGCGTCGTCACCGCTGTATACTTCTATATCAGTTGAGACCCCATCGATTTCCGGCACACGCTCTTGAAGAAGTGACAATATATACTCTTCTGGCTCCTGATTCAATTTATCTGAGGCTTCTTGATCAACATTGGAGGCGTGAATCGTATCTCCAAGGATTTCATACGGTTCAATCGCTGATACATAAAAGGGATACGTTGTTTCAACCCCTACCGTATCTTCTGTCACTACAGTGAAAAGAAATGTAGCATCGGTCCACCCATAATCTGCCGACCGTTCAATTTCATAGTTCAAGTCCGGATACGTCTGCTCCATAAACTCATCCAGACTCTCTTGTGAACGGCTTTTCGCAACTGGATTTCCACTCATTTGTACATACGAAAAAAGTACAATCGCGATTAAGCCGATGGCCAGAACGCTGTAACCTAATTTCTTTTTCATCCTTACTTCTCCTCCTTTATTTTGAGAATACAATAACCGATTAAAACACCGATAAACGTAAACACCAGATACACGGTCAATGAGAATAAAGCTATACCTAAACCTTCTGAAAAACTGTTTGTGGGGAATTCGCCGAACACATCTGTCAGATATATGAGGCAGTTCCAGATCAGTGTCGGTACACCTGCAAGTAATGCCGCAAAAAGAGCCGATCGGTAAAACAGATACGTAACCGCCCCTAAAATAGCATAGGTCAGAATAAATCCTGCATTGTCATTCATAATAGTGGTTCCCATGGCTAATACAAAGGAAATGGTGACAAAGAACATTTGCACTGTAGCTAACCGCAGCGTTACTTTTTTAATCATTTTTTTAACGCTCTCACCCTGATTGATTTCAGCAGGCACAGGAATATAAGATTGTTTAGCAATCCCTCGGCATTCCTGACACCTTTTTAAATGCTCTTCGATAAAGTCTTCTGTTTCAGGGTTCAGCAGTTTTTCTTCGTATAGGGGCAAAAGGTCCTGCACGATCGCACAATTCTGGTTCATAAGGTCACCTCCATTAATTTTTGAATCTTCAATTTCAAGCGATGAAACGTCACACGCGCATAGTTTTCTGATTTGCCGATCAGTGAACCGATTTCTGCAAAACTCAGTTCTCCATATATGCGCAGCAGGACATTTTCTCTGGAAGCCTCATCCAGCTTTGAGATGTGATGTAAAAGTAATTTAGTGTCTTCCTTTATTTCCGTCACCCCTTCAAGAGAGGGGACATCCGCTTCTGGAATTACAGAGAGTTTTTGCATCAGGCTCTGTTCATACTTGTTTTTTCGATAATATTTTTTCAGTAAGTTGATTGCTATCGAAAAAAGCCAGGTAGACAGGGTGGACTGATTATTAAAGGAGGCTATGTTTTTAAACGCCTCATAAAATGTGTCCTGAGAGAGATCCTGGGCAGTCGCCTGATTGCCGGTCTTCGCATAGAAAAATGCGTATATTTTGGGATAGATTTCTTCGAACTCTTCATCAAGCTTAGTCATAGCTGCCCTCTCTTTCCTGCTGTTCATAGTATTAATACCCTGACCGGCTAATTCGTTACATCTTTTTTAAAAGAATTTTCTTATATTACTATCTTTCTGAATTATTAGTTAAATTTTAGACTCTTTTAACGGTCTATGTTTAACAGTACCTCCTTCAAACAATAAAAAAAAGGCCTTCAGTCCAGTACCAAAGCCCTTTGTGTTCTCTCAGTATTTAACTAGTTTTACAAAAACCAGCCAAACCACTCCATTTTTTACCCTATTCTATTATCGGAAAGATACATTTAATAGGCTATCATACTTATCAATCTCTATCTGAAAATTATTTCCTTCTACTATATCTCTAGCGGTGTCAAGTAACTCTTTATTCATCAAATGAAGCGATCTCTCAACATCATGACTATTGATGGGTGTTAAATTTTTCATGAACTGTTTCTGCCTTGAATTGAGTGTGCTTCTATCCCCTTCATACTTACTCCAATCACCCAAATCGTTCGGTAAATGTCCTTCTTGTCCTTTCCAAAGTGAAATAATGATGTGTTTCATCATTAAAGTACAGTGCTCACAATAGTTGGACTCTTGTCTGAATTGTCGTCTATAAAATTCATGAAGGTAGGCAGTATATTTAGATAGATAATCACACATATCACTTTGAGTTAGTGTGTACTGGATTGTAGATGAAGCAGTTTTTGCCGTTTCTAATAAATCTTTTGTATCTTGAAGTATGACTATATCCTTCAACCATAAGCTGGGCACAATTTCTTCTGGATAATAAGCAAATATATCTAATTTCACAAAATTAGAAAAGTGTATGACTGCATAAAATGATCTCTGTGACTCAATAAATGCAATGGTTTGCCTAAACGTTTTAGCTAGAGCATCTAATACTGCTGACTTTAATTCATCCGCATTGAGCACGATTCTGAAATCAATATCAGAAAATTCATCAGCGTTTTTTTTAGCAAGAGAGCCTCCAAGAAAGTACGCAATGATACGATCCTCTTTAGAACAATAATACACTAACTCTGATACTAATTGTTCTCTTTCTTCAGTTAACTTTTCACGTATGATCATAAATACCTCTCCTAAACGTATAAGTGTTGGATCAACGAAAATTTTTCTGCTCGTTCAACTCCCTCAATATGTAATAGCCATAATGACCGAAACAATTAGGAGTAGAATCATGTTCATCAAAAAGTTTACGCCTAATAAACTCAAGTAAAATGAAAGTGTCTTTCGAGGAATAGCCATATTAGTGACGATTTGGTAGGCTATAAAGAATGCAGTGAATGACATCGCGATCAAGATGTAGTAACTGTAGTGTACTGCAGAAAATCTCCAATTGGCATTTATCAACTCTCTTATTAAGGGGCTGATGTTACCTAATGTAGCAATCACGAAAACTGACGGTAAATTCCAATTTGATTTTCCCTTTTTCATTTTCGCTGTCTCCTTTCTAATTCTGTCTTCCCCTATGATTGGCAAGTATCTTTACAGATCCTCCGGGCTGTCAGGCATGATATTGGCTAAAACAATATACACCATCAATGTAAACGGAAAGGGAGAAAAGACGAAACACAACCTAATCAAGTTGGGTGAAAGATTAAAGTATTCTCCAATTCCTCCGCAAACGCCATGTAAAGATTGATTGGTTCTTGATTTGCTCAGCTTCTTTTTAGTCACTATAAGCCCTCATTTCCAATCATCAAGTATATCCATACAATAGCAAATATCGGACAATTTAAACAGTAATAGTTTAACATTTATTAAATAAAGAGGATGCACTTTATCCGCTGCATCCTCTTAGGAAATTTTTATATTATTAAGTTAAATTGATTGACTCTTCTTCAACGTATACTCTTATACTCTTCTGATTTAATAAACGCATTACTGCTTTCATCATAGACCGACACATTTCCAGACTTGATATCAAAATACCAGCCTTCGATTTCCAGTTGGCCTGTTGCCAGTTTCTCTTGTATCCCAGGAAATGTTTTTAAGTGATTGACTTGTTCTACGACATTCATCTGTTCCATCAGTCGCGCTTTTGTCTTTTCATCTTTAAACGCATTTTCTTTCTCAATTTTCTCTTTTACCGTTTCAAGTGGTTTAAGGTAGTTTTGAGTATAAGGAAGGTCGGTTAAATGACCCCAGCCGTTCAGTACCGCTGCGCACCCCCCACAATTTGAATGGCCACAGATAATGACCTCTTCTACACCTAATACATCGATTGCGTATTCGATTGACGATACAGTCGTAATATCATTTAGACTCGTTTCATAAGCAGGAACCGTATTGGCAATATTACGGATCGTAAACACTTCCCCAGGGTCACTGTCGATCAGTATCTCCGGACTCACTCTAGAATCCGAGCAGGCAATAAACAAGGTATGCGGGTTTTGTGTATTTTCCAAATCAGAATACAGTTTCTCATGTTTTTTGTATGTAATTGTTTTAAAATGAGCTAATCCTTTTTTCAGTTCGTCAAGCATTTCTCTTCCTCCGATAGTGTAATCATAAGCACCTACTATACCATAATTGAAAGGGATAAGCCTGTGAATCGGGCTAATTTTAGTTAGTTTTTATTTATAAAACTGCTCAAAAATACGATATATATACTGTATATCTATTTCAATTATATATCTATTGCTATATAATTAATATACCCAATATACGAGGAGGACTTATCATGATGTACAAAGATGGCGTAAAAAATGCTGGAAGTTTTAAAATCAGAAAATCTGGAAACAGTGATATTACGACTGTTCCTAAAGAAGTAAAAGAAGCATTAGATATTAAAACAGGAGAGCAAGTTGAATACATTATCGACTCTAAAGGTTCAGTAAGCATGAGGAAAAAAATTCAAAAACAAGATATTGATTCCCTCATAGAAGAAAGTGTTGCTCAGTATCATGAACTGCTGGAAGAGCTAGTTGAAAAATGATGCGCTACTTGACAGCGGAAGACATCATAAAAGTAAATGTATATGTCATAAAAACTTTTTCTCCAAAAGAACCTATTGGAGTGAAAGACGCTAATGCACTCAAAATGGTAGTTGCTCAACCCGAACAAGTTGTATTTGATAAAGAACTCTACCCAACTGTTTTTGAAAAGGCAGCTATTTTAGTCATCAATCTTACTAAAAGACACCCCTTTTATAATGGAAACAAGCGCACAGCTTGGGTAGCTATGGATCTTTTCCTTAAAATGAATGGCTATCAGACAGTATTCCCAACCGATGCAGGGGTGGAGTTTATTCTAAGTATGACAACCTCTAATGAACCCTTTGAAGAGTTGAAAAAGTTTACCGTAGATTACTTGAATAGCAGTGGATATGTTACTAAACTCTAAATAGATTAAAATACTAGAAAGAAGGCTATCTTTAGACGGATAGCCTTTGCATTGTTTGAAATGTATGATATAGTTTACATAAAGTTAGATATAAATACTCTATCGGAGGGAAGAAATGACTAAAAACTTACGGTTGAAGGCTGCCAGAGCTAAACTGGACATGTCTCAGCACGAGCTGGCAGATGCGGTGGATGTCACGCGTCAGACAATAAGCGCCATTGAACGAGGCGACTATAATCCCTCAATCAAATTGTGCATCCGAATCTGCAAAGTCTTAAACGTCACACTAAACGACTTATTCTGGGAGGAAAACTAAATGACAGGTTATGATGAATATCAGAAATTAATGCGTTATAAGTACGGTTCCCACTCTTTTACCATTCTTTTAGTTTTAATGTTTTTAAATTTTACTCTCAGCACATATTTCGATACCCAATGGGCGGAAACTAAAGATATGGAGTATATATTGTTGGCTTATCCAGCAATTTATTATTCCTTCATCACTCAGATATACCATGGTGCATACTTTAAGAAGCAGCAGCTTTCTACTCTGAATGTCTTATTCTTAGGTCTATTCGGACTTTTTTTTATCCTTCCTCCTTTATTTTCACAAACAGCTTTAATCGCGGATGGAAGGGTCACATCTGATATTGTCTTTCCACTTTTAGGATTTATGTGGCTCTGTGGATCCATAGCTTACCTGATTAGACGGTTAGTAGAAAAAAGGAGTATTAGTAAAGATAAACAGGACTAGGCTGACAAAAATACACAATCCATACATTACTAGTCTATGAAGCACTCAAAAACATTTATTGGAGGAGACTAACAATGAAATATTACGATGAATATCAAAAATTACTGCGTTATAAATATGGTTATCATTCATTTTTGATTATAATAGTTCTATCAGTTATTAATTTTAACCTTACCCTTTTTATGGAGAGTGTAAAATATCTTGTGTAAATAGAAAAAAGGAAGCCCCTTCTGTAGAATAGAGTTACCACACTACATTCACAGAAAAGAGGACTTCCCTATGAACAATTTTACTACAGATATCTTACAGACTCTAGCCACAAAAGGTGACTTAAACGAATTATTT
>NZ_PVTO01000033.1 GCF_003003275.1 Alkalibacterium olivapovliticus
GTCTTGCAAGCTCATCCGTTCTATTAAGCCTTGGTATGAAGTTTCTGTTCGTCAGTGCAAGCATTTGCGTCCGACTTCCTTCAGATTCCGCCTCACGGCGGACACCCTTGTCTTTCGCTAACAGTTCCTACTGCCAAGTCTGTAGTGGACTTTCACCACCAAGTTATCGCCCATGCCGGGCGCACAAGTGATATAAAGTGATTAAAATACAATCACTTTACTTTAACTATTAAACAGCTTAAAAAGAGAGGGTCACTATGGGTATAAACAAATTAATCGAGGATCAGGCATTTACATATAAGATTAGAAAAGACAGTAAGGTGTTTATCTATTATTACGGCAAACAGGTAATGGTCGTAACTGGCAATCGATCCAGAGAGCTCATTGAAGACCTGGAGTACGCCGACTCGGAAGGAGAACAGTATCTCCTGGCCAGACTAACCGGTAATTTCAAACGCGGAAATGAACGGGAATCCAAGCTGAAGGACAAATATTCATAATCAACCAGGTGGGAAGAATCAGTAAAAAATGCCTCGAGATGAACGTTTCTGTTCATTCCGAGGCATTTTTTCTATTTTTAGTCAGTTAAGACGCATTCACTTTTTGAATGTGGCCTTGTTCGACATAAACCATCAGTATCGAAATATCTGCCGGGTTAACTCCACTGATGCGGCTTGCCTGCGCAATCGTTTCAGGTTGTATTTTAGTCAGTTTTTCTCTGGCTTCAGTCGCGATTCCGTTAATTGAATTGTAATCAATGCCTTCAGGAATTCGTTTATTTTCCATTCGTTTCACTTTATCGGCTTTACGGATGGCTTTATTAATATACCCTTCATATTGAATAACTATTTCAACTTGTTCCTTCACTGCTTTCGGCAAAGGGTGTTCAGTTGGGGCGAACGCTAAAATATCTTCATATTTTACATACGGGCGTCTCAGGAAGTCGTAAACCAGCATACCATCTTTCAGTTGCGGTTCCCCTTTTCCTTCCAGATACTCTTTTACATCACTTGGTTTCAGGCGGATCTGTTTTAGACGCTCGAGTTCCGTTTCAACCAATTCTTTTTTCAGTATAAACGCATCATAGCGTTCTTTAGACAGAAGGCCGATCTCATAGCCTTTTTCAGCTAGTCTGAAATCTGCATTGTCATGTCGCAGAAGTAAACGGTATTCTGCACGAGAGGTCAGCAAACGGTAAGGTTCGTTTGTTCCTTTTGTAACCAGGTCATCGATCATAACCCCAATGTAAGCTTCGTTACGTTTAGGAACGTAGGCTTCTTCACCTTTTATCAGACGAGCAGCATTGATTCCAGCTATCAGACCTTGACCGCCGGCTTCTTCATAACCGGATGTTCCGTTCATTTGACCGGCTGTAAATAATCCGCCGATCAGTTTGGTTTCAAGAGACGGACGCAGTTGGTACGGTTTAACGACATCATACTCAATTGCATATCCTGTGCGCATCATCTGAGCGTTCTCCAGTCCTTCAACAGAACGGACAACTGCCAGCTGAACATCTTCTGGTAAAGAAGAAGACAGACCTTGAACGTAAATTTCGTCCGTATCTGCGCCTTCAGGTTCTAAAAACAACTGGTGACGCGGTTTATCGCTGAAACGAACAACTTTGTCTTCGATAGACGGACAGTAACGAGCGCCGACCCCTTCAACGATCCCTGTAAACATAGGGGCGCGGTGCAGGTTTTCGCGGATGATATCATGAGAAATGTTGCTAGTATACGTCAGCCAGCAGGATACCTGTTCCTCTAGATAGTCTTCATCCAGTGATTCGAAGCTGAAGTGATTCGGCTCCAGATCTCCAGGCTGTTCTTCTGTTACAGAATAGTCGATCGAGCCTTTATGGATGCGTGGAGGCGTTCCTGTTTTGAAACGGTCCAGATCAAATCCAAGTTCAATCAGGTTTTCTGACAGTTTGATAGAAGCCTGTGTGTTATTAGGACCAGATGAATACTTCAGTTCTCCAATAATGATTTGTCCTCGAGAAGATGTTCCGGCTGTTAAAATAACGGCTTTAGAACGGTAAATCGCGCCGGTATTGGTCTTGATGCCTTTGACTTGATTATCTTCCACCACTAATTCTTCAACGATACCCTGTTTCAAATCTAGATTAGGTGTTCGTTCAATTGTTTTTTTCATTTCAGTAGAGTATAAATGTTTATCTGCCTGAGCTCTAAGGGCTCTAACTGCAGGTCCTTTAGCTGTATTCAGCATACGCATTTGAATATAGGTTTTATCGATATTACGGCCCATTTCTCCGCCTAATGCATCAATTTCTCTCACAACGATTCCCTTTGCAGGTCCGCCGATTGACGGGTTACACGGCATATGGGCAACCATATCCAAGTTGATAGTGATTAACAGTGTTTTAGCGCCCATTCGTGCAGAGGCCAAAGCGGCTTCTGCTCCTGCATGACCTGCTCCAACGACTACGACATCATAATGATCAGCTTCATAAGTTTGCATGGATTCATTCCTTTCTAGTGTGATCTTCTAATTTCAAGTGAGTTTATTTTCCTAAACAGAACTGACTGAAGAGCTGCGTAATGAGTTCGTCCTGAACGCTGTCTCCAGTAATTTCCCCAAGCAGGTCCCATGCACGCGTCATGTCGATCTGAACGAGATCCACAGGCATGCCTGTTTCGATTCCCTCAATCACATCATCAAATGCGTCAATCGTTTCATGCAGCAGAGCGATATGTCGGATATTTGAGACATACGTCGCATCTTTCTCGCCCGTGTTTCCAGCGAAAAACAAGTCTGCAATCTTTCCTTCCAGTTCGGTCAGTCCTTCTTGAGTGACAATGGATGTGTGGACAATACTTTTCGGATCGACAAGTGTATTTAACTCATCTAAGTCGAGCTGATTGTCCAGGTCTATTTTATTTAAAATGACAATACGGTGGTGCTCGTCAGTTGCTTCAATAAGCAGCCTGTCTTCTGTCGTCAACGGCTCATTCTGGTTGAATACCAGTAAAACCAAATCGGCATCGCCCAGCGCCTTACGGCTTCTTTCGACTCCGATCCGTTCAACGATGTCTTCTGTTTCACGAATACCCGCTGTATCAATCAGACGCAGGGGCACACCTTTGACGCTGATGTACTCTTCGATCACATCACGTGTTGTGCCAGCCACTTCTGTCACGATTGCTTTTTCTTCTTTCAGCAGCATGTTCAAAAGACTTGATTTCCCGACGTTGGGACGACCAATAATTGCTGTCGCCAATCCTTCGCGTAGAATCTTCCCTTGACTAGCTGTTTCTAAAAGAGCTTCGACTTGCGCTTTAACGAGTACTGCTTTTTCAACCAGCAGTTTTGATGTCATTTCTTCGACATCGTCGTATTCAGGGTAGTCGATATTGACCTCTACTTGAGCCAGTGTGCTTAAAATATCTTCTCTTAAGTTTCTGATCAAGCGTGACAAGTTTCCATCAAGCTGCGTGACCGCCATATGCATGGCTTTGTCGGTCTTCGCCCGGATAACATCCATAACGGCTTCAGCCTGAGACAAATCGATTCGGCCGTTCAAGAAAGCACGTTTGGTGAATTCACCAGGCTCAGCTAATCGTGCCCCGTTATGCAGGACCGTTTCCAGCACTTTATTCACTGAGACAATGCCGCCATGGGTGTTGATTTCAACGACATCTTCACGTGTATACGTTTTTGGTGCCCGCATGATAGACACCATGACTTCATCAATCTGTTCATTTGTTTTAGGATTCACCACATGCCCATAATGAAGCGTATGTGATTTCTGATTTTTTAATTCTTTAGAGCCAAGCTGATAGACACGGTCTGCTATATCTAACGCTTCGTCTCCGCTGATACGGACAATGCCGATCCCGCCTTCTCCAGGTGGGGTAGAAATCGCCGCAATCGTATCAAATTCTATTGCCATATTAGGTAACCCCCTATTTTTTTCCACAAAAAAAGTGCCCGGTCCACTCCAATTTAGCATACACTGCTGCCCTGGGCGGAAAAGCACTTTCACTACTTTACCTTAACTACTTTAATTTATTTGTTTCGACATGTTAAATCATATAAGGTATGAGGCCATTTGTCAACTTTTCTACTTATTTTTTATTAGTATTTGTGACTTTTTTATTACATCCGTTTTACTACAGGAGTGTATTAGCTCTTTTTCCAAAAGAATCGCCCTTTAGCTGGTGTATAACTGACAGATAAAATACCTGGAAAGAGTCTGTTCGACTTCTTTTCCAGGTATTCAGTCTATCTATTAGTGTCTCACATTAAATAATAACCAAGTAAAGAAGGGCTGCAACAACGGCTCCGAGCATAGGCCCGACTATTGGAATCCAGGAATATTCCCATTTAGAATCCCCTTTATTCGCAATTGGTAAGAATTGGTGTGCTATTCTTGGACCTAAATCACGAGCAGGGTTGATAGCGTAACCTGTTGATCCGCCTAATGAAAGACCAATTGACAGAATCAGTACCCCAACGACCAGTGGATTCAATCCTTCAGTAAAGGAATTTTGTCCAAATGCCAGAAGACCGAATACTAATACGAATGTTCCAATCACTTCAGATAAAATATTAGCTGTATTGTCTCGAATTTCTGCGCCTGTTGCAAAGGTTCCTAGAATCGCACCTTGATCAGTTGTTTCTCTGAAGTGTGCCAGGTAAGTCAACCAGACAAGTACGCCTCCTAAAATCGCGCCAGCTATCTGAGCCAGTATGAACGGTATAACCAGTGCCCATTCAAAATCGCCAATAATAGCGAACCCAAGTGTTACAGCGGGGTTCAAGTGAGCAGGTCCCATAAAGCCGGCAATGTAGACAGCCAGCGTCACAGCTGCACCCCATCCCATCGTAACCGCAACCCAGCCTGCTCCTTCAGCTTTACTTTTTTTCAAACTGACGGCAGCGACTACACCGTCCCCAAGTAAAATCAAAAACATCGTGCCTAAAAATTCACTAAAAATCGTTAACGTATCTCCAGTCATTTAGCTCACATCTCCTTTTAATGGTTTTAAATCAGATTCAGCAATCGCTTTTTCCAATTCTGTTGTATAGTGTGTTCGGGTATCATCTGACCAGTCATGGTAACGCGCCATTTCTGAAATCACGGGTTCAATGATGATGTCTAAGGTATCGCGCATAAACAGCATGTGATTGGTCCGGCGTATCAGGAAATCACTTGGTGTCAGCGCCATTTCTTCACGCATAGCGTAATGCAGACTGATCGTATCCGCCATAGTCAATCCTTTGATTTGCTCGACTTCATCCAGTAAAGCATAAACTGCAGGCGTGTTTGATCCATACAGGTTAGCCAGGTAGGCTGCTTCCGATTCTGTTAATCCTTTTTCCATACCAGCTTGGGTCAGCGCCTCTGTCTCTTCATCCACATTATGTGGGTCGAGGTCTCCACCGGAAACCGGATACTGAGCAGAATCAATAAGGTCATACGACTGACCGAAGTCTTTTTCCAGTATATCAATAACCGCCTGAACTGCTCCAAGAGCCATTTTGCGGTAATCAGTGATTTTCCCGCCAGCGACTGTGATCAGACCATCTTCGTCTACTTCAAGTGAACTGCCGCGTGAAAGAGTTGACGGGTTCGTTTCTGTTTCTGAATTGGCACTTTCAACATTTTTCAATACATCAGCCACTTCATAGCGTTCCACTTTTCCCTGCTGGTATTGTTCAACGATGGACAGAACCGATTCAAAACTGTCGTCCGTGATCTGTTTGGTGCTTTGACCGTTGTAATCAGATCCCCCGTTCGTTGCAATCAAGGGACGTAAGCCAGCCCAGCTTGATTCAATATCATCGATTGTAATGTGAGCTGACGGGTAACGGGCATTCACAATATCCAGCAAATAGTCCACATCATCCTGTTCCACTGTTGGATTTAAAAAGTCTCCTTTGTAGTCTGTATCTGTTGTTCCAAAGTATGTTTTTTCTTCACGGGGAATGACAAAGACCATTCGGCCGTCCTGTTTGCCAGTATCGAAATAAATCGGTTGCGGAACGAACAGTTTTTTGTTGTCTACTACCAGATGCACCCCTTTTGTCGGGCGCATTTGAGGTATGGCATCGATTTTATCATCCATTTGGCGAATGGTATCTGACCAGGGTCCCGTCGTATTCATCACGACACGAGCATTGATCCTGATTGTGTCGCCAGTCAGTAAATCTTCCACTTCTGCTCCAGAGGCTTTCCCCTCATCGTCATGCAGGATTTTAACCACTTTCATGCGGCTGACCATGTGTCCGCCATCTTCGGCTGCCCGTTTAATATTTTCAATCACCAGACGCGCATCATTGTTACGGTAATCCAGATAGACACCGGCGCCTAGAAGGCCTTCGCTGTTGAGTTGAGGAACGCGTTCGAGCACTTCTTCTTTTGTCAGCGTGTAATTTGCGTATGTTGTTCCGGTGACGCTAGCCAGCTGATCGTACAGATCCATGGCTACTTTAAGCGAAAACATTGAGAACGTGGCGTTCGGTTCATCATAGACCGGTAAAATCATAGGATCCGCTTTGGGAATATGCGGCGCAATGCCTTGCACAACAGCCCTTTCCTGCACAGTATCTGCTACAACTTCAACATCGAACTGTTTCAGGTAACGCAAGCCACCGTGAACAAGTTTGGTGGAGCGGGAAGACGTGCCTTCCGCAAAATCCTGCATCTCCACGAGACCTGTTTTAAGACCGGAAGCACTGGCCTGCAAAGCAGCTCCAGCACCTGTAATCCCTCCGCCAATAATCAATACATCCAATGTTTCTTCTTTAAATACATTTATGTCCTGTTGTCTTCTTTTTAATGAGAAAACCATACCTTTTCCTCCTATGCTGCTCTTACTCTTCTGGTTTGAATACCTGTGTGGCTTTAACAGCTAATCTCCAGTTTTTGTATAATTTTTGACGTTCTTCTTCAGGCATCTGTGGTTCGAATGTTCCGCCCTCCTGGTACATGTCTTTGATTTCGTCCATGCTCTCCCAGAATCCGACAGCTAAACCAGCCAGATAAGCTGCACCTAAAGCGGTTGTTTCCAAGTTGTGTGCACGCTGTACTTTCGTCCCGAGAATATCAGCCTGGAATTGCAGTAACCAGTCGTTATTAGCCGCTCCGCCATCTACTTTCAGCAATGGAATATCGATTCCAGCGTCTTTATTCATTGTGTCGATAACGTCTCGTGCCTGGTAGGCAATAGACTGAAGGGTTGCTTTAACGAAGTCTTCTTTTGTCGTGCCTCGAGTCAATCCGAAGACAGATCCGCGTGCATCTGAGTCCCAGTAAGGTGCGCCTAATCCAGTAAAGGCCGGAACAACAAATACTTCGTTATCATTTTTAGATTTCTTAGCCAGTGCTTCTGAATCAGATGAGTTTTCGATCATTTTCAGTCCATCACGCAGCCACTGGACAGACGATCCGGCAACAAAGATACTTCCTTCTAAGGCATAATAGATTTTCCCGTTGATTCCGTAACCAATGGTCGTCAGTAAGTTATTCTCTGATAATTGCGGTGTTTCACCTGTATTCATGACGATAAATGAACCTGTACCATAGGTGTTTTTGACCATTCCCGGTTCGAATGCCATTTGACCAAATAATGCGGCCTGCTGGTCTCCTGCCATACCTGAGATCGGCGTGTTCGCTCCATAAAAATGGTAGTTAGCTGTAGTGCCGTAAACCTCTGAGTTTGATCTGACTTCAGGCATCATCACAAGTGGAATGTTCAACAAGTCTAAGATTTCCTGATCCCACTCCAGTTTATGGATATTGTAAAGCATCGTACGGCTTGCATTTGAGTAATCTGTAACGAATGATTTTCCACCCGTTAATTTCCATACGAGCCAGGTATCAACCGTTCCAAACATCAATTCTCCATTTTCAGCACGCTTTTGTGCACCTTCAACATTGTCCAAAATCCAGCGAATCTTAGTTGCCGAAAAATACGAATCAATGATCAAGCCTGTCTTTTCGTGAATCATTTCTGAATGGCCGGCTTCATAAAGGTCGGATGCAATGGGTGCGGACTGACGAGACTGCCACACTACTGCGTTATAGATAGGCATACCTGTTTCTTTATCCCAGACGATCGTTGTTTCACGCTGGTTTGTAATCCCTATTCCTGCTATTTCTTCTGGTTTGACACCGGATTCAATAAATGCCCCGGCAATAACTGATTGAACTGAATTCCAGATTTCGTTAGGATTGTGTTCAACCCAACCACTCTGAGGGAAAATTTGAGTAAATTCTTTTTGCGAACTTCCAATCGTGTTTAACTGTTTATCATATATAATTGCTCTTGAGCTAGTTGTTCCTTGATCTATGGACATAATGTACTTATTATCTGTCATAATGTATTCCTCCTAGTTTATAACCGGTTTTCGCAACCGTTTTCTTTACTTGTTTAGTGTAACCCTTTTTCATTCGATAAAAATGTCAGCTTTTTTTGATTTCCGACATTTTTTGAGAGTTTTTTAACTGATCCCTCTTTTTCTTATATTCAATTCAATGAACATAAACACATGTGCCAAGAAAAAAAGCAAGCTACAGGAGTGGCTGTGCTTGCTTCAGGTATTTAATTCTTGGATGATTTTATAAATAGTCATCATGTCAAAAGAGGACATGATCTCAGAAAGAATATAGACTCTGGCTTCATCGTATTGATTTTCCTCGATTGACACTTCATTTGTCAATACGAGGTCGTATACCTTACTCGGCTGATAGCGTTCGATCTGAATGCCACTGATTGGCCGCATTTTTTGTTTAAGCAGCTCAGTAAGTGTTTCTTTATACAAATCGTCCATTTTCAAGTCGATTCCGATTTGAATAACAGTAGTCATCTTGAAAGATATAAGTGCCAGCAGACTCACATACTTAAGTAGCTCCATCTTGATCAGACTGTTGTCTTTTACTTCAGTAGTCAAAAACTTATCTGTACTGGTGGTCAGAAGTGTACGGGCAAACGGGACCAGATTTTTGCCAACGATTTGTTTTTCCTTAGCAAGCATCTCTTCATACTCATAGATTTCGATATCCCCTTTAAAAAAATACAAGCGTGTATGGATATGCGTCAAATGATAATACATATCGCGCTCCAGCATATACGGCGGTCGTCGAAATTTAAAATGAATGATGATTGTTTCCGCGATATACGTATCGAGTGAAGCAATGGGGGCATGTCGGTCACGTATCAGTCTGTACTCATGAAAATCCTCTTCCGTCAATATAGGAAAGGCGAGCAGAAAGGCAAAGTGGATCATAGCCTCTTCTTCGTCCACTTCAATTGAATACCGGCTATAATACCGTAAAATCATGACATGAACCCTGTGGTAGAGGGGGTCTTTCATATAGGGCTGCATTTGTTTTCGTAACTGTTTATAGAGTTTACTTTTATGTGACACCCGGGATTTACTTATGATCAGCCATAAAGTCAGGCGCTCCCTGTTCTCCGGGACGATCGTTACCTGCAGAAATTTTTCCAGCGAGTCCACCGTCTGAATAATCTGAGTGTCAGAACGCTTAGTGATCAGTGTGGATTTATCCTCGATATAGTAATAAAACTGAAAGTAAAAGTACCGTATCTGTAACTCTTCTCCCTGCAGCTGGCCATTACGAATCTTAAGACCGAACTCTTTTAAGTAGCTGTTAAGTTCTTTGATTTTTCTAAATAAGGATGACTCACTGATCGCCAGTTTTTGAGTCAGTTTAGTGATAGAGAATTCATGATGTTTGAACAGAAAATTGATGATTTCCATTTTAATCGACTGGCTTAAATAGAACCTGTAGATATGCTGCAGTGACATCTCATCACTCATTTCAAGTTCGATTGCCTGTCCGTCATAACTGATTTTAATCTGCGTATCAAAATCAGCTACCCTGGAAGTGATCGAATCCAGATCATTCTCAAGAGACGCTTTTGAAATGGACAGATGATCCAGCATGTCGATGTAAGAGAGTATGCCGTTGTTCAATACGAGCTTCTTGAAAATGGTGATTTCTCTTACCTCATTTTTTTCAAGAAAGTGTTCAACTTTCATCTTCGTCAGCCCTTTCATCCATCCAGGAGACCAGATTAGTCGTTGAAACCATCTGAGTGTATAAAGGATGGAAAAAGTAATCTGCCTGCTTCAACTCTTCCAGCGTCAGTTTTGATTGAATCGCCAAGGCCAGCGTGTTGATTTTCTCAAGTATGTTGGACGTAGAGATCATTTGTGCTCCCAGCAGGACACGTGATGAGGCATCGTAAACGTATTTCAATGTAACGGTGTCTGATGGGTTCAAACTGTTCAGTCTCACTTCTTGACGAGCCGTTTTAACTGTCCGGTTTGTAAACAGGCTCTCCTCTTCAGTCAGCCCCGTACTCGCAACATAATAGCCAAACACAGTCGTTCCGATCGTCCGGGAAGATCCATTGAACGTAACTGTTGGTTTCACTAAGTTGGCAGCTGCCACGATTCCAGTTCGGACTGCATTATTGATCAGCGGGATATAGACCATATCTTCTCCGGGTCCCGACAACTGGATACAGTCGCCTACTGCAAAAACATCCTCGACCGATGTCCTTAAATAACGGTCTACAGCAATCGTCTGATCAGTATGCAATGTAACGTAATCATCTAAAAAAGGCAGATGGGGTCTAACGTTTACACTCATAATAACAGCATCACTAGTAACCGAGTCATCCCCAAGGTGAACCGTTACTTTCTGATCTGATTCCATCTCTATAGAAGAAACCGTTTGACCCAGTCTCAAATCGATTCCATTTTTGATCATTTTCTGCTCGATTGGCTGAATCATATCTTCATCCAGATACTTAAACAGAACGTAGTCCATACTTTCGATCAAGGTCACCTGTTTCTGTTGTTTAGTTAATAAATGAGCGGCTTCTACTCCAACCTGTCCTCCACCGATAATGGTAATGTGCTGGCTCTCTTTCACTTTAGATAAGGCCGCCTGAGCTTCCCCGTACCGCTTGTACTTCAGAACGCTCTCCTGTGCACTGCCATCGATTTTTTCAGACAGTTGTCTGGATCCTGCTGCAATAATCAATTTGTCATAAGCCATCAGTTCTTCCTGCTCCATATAATCATACGTGATGATTTTTTGAGTCGTATTGATTTTTTGAACAGTAGCACCCAGGTAATATGTAATGGTCTCTTTTTTCAGCTGGTCTGTCGTTATAAATCGAGCAGCATCTAAATCATCGATTTTATTGTCCCAATACAAATGCAGCCCGTTAGGAATATATCCTAATGTCGCTTGCTTTTCCAGTAGAATAACATCCGCATCTGCATATTTTTTACGTACTTCTAAAGCCGCAGCTACACCAGCAAAAGACGCACCTATTATGACTACTCTCATTCTGTTACTCCTTATTGATCGATTTTTGATTAGTATAACATAGAGGGAAACGGTTTTAGACTATGATAGAGATTGATATTGCATGATTATACTAGTAAGATAACATCAATAGAATACTTTACTTTAACTATTTAATTAGTCTATAGAAGATAAAACGTAATAAGTTGATTTCAAAAGGAGATGTACACTAATGAAAAAACTTCCATTATTCTTCTTTATCCTGTTCCTTAGTACTGCATGCACTAGAGACACTGCAGGAGATATCGAAAATCCCGATTTCTTAGACATCACTCATGAAACCCATTTTAGTTTGCGAACCACTGAAGACATTCCTTATGAAATAGTCAATCAGTCTGAAGAAACTTTCTATTATCATCACTTAGAATACCATATTGAAGAACATGTAGAAGGAGAATGGATCAATTTGGATTTAATCACAATACCCTCTCCAGATCTTGCTGGACCAACGCCTTTGGAGCCGGGACAAACTTATGGAAATGCAGCACGCCTTGCTAGAGGCTCAGACCATACTTATGAAGCGGGAGAATACCGTCTCCGTTTTGAAGGATGGTTTGGTAGTGAGGAAGAAAATACTGACTCTTATGATTTTGTTATAGAATTCACTCAAGAATAATGTAAACTTTATATCTCTATGTAGTCTCAGAAAACATACACTATAAAGATGAAACAATACTGGAATTTGAAACTAGTGCAGTACAACTTTTTACAACTAAAAGAGCGGATGCAACTAAACAAAGTCGCATCCGCTCTTTTTTGTGCTCGAAAACCTGATTCAGAATTTAATAATGTCTCACTAAATTCGTTTTCATTAAGCCCAATGTAGATTTTGGTAAATTCCTCACTGCTGTGACCGAATATTTCTATAAGTGTCGCCACATCTTTTTTCTTACAGTAATGGTACCCAAACGTCTTATGCAGGGTGTTCGAGCTAATATCGTTCGCCCTAAGAGCTTTGGCTAACTTCTGAAACATTTGATAGACTGTATTGACTTCTAAATGCCCACCTTTACTGCTGAGGAATAGATAATCGACCGGGTCCAGAGCTTTAGTTTACTCCTGAATGATGTCCTGAAAGCTTCCTAAATGCAATATGCGTGTTTTCCCCGTCTTTTGTTCCACGATTCGGGTTTTTTTTGCGGTAAAAATATCTTGTTTCTTAAATTTAACGATATCGGACATGCTTAATCCACTGTTAATCCCAATCAAAAACAGAAAAACATTCCGTTCGGCGTGCTGATTGCGCCATAAACAGAATAAAAAAATCTTTAATTTCTTGCTGCGTTCGTAGGGATTCGACATTGTAGCTCATTTTAAGCGGCTCTCCTTCCACAAAAGCAATAAATGATTGCATGAATAATACAACATAATCATGTATTATAAGACTCCAAAGAAAAAGAACCCCGTTTTAAAGAGATTCTTGATGTGTATGGCAGAATAAATATGTAGAATATTGCAGGAAAAAATCCATAACTCGGGCAAAAAAAATAGCCCATTGCTTCCACCCATACCATTCGCCTAAAATGGAGTTTGACTAAGAACTTCAGAGAGGCGTGGGAAAGGATGCTCACAATGGACCAAATCTATTCTATCAAAAAAATGAGAAATGAAGAAGGCTATTCTTTAAATAAAATTGTCACGGAAACCGGATATGATTGGCGTACAGTTAGAAAATACGCAGATCATGATGTTCTCCCAAAAGAAAAAAATAGTAGAAAACGCGGAATGATGTATACGAAAGGGTTTGGAGGACAAACCTATGGAGAAATCGTTGATCATCTATTATTCGAAGATAGTAAGGAAAAGAAAAAAGATCGAAGATTGAATAAAGGAATCCACCGGATTCTAAAGGAACAGTACGAGTTCGATGGTAGTTATCGGCTCGTTTGTCAGTACATTAAAGATACGCACAATGAAGTAAAAGAATATAAGCAGTATGAGCGCTTGGAACACCCACCGGGAGAGGGTCAATTAGATTTCGGGAATTACCGTGTATCTTATAAAGGCAAAATAAAGAATATCAAACTATTGGTTCTTACCTTCCCTTATTCCAACAGAGCCTTTGCGGTAGCTCTTCCTAGAGAAAACAAGGAGTGCTTTTTAAGTGGTCTGAAGTTTTTGTTCAAACTAGCGGAGGCTGTTCCCAAAACACTTCGGATAGATAATCTGGCCGCAGCGGTTGTTCAGTCTCGAGGAAGAGGAAAAGAAGCCATCTTTACGGATGACTTTAATCAATTTGCTGCTCATTACAGATTTGAACCGATTGCCTGCAACCCTTTTTCCGGACATGAAAAAGGATCTGTAGAAAATAAGGTCGGTTATATACGGTATAACTTTTTTGACGATATTCCTGACTTTCTATCTTATATGCCTTTTAATGATTGGTTGAATCAAAAACTTGAAGAAGATAGTGCTCGTATTCACTATCAAGAAAACTTTTTGATTAGTGAGTTATGGGAAGAGGAAAGTGCTCAGTTACTTCCTTTATCTGAAATGGATTATCCTGTATTTAAGTATAAAGAAGTCAAAACAAATAAATACGGAGAGATCAGATTAGACGATCAATCCATTCATATACCAAGAATCGGGCGTAACCGAAAGGTTATCTTGCAATTGTTCTGGGATCGATTCAGATGTGTTGATAGAATGGGAGAAATGATCTATGAAGGACCTCGTCCTTATATAGGAGAATCTCAGGAAATCGATTGGATTGAAGTTTTCAAAACCTATCGTCAAAAGCCGAGATTAATTATCCATTCTAAGTATCAAAAGTTTATCCCTCAAAAAATCAAAAGCTATTTGTTAGAAACCAGCCTAGCTGAAAGAAACACACGCACAAATCAACTGATTTCCTTACTTGAGCTTTATTCCCTATCCGAGATTGAAGAAAAATTTGTGGAGATCGTCTTACAAACAACAGAATCCGTTGAAAAAGATGCGTCCTCTTCTCTCGTGATATATGATGCTTTATCTCCGAAAGTGAGGGCCAAATAATGGAAAACGAATTGAAACAACTGTGTAAACGAATGCGACTAGCGTACGTTTATGATTACGTTACTGAGGAAAATAAATCAGAAGTATTATACGAAGAGCTATTAAACTGCTTGAAGTATGAACAGCGAGAACGGGAACATGCAAAAGCCGATCGGCTTATTCGTAAAGCAGGATTCAAATCGACTAAACCCATCAGTCAATATGAGTGGCATGATCAGATAGGAATTCCGTCTTCAACGAGTCGTCAGGAACTCGTTACCTTAGATTTTTTACACCGTAGAGAGAACTTGATTTTAGTAGGTACTCCTGGGACAGGAAAAACAACGTTGGCTACAGCGCTAGGCATAGAAGCTTGTCGAAATGGAAAAGATGTCCAGTTTTATCGTGTAATGGACTTAGTCGATAAATTACAAAAAGCGTCCCATCGAGGGACGCTAGCACGAACCAGGAAAACAATTCTCAAATGTGACCTACTTATTTTAGATGAACTAGGCTACTTACCGTTAGATAAAGAAGGTGCAGAATTACTATTTCACTTAATATCAGATTTTTACGAAGAGAAAAGTTTGATTATCACTACGAATCTGGAATTTAGCTCTTGGAGTAAAGTGTTTCAAGATTCAAGATTGACCAGTGCACTAGTGGATCGATTGATTCATCACGCCCATATCTTCACTTTTGCGGGCACAAGTTACCGGTATACCAACGCTTTGTCTCAATTCAGAAATTGACTAAATGGGAACTGCAAAGTTATGGATAAATTTCCTGCACTCTGATGGATTTTATTCTTGCAAAATACACTTGATACACGATTTTATAGAATTTCATGTATTGATTTGTATTTTCAAACAAACAATTAGGATTGCAATTAACTTAAAATGTATTGAATGCTCTTTTGAATTTATTACATTATCTATCTCAATTTGATCAACAACTTTTCCATCATAAAGAAATCCGACAAGACTTGTGATGCCACTCTCTTGGTTGAAAGTATGAGTTTATCATAATTAACAGTATGATAAACTCATTTGTACCTTAACAAACTGGACTAATAACTACGAATTTAATCGAAATATAAGTGTTGAAAACATGATATATATTGATAAAAAAACTATTATGATACCCACAACAATACTCACTACCCCAGAACTCTTACTTTTTTTCTTAATTTTGTATCCTGCTACTATAAGTATGATTCCTCCAATTAAGAAAAGAACTTCGAACATTAGAAAAGGTCTATTCAATTCAATAGATTGTTGTATAAATTCCATAAAAAACACCTCTTAATAATTTTTCTTTAATCATATATGAAAATTAAATTATTTGTTTAGATTCTACTCAATTGTTGCTAACCGTGTAATGTATAGTGGTTACTTTATTGAAATTCTAAAGTGAAAAAAAACACAATAAATTAAGATCTATGATACACGATTATATCCAATTTCATGTATTCAACTAATCAATTCAAAAGAACGGTTGTCACCAACTATAGATTGAAACAAGAATTCAGCATATTAAAATTCTAAAAATCATTTGATAGAATTATTCTCTTTTCTATCTTTATTCTTTCCTTGTATGATAAGAATAGCTCCACCTATGAAAAGCCAAACTCCTAACACATCTCCTGTAGAGCCAGAAAGAATTAACATGGTTCCTAAAATCATACCTAGCATGCCATAAATAATAAAATTCATTTATAATTCTCCTTTGTACAACTCGGTATTTATTATAGCGTATAACTAAATCTAAAAAACAACAAACAGATTAAACCATTCTATTATTAATAGAGCACATTACTCATGTCATTTATTGTATTAGCTCGAGCTATCTATTAAAAGAAAAAATGAGCTCTCCTCTATTATGAAAGACTATTTTTTAAAAAGCTGAGCTATCGCAGATCATGTTAGTGTAAAACTACAAATTATGACATTTCTCTAAGTAAAAATGTTTTTGTTTGCATGTATAAAATCAGTAATTTATTTTTGGCTCTGCGTTTCTCAATGATTTTTTTATCTGCCTTGTGTAGTGTTCTTTCAGATTAAAATTAAAAAAAAAGCTATTTAAGATAATCCCAAATAGTTTTTTAATTGATATTCATTCCTGCTCACGTCTTATTGATCGTATAATAGGCTTGCGATAGTCTCTAATATTATTTACTAAACTGTCTTAATTTTCTATATTGGTGTTTTGTTTTAAAAAAATTCACAAAAAGTCTGAAACCTAAAACTAAATTTATTAAGAGAGGTATTGTTAAAGCAGCAACTAATTCAATAATATGAAAAGGCCCTAAGACAGATAACACTATAGTTCCAATCAAAAAAAATAAATTTATAGCGGATACTATATAGAAAAAGTGTACTATATATTTCTTATATTTTAGTATCATGAAAAGAAAAAAAACTACACTTATGATAGTTACCCATGTACCAATTGATTCTCGCAACTGGTTTATATATTGCATCTCAAGTGCAATACTCTCGCTTATTCGTGCGGACCTCCCATAAGTATCAATATATCTTTCAATTCTAAATAACTGCTCTAATTCAAATGTTAGAAAAAAAGAATTCAAAGTTAGTATAAATATAGAAAAAAACGAATTTGCTGTTTTATTATGTTTGCTCATATTTAAACCTCCTGTCTTTTTTTTACCTTAAGTTAATGGTATCTGTCCTTCTTCCCCAATGGCATGTTCCTCTCAGCGGTAATTCTACACCACCGACTGTTACTGGGGTTATCAATCTAGCACTAAATCATAGGAGCGATAATAATTAATTCCGCGGTTACCAGCAGTATAGGAAAATCCCGTATAGCTATTGTTTACAGTGAGATTGAACGCTGCGCCAAAAGTAGTTTCAATTCTAACAGAGCGACTGCCATTCTGTTCTTGTTACTTGACTACCCACATTCAAACATGAAAAGTTATTTTCGTTAGATAGACTTGGCAAAGATTATTGTTCAGTAACATCATGTAATCAATAGTCATTTACTCTGAACATAAGTACTGCTTCTTTTAAATTCTGTTCTTGGATGAATCTAAGAATTTTTTTCAGTTTCATTTTCTACCTTTTTTGCTTCTGAGTCTAGAATATTAATGGGGGGTTTTTCTGCAGCTTTTACGGAATTGCAAATAGTTGTTAAATCTTTTGAGAATTCTGCCTCTTCTATATTCGAAATCAAATTTTCATTTTGGCTCTCATCCGCATAGGCAATTTTTCCATCAGTGTAAAAAAAACTTTCTGGTACGGTTAATGTGACTAAACCAACCGAACTAAAGGAGTTCTTTTAATTATTAACTTACACAATAATTAACTTAAATTTAATTCAAACACCACAATTTTCCATACAGATAATCGATTACCGAGCGATTTGTGTCTCATCTTATTTAAAAGAAGTCTTGGATGTTCAGAAAGAAAGTAAGCTTAAAGATGAAATGAATTCATACCCTACTAGAGTGTAAACTCCTAAAGCAATAAATATAATATTGCTAATCCGTTCAATTATAACCCTCGTTTAATTGTAAAACTCTTCATACCATTCTGACGTTCCAATTTGACCGATAGTTACGTTTAGTTTTCCATTTTCTATAAAATAATTGATCCATAAACCAATATCCTCTTTACTGAGATCTTTTATGGGAATCGCCAATAGCTTATTTGCTATGAATTGACTACCCACTGGTAATGTTTTGTTATCGAGTATGAATTTATAATCTTTGTTAGTAACAGGAATCTTTATGAATGTCCTATCAGCTAAGCCAACACTGTCTTCTCTAGTTTCAAGTAAAATATTACCTTCCCTGAAAAAAAGTATACGATCAGCGTACAAATCGAGGTTGTCCAGTAAATGTGAGGCAATGAGTACTATTTTACCATTCTTCTTTAATTCAATGAGTACTTTCGTCAATAAAGCGACATTATCTGGATCCAATCCATTCATAACTTCGTCCATCAACATAATGTCAGTATCCGAAGCTAAAATCATGGCGAATGCTAATCGCTGTCGCATACCTAATGAATAAGTACGTACCGGTTTTTTGACGTACCCCTGCATATTAAGACGGTTGACGATTCCTTGTATTTTATTGACATCTTTCTTCCACATTTTAGCATACAGCTTCAGATGTTCTGTCCCACTCAATTCTTCATACAAATCATTCAGTTCTGGCAAAAAAGATAAGTGCTCATGCATTTTAATTTCATTTTTTTTGGAACTGTAATCAAGATCATCTTTTATGGATACACGACCAGAGTCAGGAGACACAAAGTTCATTATAATGTTAAGCAATGTTGATTTACCTGTTCCGTTCGGAGCAACCAATCCGATAATTTCACCGGCCTTAGCTTCAAAGGTTACCTCATTTAGAATAACTTTTTTCCCAAACGCTTTTTGCACATTTTCTATTCTCAGCATATTGAGTCTCCTTTTCTAAATATATGTCCTGATTCGTTTAAATCTCGTCGCAATAAACAATATCATCTCAACCAAAAGGATAGCTGCCATTAAGGATAAAACACCATTTTCAAATGTGATTGCTGGGGAGTTATACAAATGGTTTTGATAACCACTTAGCACCTGTCCTACTGGGAAAAATGTAGAGGGCAACAAATCCACGTCGGAAAAAGACCCAATACCTCTTATATAGTACAGTCGTTCAGTAAAAATTAAAGCAATACCTGCAAAAAGGTTAAAAAATTCATTTCTAACGAGCAGACTCAGTAAAATAATTATTCGTGTAAAGAGATAACTAATAAGTAACAGTAACGAAAAGGCCTGGATATAAAACAAACCCAAACTTATACTATTAAACGTTCCTCTATTTTGAAGCACTAGACCATCGTAAACGGTGATGGGTATAGAAAACGAACCAACCCCATGCCTAAAACCAACGGCTAGAAGAATAATAAGGAAAAATACCAAAATAGTTACTCCTGTTGTCGTTAAAACAACCATCGTCTTCGTCCATAATTTTCCCGAGAAAGAAAGTGGAAAGCTTTTGGTAATCGTTAAGTGTTTTCTGTCTTTAACAACAATGTCATTTGCATAAAAAACAATAACTGTAATCAGTAGGATTGGAACAATTGTGCTATTTAACAACCGGTAAACTGTCTGTAGAGCCGTTCGTTCCTCTAAAACATCTACAGTCAAATCAATCCCTTCATTCACATACTCTTCGTATCGTCTGGCTGTTTCACGGTACCAGTAAGACCCTTCTTGTAGGGGGTAATCTTGGTCCGGTCCATAATATACGTGGTTGTATGATAGAAATTCAGGGTACCCAAAAGTATAGGTATCTTGATAGGTGTACCACTCAGCAGTCCAATCTGTATAATTCTGGTAATCTTCTTCTTCCAAAGCCTGTAACCTTTGTGAATCAATATTTATCAACTCTGGATAGTAGGCTAAAGCGAATTGAGCTCCAGAACTAATTCCGTCCCCTTGCATATTATCTATCCAATAGACCATTGAGTCATGTTCCGACCGTATATCGCTCTCGTCTACCGACTCGTTGGGCTGATAGTCGGGCACTAAAATAATTGAGTAATATAAAGACGCTAATAGAAGAAGTATGATGACCGCTAGATTTTTTTTATTACGGCTGAAGGCTTTCAGTTCAAATCTAAAGTACTGAATCACGCTGCGCTGCCTCCTTTTATCTGCTCTAATTTCACGCGGTTTTTCCGAGCAAATACAAATGATAGAATAGCAGCATAACCTGCACTCCACAGTCCTAAAATAATGATGGCTGTTATCCAGTCATTTGATGACTGATTGAACTGAACCGCTAAGTCTCCTCTTAAGACAGCTGCGGGATCAAAATAATTAATTGGAGCGAAACGAAAAAAAGAAACCTGTGAAGAGAACAGAAAACTCAAAATATAAAGCAAACCCCCTATAAATATATTCAAATATTTGTTTCTAAATAAGACGTTTAATAAGGCTGAGAATAAAATCATATGAATCATAAAAAATAAAAATAAAACAATGAAAGTAAAAATAAAGATGGAGGTTGGTACCGCTGTAAATTCCCCTGATAAATAAATTGGCACTGGGTATGTCATCGTTCCTATATCAAAGAATAATGAAGAGATAAGGTATCCTGCAGCAAATAAACTAGTTAACGCAACTATAGTAACTAATGACTGAATGATTAATTTCCCAATCAACCTGCGATTTGCATCGATGGGATAGGCTGAAATAATGGTTTTATGTTCGTTGTCATTTGTTAAGATATCGCAGGATAAAAACAGGATAAACAAGAAGCACACTGCACTGAACCATCTGATTCCTATGACCAACATATTGGCTCCATTCTCAGCGTTCGGTTCTATCTGCAGATTGTTTTCTTGAAGATATTCATATACTTCTCGTTCTCTTAATGACTGTGCTAAAGGTACAATAAATTCTTGCGGTAATGACCCATATCCTTCTTCGTGTGACTGGATACGTGAATCCGTCACTTGTAATCCAGCAGTTACATATTGGTTTAAATCATCAAACATAGTTATAGCGACCTCTTGGGAAGCAATGGCAGATGACTCACTCAATAAATGATCATAATAGCCATATTCATCACTGTAAGTCCCTTGTTCTACTTCGTGCAAAGGAACATAGGCAATGGCATTGCGAACAGCTAAAGCTTCACTTTCAATTTTATCATCAATATTTTCGACTCTTTGATAAGGTATGTAAAATAATAATCCTAGTACAAAAACAGCTACTCCTAAAATCAAAAAAAGATTTTTTCTATTTTTAACGTACAATTTAGTTTCGAATAAAATATATTCTTTCATTCGCTCTCCTCCAGTTTAAATATAATTCAAGAAACTATTTGCTTTTTTATATGTAGTATTTAGATATTTGAATTCTAATCTTAAATTGAAACTCAAATAAAAAGATTGTGTGCAGTTCACGCTGTATTTATAGTTAAGACTTAATAAAATGTTATTAAAAATTATTACATACCCTTATGAATCCATTATATTTAATATTTATTAGTAAATCAAGAGATTTTACTAACATATATTGATTTTACTACTTTTAAACATTATAATAATAACAACAAATGCAATTTCACAGAGGGGACATTAATTGTTATGGATTTAGGAATGTATATAAAAAAGCTGCGAAAAGAGTTCGATTGGACACAAGCCCAACTTGCAGAAGGCATATGTGCACAAACTATGATAAGTAAGATTGAAAATAATGAAGTCATCCCTAATGAAAAAATTCTAAAAAAATTATCAAAAAAATTCAATGAGGATCTAGTTGATTTCAGGAATGTCGAATTGAAAACTACTTACATTGATAAAATAAAAAATATAAAAGATATGATTGATATAAGCCTTACTAAGAGAGATTACGGAATGATAGAACTCATATATAGATCCAATTTAGATACTATTAAAGACAATGAAACAGACATGTACACCTTCTATTTCCGATGGATTAAAGGCTTGCTTTATTATTATCGAGAGAATAATCCTAATAAAGCTCTTCAAGAGTTCGATAAGTTGAGCACCGCTGACTTATCTCCTGATCTAGCAGTAGATGTTACATGTAGTATTGGTATAGTCTATTATGAATTAGAAAATTACGAAAAGTCCTGTAAATATTTCGAGATGGGCTTAAAGTGGTTTTCTAATAAAATTGGCATTCGGTCAAAAGTGAAATTACTATTAAATTACTCGCTTTGCTTGGAAAGCTTAAATAAAGATGAGTATGCATTAGAACTATTATTTCAAGGCATAGAGATCTCAAAATGCAACAATTCAATTATGGGATTGGCCGACCTTTATTATCATAGAGGCTTCATATTAAATAAACTAAAACAGTACGAAGAGGCTACAAAGTCTTATAAAATTTCTCAATCTCTTTTTGAAATTCAAGAAAATTCTAAATTTAGTGTTTTGGCTAATTTAAGATTGGAAGAATTGATGAGCAATAAAAAATCAATGGACGAGGAAAAGGATTATGCTTAGATTTTTTGATATAAATAAATTTTATTAAATGGTGACTAAAAATTTCAATATTATCAAAGGGGTAGTTTTTATGATGAACAACATTAATAATAGGAACAAAATATTCCTAGTAATAAGCCTTTTTTTCCTTGTTTTAAGTTTGTCCTACATTATTTATTATGAGCTGTATCTTAGAGAACTTTCTGCTATTACTTTCTCCTTACTCCATCCGCAAGCGATCGCTTTACTTGGTCGTCCAGTTTTTTTCAGTTCATTGTTTGCGATATTAGGAAGAACATTTTTACTGGTTTCTAAATTTAATATAACTGATAAATTTAGAAAGTATTATATGTATTTATTCACTTTCTTTTTGCTAGTGTATTTTACTTTATTATTCTTTCATTTCTTTGTAGGTTTACCTTATTTATTATTTCTCTTTTTGTATAATAGCTCTACATTATTCATTCTATTGGGAATTTTGTTAAGTTTTACTGTACAAAATGAATAGGAGGGATTTATACTAAAAAAACTATTGATAGCCGTTAAATTACACTTGGCAGAGTTTAGGAGAAAAAACTATTCCAATCGAAGGGTACGATACAATTTGTACTTAGAATTATGTTAAATTAAAAATCTAGTCTTTTGGGAGGTACGAAATGAAAAAAAATATTTTTATTGTTTTACTCACGGTTATTCCTGCTTTACTTCTTTATCTATATAGCCTGTACATATCGTCATTTCAGGCTCTTTTTATGCGTGGTACAATAACTAGTCTTAGTTTGATAGGACGTGTACTTATTCCTATAACTATTGCGGCTATATTAATCATTTTATCTTTGTATTCACTTTATTTTTCGAAAACAAAGAGCTTATATATTTTACTCGTTATTCTCTTTATGATTTATTCTGTATTTTCTTTTCTATCTTTTTTTCCATCTGTTTTTTCTCAACCCACTTCAACAACAGCCCAGCACATGATGAATGATCTTCCTTGGTTTGCGGGATATTATGGTGGTATACTCTTGTTCAACTATCTTTACAATAAAAAAGAAAGCCAATCACATGTTAATTAATAAGAGTTAAATTAAACTAAAAAACGATGCATTGATACTACCAAAATTTTCTTTTATGGTATCGATGCATCTTTTTTTGCTTTATTAGTCTGTACAGTAACGTTTAACGCGTCTCTTGTGTGCCACACTACTTGGAACACTTATATTAGAAAGGTATACCAGTTCTTGTCATAAGAATGCATTTTTGAATCAAAATAAAGATAACTATAAAAGAAATGAAGAAATATAGAGAACCCTCTAATTCATCAGATTAATTTGAGTAATTTATCTGTTTTTAACATTTTAATCTACCCTATTTATTAGTATACTGACAAGGAATCTTACTAAAAAAATCGGTTAAAAAGTCCTTAATAAAGCAAGGTTTTGAATACATGAAACTATATAAAATAGTGTATCTAGAATAAAGGTGAGTTTGTCACAATAAGAATTTGTGACTGCTAAACTGTATTATGCAGTTACTGCTAGATAATAATGTGCACTTTTATCCCATACTTTCGTTCTATTTGATAAACTAGAAGAGTTAG
>NZ_PVTO01000034.1 GCF_003003275.1 Alkalibacterium olivapovliticus
GCTTACTTAAGATATTGAACCGCCGTATACGGAACCGTACGTACGGTGGTGTGAGAGGACGATAAATGAATTAATCATTTATCTCCTACTCGATTTGGAAAGAAGTGCCCAACTGAATAACAGAAACATCGATCGAACGGGATTTTTTTGCTAAATAGTCAATAAGCGCTTTTTCGTAAAGGGCAAGCGAGTCCCGATTTTCTTCAATAGTTGCATGTGAAAAGTGGGACCGAATCCAGTTCAAACACTCTTCTTTTGAAGCAGGCATTGAGCCTACAAAGCACAAGCCCTCTGGAGTTGCGGCTATATAAAATGACCAGTCGTCATAGGCAATTAATGAATAATAGACGGTTTCTTCCATTAGTTAACAGTCCTTTCTTATGAAAATATTAACCTCTAAAACGGACAGGTTTGATAAACTATCTGTAGAGAGAGGTGAGTTAATGAGAAGTGAGCAATTACTATTACGGCTAATTGTTTTCAGTATATGGATAGGCGGGTTACATCTCGTCCTGAAGACTAATCATAACCCGAAAGTTAAAATCAAAACAGTTCTACTGTTACATACAACCGTGCTGACACTATTTTTTACCAATGTCTTTGGAATGATGCCCTATAATCCAGTAACCTCTTTTTTGTTTGATATGATGTGGTGGACGATGGCCTTTATTGGATTTAAAACGGTGTTCAGCTTGCAGGGCCATTTTGCCAAAATTGATTACATGATTGTGGCGACAAGTATCTTATTCCTGCTTTTCATACCCCTGATGATTATGTTGACCAATATGTAGAAAAAACCGCCGAACAGTCTCTTGTGTACAAGTATCCTTTAAATGATCAAAGGGAGAACGAGTAGAGACTGTCAGCGGTTGGTTCTATTACAGTAGTATTAGGCTTCTTGCGTTTCTTTTAAGGCTTGTTTCACTTTTTCCATCACTAATTCTTTGTCTTCGGGTCTTTCAAGGTTAACTTCATCGATGTTGATCACAAGGGTCTGACTCTTGTCGTATGAGGCAAACCACTCGTCGTAACGACTGTGCAGTTTTGTATAATAATCCAACAGTTCTGCATTTCCTTCGATTTGCTCGAATGGTCGGCCACGTTTCTGAATACGTTCCAGATGCGTTTCCAGAGAGCCTCTTAAGTAAATAAGTAAATCTGGTCCTTTTTTCGGCATGCCTTCTATTTCTTCCATCATGTTATCAAGCAGATCTGTATATAAGGACATTTCTGCTTCACTCATATTGCCTTGTTCATAGTTGATGCGAGTAAATAAAGCATCTTCATAAATCGACCGGTCCAGTACATTGTGACGATGAACCAGTGCCTGCTTGATGCTTCTGAAACGGGTATTCAAGAAGAAAATTTGTAATGAAAAAGCCCATCGTTTCGGGTTATCATAAAACTTCTCCAGAATGGCGTTATCCTTAACCTGTTCGTAAAATGCGACACTATTTAATTCTTCTGAGATTAGAGTAGTATAGGTACTTTTTCCTGCTCCAATCATCCCTGCTAAAACAATCACAGACATTGCGTCTCCTTCCAACTCATCCTTTTATTTCATCCAATCTATCATACCATAGAAACTGCAAGGTAAGAATACAGTCTTAATAAATGCCATAAAGTAGATGAAATTTTGTGCTAAATGTTAAATGATTATTCAAAAAAGCGTGATGATAGGGGGGATAATATGTAGAGGGGGAAATTAGAGAACGGGCATTATAGTCGTGACTTCACTTCAGAAGTGGTGAGGATGATTGTGGAAGAAGTGGGACTAAGAGTCATATCCTTTTCCTGATTATCGCTACACGGCTTTCGGGAAAAGGATACAGTTTAAACCGATTATAAAGTGGAAGCATAAAGTTGATCTGCGTCAAGGGATTAACGTTTATTTCTGCCATACTAGGATTAGAGTGAAAGACGATCTTGAGTATCTCTAGCTGTAATTATCACTATTATCATAAAGAATGATGAGCTGTCATTATACGCTAAGTTGATTTAATAGGGTTTACAACCGTTAGAGCACAATTGGTTGAGTTTTTTCTCTAAAGTGCTATTCTTACATTAGAATAGGTATAATCAAATAAGGAGGAAGAAGAAATGGAAATAGATTACAAAGATCACGGAAAAGAACCTTATGTTATCAATATCGAGAAAGCAACGATGGATAACAATAACTATCGTACGACGATATGGACGGGCAAAAAGCTGCAGGTTACGGTTATGTCAATCGAACCAGGAGATGACATCGGTTTGGAAGTTCACGAAGGCATCGATCAGTTTATCCGAATCGAAGAAGGCCAGGGCGTATGTAAAATGGGTCCAACCAAGGATGATTTAAATATAGAAGAAAAAGTAGCTGATGACGATGCTGTGTTTGTACCGGCTGACATGTGGCATAACATTGAGAACACTGGAGACAAGCCCCTTAAACTGTATACTATATATGCTGGCCCAGACCATGTAGAAGGCACCATTCACCCGACACACAAAGACGCTGAAAAAGATCCTAACGAAGATTAATCAGCAAACTAAATCACTAATTAGAAAATGAGCCTCCAGGAGAAATGAACCCCTGGAGGCTTTTTTTATACTCATACAGTGAGAAATTCTACAAGTGTAAATACACCTAAGAGAAAAATGAAGTAGATGACAAATTTCCTGAACTTGTCGACCTGAATTTTTGAATACAGGTAATTACCGAGTGAAATGGCAATAACAACGGCAGGAATAGACAAAAAGTAATATAACCCGACTTCTCTTGTCCAGAACCCACTTAAGAAATGGCTGAAAATAATGAGTGAACTCGATAGTAAGAAATGGGCCTGCAGGTTGTCCTTGAATTCTTTTGGTGGCCATTTTCTCGATGTACCGTAAAGCACGATTGGAATCCCATTCATGTTATACGCACTTCCAAGCATTCCGGACGCAAAGCCGAAGGGCACGGAAATTAAAGGGTGTGTAAACTGAGAGTTCATCATTTTGGATTTTCTTCTTGAACTCAAGATAGAATAGCTGGAATAGATGACTAACAATGAACCCAGGACTAGATTGACCCAACGTCTTTCAACAGACCGGACCAGAAACAAGCCGAAGGGGATCCCTAGAACTGTTGATAGAGACAGCCACGTCAATATGCGTTTATCTAATTGGTTCCAGTTGGTAAACACAGAGAACAAAGCGACTGTAAAACCGACTAATCCAACTAATGCGACAGAAGCAGAAAAAGGAATAGGAAGCAGAGCTAGTAGAGGCATGCTGATGACAGAATCTCCAAACCCAAATGTAGAGCGCATCAGAGATCCCAGAAAAATTGCACCCACGATTAATAAAATTAATGTAATATCCACACGTTTTCCTCCGGTATTTGTCTTGATTTACTTGATAGATATCAAGTTATTCGTCAATTTAATATGATATAGTAAGTGTAACATAATTAGTAACAGGCGACTTTTTTAAGTGGAAAAAGGATACGTTCAATAGTAATAGGAGATGCAAAAATGACTAAAAAAGATCAGTCAGAAAAGAGAGTATGCAGTGTTTCTCATCGAGGATGTGTTTCTATGGTGCCGATCTTCAATCATCTGGATACCCTTCAAATGGAAGAAATAATGGAGACGGTTCAGGCTCATTCATTTAAAAGAGGAGAGCTGATTTATCGAGCGGGGGATACTTCTGATGTACTGACGATAGTGAACAAGGGAAGTCTGCGGATATACCGGTTATCTGAATCAGGTAAAGAACAGCTTGTTCGTGTGTTGAAACCGGGAGAATTTACAGGAGAACTGGCTCTTTTTAATGAGACAGTACATGAAAATTATGCTGAGGCAATGGAGGCGACATCGGTCTGCCAGATAACGCGGGCATCACTTCAGAAGCTGCTGATTAAATACCCATCCATTTCATTGAAAATTCTCCAGGCATTGTCTAGCCGTCTAGACGAAAGTGAACAACAGGCCGCGCAATTTTCAACAGAATCAACCGAGCAGCGCCTTGCATCTTATCTGGCTGATTTATTAGTGGAAGATGACCAATCGGCAATCGTGACACTTCCATTAACAAAAAAGGATCTGGCATCTTATATTGGAACCACGCCGGAAACAGTCAGTCGGAAATTAAAGGAACTGGAAGAGATGCAGCTGATCAGACGTATCAGTTCCTCGAAAATAGAAATTCTTGACGAAGAAAAGTTGCTGTTTCTGTAAACGAATAGAAGAAAGGAACCCCTGTCTGATATGACGGGGGTTCCTTTTTAAGGACTGAAATATAGAGAGACACATAGACAACCCAACTAGGATGGAATTGAAGAAAGGACAAACATTTTTTTGAAAAATAGTTTTATAGACTTGATACGCATCAAGTTTCTGAAAAAGAGTACGTACTATACTGAAGTTGTAAGAGAGAGTATAAAAAATAAAAGGAGAGATCAAGAATGGAAAAAGTGATTATAAAGTTAGAAACACTGTCATGCCCAAGTTGTATGCAGAAAATCGAAAATGCAGTCAAGGGAGTAGATGGGGTAGAAAAAGAAAGTGTCAAGGTATTGTTTAATTCCAGTAAAGTCAAGACTGCCTTTGACCAGAACAAAACGTCAGGTGAGGCAATTGAAAAAGTAATTGAAGATCTTGGTTATCCTGTTATCAAAAAAACAGTTAAATTTGCTTGAGGTTAATTTAGAAAGAAGGGTAAAAAATGAGACCATTTAATGAGATCGTCAACGTTTATTTTCCAAAGGTAGACCTATATACTTTACCTCTGACACGAGCGCACGGGAACAATCATCCGGAAGTGTTTAGAGTCCGAGAACTGTTTGAACTGATGCATTCCAAAGTGAAAAACACCAGGTTACAACCGGCTGATTTAGTTGAAGAGTTTAAGGAAATGCGTGTCGTGACGAATAACTATACGACTCCATCAGACGCTTGTAAAACGTACAAAGCGGTGTATACGATGCTGAAAGAATCGGATGAATCTTACCATATTGAATAAGCTTTTTCCCCGGAAAGATTACAGATATCTCTCCGGGTTATACATAGCCATTTTAAAAGAATTATCAATCTTGATTCACTTCAAGACTATATTAGTTCAGACGACATATACTTTAGTTATCATCAGAAGAACGAAGAATACTCAGGAGGAATCAGCATGCAGAAAACGATAGTAAGCAATAAAAAAGCCATCACACTAGTCAGCGGTATACTCATTCTATCAGGATTTTTCAGCCGATTTGTACTGAGAAATATGACTGTATTTGAATGGGCACTCATAGCTGCCTCTTTTATTGGGGTCGCACCTATAGCTGTACAAGCCTATCAGGCTTTAAAAGTGAAAGTAGTGAGCATCGATGTTTTAGTAACGATTGCTGTAACCGGCGCTTTTCTGATTCGAAATTTTGAAGAGTCGGCTATAGTCACATTCCTTTTTTTATTAGGTCATTATCTGGAGCAGAGGACACTGAACAAAACACGTTCTGCTATTAAAGAATTAACGGAGATGGCTCCGGAGAGTGCATTGGTGCAGACAGCTGGAGGAAGTTTTGAAGAAGTGGATATAGATGAAGTAGATGAAGGGGATATTTTACTGGTCAAAACTGGAGCGAAAGTCCCAGTAGATGGGACAGTCCTAGTCGGGAGCGGCTACATCAATGAAGCGAGCATAACTGGTGAATCTGTTCCCGCCCCTAAATCCGTAGATGCATCAGTTTATGCCGGAACCATTCTGGAAAATGGGACCATTCAAATGCGTGCTGATCGGGTCGGGGAAGACACCACCTTTGGAAAAATAATCGAACTGGTTGAAGAAGCACAGGATTCCAAATCTGAAGCAGAGCGATTTATTGATCGTTTTTCAAAATACTATACACCCGTTGTATTGCTGCTGTCATTGGTCGTTCTGCTGATCAGTCAGAACCTGGAACTGGCTATCACTATATTAGTGCTGGGATGTCCTGGTGCGCTTGTCATTGGTGTGCCTGTATCAAACGTAGCGGGTATCGGAAACGGGGCGCGTAATGGTGTACTGCTTAAAGGGAGTGAAGTCATTCATGATTTAAGTCGAGTGGATACTATTGTATTTGACAAAACAGGCACACTGACAGCCGGTAGTCCGACTGTAGCTGAAACGGAAATCTATGTCAGTGACCATCAGATGGTTTTGAACTATTTATCAAGTGTCGAGCTTGAATCAGACCACCCACTAGCCCAAGCCATTGTGGCAGAAATTAAAGACGCTCATCATTATCGGGTTGAAGACACAGAAGTAGTCAGAGGTGGTGGCGTCATTTCGACTGTAGATGGTCACCGCATAGCAGTAGGGAATGTGTCACTGATGGATAGAGAAGATGTCCTGCTGGATGAACAGGTGTTACGTGATGTCAGACAGTTTGAAAAAAACGGGAACTCACTTGTTTTAACTGCAGTGGATGGACAAGTGGCATTATTGATGGGGATACGTGATAAGGTACGCCGTGGGGTAAAAGATAGTCTGGAAGAACTGAAACAGCTGGGAGTCAAAAACTTGGTGGTACTGTCTGGTGATAATCAGGGAACAGTTGACTCAGTAGCTGGGGAATTAGGACTCACAGAAGCTCATGGTCACATGCTCCCTGAAGATAAATCAGCGTATATCAGAAAAATTCAGGAAGCAGGACAGATTGTCGCTTTCGTAGGGGACGGCGTAAATGACAGCCCATCATTAGCTTTAGCCGATATTGGGATAGCAATGGGCAATGGAACGGATGTGGCTATTGAGACCTCGGATGTCGTTTTGATGAACTCGGATTTCAGTCATCTGCCGCATGCAATAGGCTTGACAAAAGCCACATCGAATAATATGATTCAGAATATTATGATTGCAGTAGGAGTCGTACTTGTCCTTTTGACCAGCGTGTTTTTCAGTGATTGGATGAACATGTCGATCGGCATGCTGGTTCATGAAGCAAGCATACTTGTCGTCATTTTTAATGGCATGCGGTTACTTAACTACCAGTCACAGAAACGGGAAAAAACAGCGAATACAGTATCATTATACCCAGATTGATCTTTTATATGAATAGATTGAGTTAAGTCGAAGTATTTAAGTGCATTTATTAGATATGAACGCGCATATATGTTAATTTGAGTATAGAGGTTAATTATCTGGAGGTGAACTCTGAAGCTTTTTTACTGATTAGTTACCATTATCTTTTACAGGAGGTTACGTTAATGTCAAAAAATAAAGTAGCAGTCATTACAGGTGGAGCCCAGGGGTTAGGAAAAGGAATAGCCAAGAGACTGGCAAATGATGGATTCTCCATAGTCATCAGTGATTTGGATGAAGAAGCATTAGATTCAGCTAAAGAAGAGTTCTCAAAAGACGACTTTGCCATAGAAACGTTTAAAGGCAATGTCTCTAAACTAGAAGATCAGAACAGTCTGGTTAAATTTGCAGTAGAGAAGTTTGGTCGACTGGATGTGTTCATAAACAACGCTGGAGTAGAAGGTGAAGTAGCGCCTATTACCGAATTGAAGCCAGAGAATATCGACTTCGTACTGGATATCAATGTCAAAGGTGTCATGTACGGTATTCAGGCAGCTGCCAACCAGATGAAAGAACAGGGGGAAGGCGGGAAAATCATTAATGCCTGCAGTATTGCCGGACAGGAAGGGTTTGAAATGCTGTCACCTTACAGCGCGTCTAAGTTTGCAGTGAAAGGGGTAACCCAGGCTGCTGCGAAAGAACTGGCGCCAGATAAAATTACAGTCAACGCCTACTGTCCTGGTATAGCGGGAACAGGTATGTGGGATAGATTAGATGAAAAAATGATGGAACATATGGGAACTGAAAAAGGAGAGGCCTTTGAGAAGTATGCTCAGGACATTGCTCTTGGAAGAACACAGGAACCGGAAGATGTTGCTAATCTTGTTGCCTTCTTAGCTTCTAGTGATTCAAATTACATTACAGGTCAATCAATTGTATCAGACGGAGGAATGATTTTTAGATAAATTAAAGCGTTATATTAGCAGAAAAGGCCTGCCACTTTGGGAGGTCTTTTTTGTATGTAATGAAGACACATTTAAAAACTGTTCCCAGAATAAGAGAGTGAGAACACGTTATATGTTTGAACAATGAATCACAACTAACCTATTTGTTTCTAGGCCTACGTCCAGGTCTATTATAGCTTAAATGAGATTATCATGTTAAATAGTGAACAAATACGGTTTCATAGCTTTTCAATCTCCTGAATTTCCTTTAAAATAGAGCAGATGAAGCTTTAGGAGGAGAAAAAATGAGACAATTAAAACAGCTTTTCTGGATATTTTTATTCTCGTTTATTGGGGAGTTACTTTCGCTGATCAGCCCATTTCCTGTTCCGGGTAGTGTGATCGGGATGGTCTTATTATTCATTGCTTTGCATTTTAAATGGGTTAAACTCGTACAAGTAGAGGAAGTCGGGAATTGGCTGACAGATAATATGGCTATATTCTTCGTCCCTGCAGGTGTGGGACTGATGACTAACTTTGGCATATTGGGCGACATTTGGTGGCAGCTGCTGGTCACTATTTTTATCACGACTACTTTAATGATTGCGTTTGTAGCGTATATTGTTCAACGGATCAAGCGCCGAACAGATGACAAACTTCAGAATACATCTGTAAGTAAGGAGGCGGTGTAAGATGTGGGATTTACTATCAATCAATCCATTTTTCGGCTTATTCATCACATTTTTCTTTTTCCTGCTGGGCACGCTTTTTCACAGAAGGTGGCCATCGATTCCCTTGTTCAATCCGCTGGTGTTTGCGATCACCAGTATCATTATACTGTTACTGATCACGGGTATTTCATATGATAATTACAACGAAGGCGGTCGGTTCATTAACTTGTGGATTACACCGGCAACCGTTGCTCTGGCAATCAAACTGGAAAAAAATATTGTTTATCTGAAAAAGTACTATACTGCAATCATTTCAGGTATTGCGTTAGGCGTTTTGTTCCATTCAGCCATACTGGTGATGGTGAGTATCCTCTTTCAATTCAATGAGGAGCTTGTGGCAACCTTATTTCCAAAATCGATTACGACAGCTATTGCATTGGGAGTCTCTGAATCACTAGGCGGCATCGTCTCACTGACGGTGGCAATTGTCGTCTTTACGGGTGTTCTGGGAACTATTGTGGGTCCGCCAATTTTTGCACTGCTTAAGATAACCGATCCAGTTGCTCAAGGCGTGGCACTGGGATCCGGCTCACACGCGATGGGAACGGCTAAAGCCATCGAGCTAGGCGATGTCCAGGCGGCAATGGCAGGACTGTCGATTGTCTTGACAGGGATTGTCGTCGTTATACTAGCGCCCTTTGTAATGGGATTTGTCGGGGCATTGTTTTGATGCAGGAATAGAGACATTATATAGAGAAATGAAAATGAAGCGAATTTAAAATTGGATTCTCTCTAAATGGAATGATTTTTCGGCAAGGTCGAAGCGACAAAAAACGGATAAGAAACTGTTGATAAATAACAGTCGCTTACCCGTTTTCAATTTATAGTGAGATCCATTACTGCTGATCGGTATTTAATGCTTTGGCGTTTTGGTTTAACGAAGCTGAACAAGCAATGAATCATGATCGAGCTCTTTAAATCCATTTTTATTAAGAATTAAAAACGGTCGTCTAAAAAAAGGGTCTCTGAAGCGATCCGTTTGGATTGGTTTGTTTCATAATTGGACACAAAGAGACATCCGTAAACTGTATTGAGTACATAGTCGATGGCGACTTGAGACGAAAAAGTAGATAACTTAACTGACTGGCTTTCGTTTTTGGCGACGGGCAGGACCAGATCAGCAAGCGAGGCGATATGAGAGTGCGTGTTTCCTGTGATCACAATGACCGTCGTGCCACTTTCTTTCAACAGTTGAGTAATGTAATAATTGTTCTTACTTTCACCACTGTAGGATATAACAATGGCACAGTCACCTGTTTTGAAATTTGTTGCCAAGTGACGATTTTCTCCCGGAAGTGTAGCCAACTGAACGGCCATATCGATTTTCATCAATTTATTCTGGAAATTTAAAGCAGGTAAATAGGTATCTCCATATGCGAAAACACCAATTTTCTTGGCTTTCAGTAAATATTCCACTGCTGTTTCCACTTGATCATTGGATAAAATTTGATTGGTTTTATTCAGCGAATCAGTGAACAGTTCTAGAATCTTTTTCTGAATCTCACCGTAGGAATCATCATCGGTAAATGGAAAATCAGGGTCTACATTCGAGATCGTGTTATATTCTTTCTGAAGCTCTGCGGACCATTTTATTTTAAAATCTTTAAAGCCTTTCAGTCCAACCTTACGACATAGTCTCACAATTGTTGAAGGGGACGTAAATGTTCGTTCCGACAGGGTTTGAATGGACAGGTTTAAAACCTGTTCACGATGATCTAGTATGTACTGAGCGACGGCTTCTTCGGATGGATTGAAGCGAATCGTGTTCTGTAAAGCGGCTGTTAATGACATGATCCTGACCTCCTTTCCATCAAGTTTGCCTTATCTCAAAAATGATGTCAATCTGTATCCGGTCAAAACTGTCAGATAGAAGCGGATCCAGCGCCTTATTTTGGAAAAAACTACCCAGTCTATCAATTTGTTTTACTTCTATTAACCAGCATGATTAAATGGAAGTGTACCTAGTAGAGAACGATACTCAGGAGGAAAATCATGCTTAACATTGCTTATATAGGAAACGGAAAGAGCGCGAATCGTTATCACATCCCATTTTCAAGGCAGGTCAATAGAATTAGTATCAAAAAGATTTTGTCCAGAGATTCAAATTCGGTCTGGGAACCTATTGATGGTGTGGAATACGTCAGTGATATCCAGGATATCTGGAATGACTCAGCAATTGATCTGGTCGTATTGTCCACTCCACCTCACACTCACTATCCATTGGCTAAAGAGGCACTATTGAATGGCAAGAATGTCTTAGTCGAGAAGCCTTTTTCTGAAACAAGCGAACAGGCGAAAGAATTGTTTGAGCTGGCTGAAGAAAAAGAGTTGTTCGTTCAATGTTATCAGAATCGTCGATTCGATTCGGACTTTCTGACTGTTCAAAAGGTCATTGAAAGCGGGAAGCTGGGAGAGATACTTGAAGTCGAGATGCACTTTGACTACTTCCGTCCAGAAGTCCCTCACGGTGTTGATCACTTTGATCCAATGGAGAGCTTTTTATATACCCATGCCTGCCATACAGCCGATCAGGTCCTTTCTTACTTTGGGGATCCTGAAAAAATCCAATACGATGTGAGACAGTTGCTGGGTGAAGGCCGGATGAATGATTACTTTGATCTGGACTTTTTCTATCCGAACCATGTAAAAGTATCAGTGAAATCAAGTTATTTCAGACTGAAAGAGCGCCCAAGTTTTGCAGTTTACGGAACGAAAGGCACATTCATTAAAGAAACCAAGGACCGTCAGGAAGAGCACTTGAAGTTATTTTATATGCCGACCAATGATGATTTCGGTGTCGACTTACCTGAGCATTACGGGACTCTGTATTATATGGACGAATCGGGACAGTACCACGAAGAAAAAATCGTATCTGAAAAAGGCAGCTACAGTCGCTTTTATGAAGCCCTCGCAGACACCCTTCTTGACGGTGCTGAAAAACTGGTCAAAGACGAAGAGACCATTCGCCAGATAGAGATCCTTGAAGAAGGCATTCGACAGATGAAAAATAAGTAAGTAGATACAATAAAACAAAAAGATAATTAGTTAGTTAAAGACAGGGGGAAAGATCCATCTAAGGTTATTCCTCACTGTCTTTAGTATTCTGATACCGAAAATAAGCTCCCATTGCTGTAAAGACTAGTATGAAAACAGGAGTTGCTCCAGCTGGAAGGTCTAAAAGAGCTGTTAATAAGACAGCAACAACAGCCAATACTAATCCTGTGAAAAGTTGTTTTTTAGTCAACAAAGGCGTTCGTCCTATCGTATAAATTAGCTTGAGTAATGTTATAGCTGTTTTTTTCACTATTTTTTATAGAGAAAAAAGTGATGCGAGAGCATCACTTCATTATATTTCTCACGCCGCCTTTAGGGTTCTCGACATCTCCTTCATACCTTGGGATCAAGTGGAAGTGAGCATGACGAACAGATTGTCCGGCAGCTGATCCGCAGTTTGCACCCATATTGTAAGCAGCCGGCTGATGTTCTTTGTCGACGAGCTCTTTTGCTTTCACCAGTAAATCATTGACGCCTTGCTGCTCTTCTCGTGTCATATTAAAGAAATCAGGCGTATGGCGTTTAGTGAAGACCAGAAAGTGTCCGGGTGAAGACGGTTTTTCGTCGTAATAGCCTGCAGCATAGTCGTTTTCAATCAAAAATTTATGTTGAGGTTTAGTACAGTAATAACAGTCAGTCATTGGTCAGTCTCCTTTTAATTGTTGGTAATTATCATGTCTTAACTCTAACCCATATCTCATTTCTTCTCAAAAAAGAGGGGGTAGCGGGTCCGTTATATTTAGCGACCATGACATTCGACTGCTTGCTGTACCCTTTTTCCAGTTTGTCTTTCATTTTCTGTTCTTTTGAAGCGTTGGATCTGTCGGAATACAGAATGGTGGCAAACAAGCCCTCGTCGAATTTAGTCACGCTTAGATTCTGATTGTTTGGTTCCGGAATGTGATCGTCGTATTTTTTCGGGACTACAAATGCCATTTTTCGATTCAATTCATTTCCTTCTTGAATCACAGGGACGGTCATTTCTATTTTCTCATTCTCTTTGTTGTTATCGGAAATATATCTGAATAGTGTGCGAAACGCATTGTTCACTTCGGGATCTTCAGTGTTCTCATATTCAACGATGTAAAAATCAACGTATTTTCTCAATTCATATTCATTTTCCTTCGTCACGACTTCATAATCGGGTGTCTCGTATTTTCCCATACAATCACTCCGTTCATTATAAGATGTGTAATTCACTGTCATTGTATCACTCCAAGCCTTGTAACATTAACAATCTAGTCCTGTATTGTTAGATCTACTAAAAAAAGTCATACAAAATTAGAAAAATATGATATACTAGTGAATGTTCCGGCTAGGTGGTGGAATGGTAGACACGCCAGACTCAGAATCTGGTGAGCGTAACGCTCGTGAGGGTTCAACTCCCTTCCTGGCCATACTTAATTGAGCACGTAACTTCTCTAAAGTGAGGGGTTGCGTGCTTTTTCGTTTGTTTTTATTGTAGAGTTCCAGTTAGCAGATAAATAGTGACTCATAGTAGTCGGATTTAGCCTCAGTCGTGATAAAAGCTGTGATGAGTTAACCGAAGGGAAATGTACTTAGGAAAACTGAAGATCAACAAGAGATTGAGCGTACTGAAGTAGGGTCCACTTCGGTAAAGTCAGTAAGGAAACTATTCGAGAGTGTCGAAGGAGTCCGATTATGGCAAAGTGAAATGTATTTTCATAATGAGTCTGCTGAAGAGAGTAGGACTTTGGTAAAGTCGGCTCTTAAAGTTAACCGAGTAGTCCTAAACTCTATCCACTTCAGCAGAGTCAGGAGGCTGAAGGCCTGGAGTTATCCGAAGAATGAGTCACTTAGGCAAAGTCGAGAGGCAGAAAATTTCGGGCAAGCCGAAATCAGATTTTTCAAAAGCAAAACAATAACTATACAAGAGATGAGCGCTCGCTCTATTTAGTCTCCCGCACTTTTCTGATAAAATAAGAGAAATACACTGAACGTGATAAGAGTAAACGGAGGCAAAACATGAGAATCTTACATACAGCGGATTGGCATATCGGAAAAATAGTGAATGAGTTTTCAATGCTTGAGGATCAGGCTGAAGTCCTGCACAAACTAGTTGATGATGTGAAAAAAATGGACGTCGATGTTTTGATCATGGCCGGGGATCTGTATGACCGTACTATCCCGCCAAAAGAAGCGGTGGTTCTGGCGACGGATATCTTTACGCGACTGATTCGTGAAGCAGGGATTCCAGTCTTAGCTATCGCGGGAAATCATGACAGCAATGAACGGCTGGAATACGGCGCGCAGCTCTTATCAACGAGTGAGTTGTATATCGAAGGTACAGTTAAGAAAGATATCAGAAAAGTAACCATTAAAGGCGCTAATTTTTACCTGCTGCCGTTTGCGGATCATGTGACCATCCGGAAACTATTGGGTGACGAAGAAATTAGAGATTTGCAGGATGCTACCCGAGAGCAGATCAGATCGATCAAAGAATCGATGAACCCTGATGAACTGAATATTCTGATTGCGCATGGCTATGTAGTGAACGGCGGAAAAGAATCGGTAGAGGATTCTGACTCGGAGCGTCCGTTGAGCATCGGGACAGCTGAGTACGTCGATGTCGATTTATTTGAGGCCTTTGACTACGTGGCACTGGGTCACCTGCACAAAGCACAGAAAGTAAAAACGGATCGAGTGCGTTACAGCGGATCGCCATTGAAGTATTCGAAATCTGAAGTGAAGCACAAGAAGCAGCACCTGTTAGTCGAACTTGAAAAAGAAACGATTGATGTTCAGACAATCGTCACCGAACCGAATCGGGATATGCGTGTGATGAAAGGCCTGTTCAGTGAGATGATGCAGGGTGAATCGGAAGACTATATATTCTTTGAGCTGGACGACGATCATTACGTCATGGACGCAATGCATCAGCTGAGACGCCGTTATCCTTATGCGATGGGGCTTGAGTATACAGCAAGGAAAGAAAGGCAGTCTAAAGAGACAACTCGTACTCATCAGCTGGCAGACAAGAAAAATGTACTGGAATTGTTCAGCGACTTTTACACGAACTTCAAAGAACAGCCACTAGATGAAGACCGAATAAAAGCAGTCAATGCGATTTGGGAAACCACCCAGAGAGGGGAAGAGTAGATGCGTCCATTAAAACTGAAAATGAGTGCATTCGGCCCTTACAAAGGGGAAGTCGAGATCGATTTTACAGAGTTTAATCAGTCCTCACTCTTCCTTGTCAGCGGCCCAACTGGTGCTGGGAAGACGACGATTTTTGACGCAATTGCCTATGCATTGTTTGATAAACCCTCTAAAGATGGCCGTGAAAAAGATACATATAAATCCGATCATGCGAGTGATACGGACTTGTGTTACGTCTATTTTGAATTTGAGCTGGGACAGAAACGCTACTCTGTCAGGCGTGAACCGAATCAGACTGGACCAGGTACCCGCTCGAAAACCAAACAGATTTTAGCGAGTGTCGAGTTTCATAATGGCGAAAATGTAACCACAAAAATAAATGAGGCCAATAAAGAAATCGAATTGCTGATGGGTCTGACACATGACCAGTTCAGACAAATCGTAATGCTGCCGCAGGGTGATTTCAAGCGTATGCTGGATTCAAACAGTGCGGACAAAGAAAAGATTTTCCGTAATATTTTTCAAACCAATCAGTTTGAAGCTTTTCAGGAAAAGTTGAAAGAAAAAGCGAAGGAATTAAAAAAAGAGCGGGACAGCTACGAGCAGGCAGTGGGATTAGCTTTTCAGACGATCCTGACTAAAGAGAATGATAGACTTGAAAAGGCAATCGAGCAGTTTAATGTCCTTGCCGCCCTTGAAGAAATTGAAAAAGTGATCCTGTCTGACACAGCAAAACTGACTGAAAATAAGCAGTCGATCAGGCAACTTCAGGAACAAAAAACTGCCTACGAACGGTTGATCGAGAGACTTGAGAAAAAGGCATGTCTTAACAAGGAAAAATTCGAATTAGATGAAACAGAACAGATCATCAAAACCTACACACAGCAGTTATCTCAAAGTGAAGAAGCACTGAAACTGGCAGAAGCTAAAAAGACGGTTAATCAGTTGTCTGAAGACAGTAGAACTGCAGAGACTAAATGTGGTCAGTTAAAACAGGAACAGAAGACATTGACTAAAGCACTGGATGAAGCCCAAAAACAGAAGGATGTCATTCAGAAAGAAGTAGTGGGGTTAAACAGTCTTCGTGAAGCGATTCAGAAACTGAGTAATGAACTGGACCGCATGAAAGAAGCCGAGAAGAAACAGGAAGCAATCATCCTTTCTGAAAAGCAAATCAAAGAAAACAAAGCAAAACGCCTTGAATTGACTAAAAACGGGCGGGAGCTGAAAGAAACCATCAGTCAGTGCCAGACTGAACTCAAAACACTTCAGACATTAAAGAACCTTTTTCCAAAGCACTACGAAGAGATCACTGCATTAAAAGACCGGAAAAGTCAGATGAGTCAGAAACTGGAAAAACTGAATGAACTGTGTGATTTGAGAAAAGAAGGGGCCAAAGTAAAAGAATCTTTTTCTGAAGCCAATAAAGAGTTGAAGCAAATCAGTCAAACATGGCAAACAGCAAAAGAAGCCTATTTCAGCAATATAGCGGTTGTATTGGCTGGTGACCTGAAAGAAAACGAGCCCTGCCCAGTGTGTGGAGGCACGGATCACCCCAATATTGCGCACGTTACGGATGATACTGTATCGAAAGAAGCCGTCGACCGTCTGGAGAAAGACAAACTGACAGCTGAAGCCAAATACAATAAAATCGCTGCGCACCTGCAGCAGTTGTCTGAAGCAGTAGGGAAACGCTGCAAGGAACTCGGAATCAATCATGTGGATGCGGATGAACAACTCAAGGCCACACAAACAGAAGTCAAACAGATAAGTGAAGCATTGGACGGATTAGAAAAAGACTTAAGACAAATGCAGAAGCAAGTTGAACAGGAAGGCCAACTCACTAATAAATTGGAAACTCTTCAAACAAAAGAACGGGGTCTTTCCGATTCATTAGTCCAGTTGAAAGCAGACGAAGAACACCAAACGAAACGCATCGGTGAACTGAAAGAAGAATCTGAAGAGCTGAGAGCCTCACTGTCTTTTGAATCTGAAAAAGAAATCAGAGAAGCGATAGAAGCTAAAGACAAACTGATCAGCGAAATTGAGAAAAAAGCAGCTGAAAATCAGAAGACGGTTCAGGAGCTGAGCGGAAATCTATCTGCGAATAAACGTGCGCTTGAACTGACTGAGGAGCAGCTTGAAACGGTGACTAAAAAGCAATCCGAAGCAGAGAAGGACTTCACTCACTTAGTTGAAGAGAGTGAACTGGAAGAAAATTTTGAAACAGTACTTCTTGAGGAAGAAACAGCTAAAAAAATGCGGACAGCCATTAGCGACTATGAGAAAGCGCGTCACAGTCTGACTGTTCAGCAAAGAGAGGTTGACGAATTCCTGGAAAAAGAAGAAACACTACTTTCTTTAACGGATTACCAGGAAAAATATGCTGAAATAGATTTGGTACTGCCGAAACTGGAAGACAGTCGCGATGACCTGGTCAAATCAGTCAACCAGAACCAGCAGGCATTTGATTCCATCCATAGGCATCAGGAAAAAAGTGATGAGATCGAGAAAGACTATCAGATTTATAACGAACTGTCCTTGATGGCAAGCGGGACTAGCAATGAAACGGATCGTATTTCATTTGAACGGTATGTACTGGGAATTTATTTTGATGAGATACTGCTGGCAGCCAACGAGCGGTTTGGGGAAATGACGAATAACCGCTATGAACTGAAACGTAAAATGGATGCGGCTAAAGGGAATAAGCCGAAAGGGCTGGATATGGATGTCTTTGATCTGGAAACAGGCAAGATGCGTGGCGTCAATACCTTATCTGGTGGCGAATCATTTAAAGCCTCACTTGCTTTAGCACTGGGATTAAGCGATGTGATTCAGAGTCAAAGTGGAGGAGTGAGCGTTGATACCCTCTTTATCGATGAAGGGTTTGGTACACTGGATTCCGACTCATTGGACAAAGCGATCCAGACCTTACTAGACCTGCATAAAAAAGGACGACTGGTCGGTATCATTTCGCACGTTGACGAATTGAAGACCCGTATACCGTCGCATATCGTGGTCGAAAAGACAGCGGAAGGCAGTAAAGTGAGCGTTCAGTCGGTTTAATTTTAAAAATAGTGAAAGTTAAATAGAAAAGGATGAATCAAATGGCAAAGCAGTGGAAAGAGAAAGTAGAATCGATCATTAAACAATTAAGACCGGAACTTCAGGAGCTTAGCGAATATATCTATGCCAATCCTGAAATGGGTCACGAGGAGTTTCTATCTTCAAAAGCGCATGTGGAACTGCTCAGACAACACGGGTTTGAAGTCGAGTACCCTTATTTGGGAATCGGCACAGCATTTAGAGCTGTCTATAAAGGCAAGACAGCTGGACCGACAATAGCCTACTTATCGGAATATGATGCGTTGCCTGGCATCGGACACGGCTGTGGACACAATTTGCTGGGGGCGACTGATACAGGGGCAGGCATTGCCTTATCCAAACTGGTTGATGAAGCTGGCGGAACGGTCATTGTTCTTGGAACCCCTGCAGAAGAAACAAATGGAGATAAGGTTACGATGTCTGATGCCGGAACGTTTGATGACGTTGATGTTGCATTCTGTACGCACCCATCTGATGGCTATTACGCGAGTGGGACCTCTATGGCAATGGAAGCAATCGAATTCCGTTTTTACGGTCAGACCTCTCACGCAGCTGCATCACCGTATGAAGGCAACAACGCACTCGATGCTTGTATCAACTTTTTCAATAATGTCAGCTCACTCAGACAACAGATTCACCCAAGCGCCCGTGTGCATGGCGTGATCAAAGAAGGTGGAGAAGCAGCGAACGTGATTCCGGACTACACCCGTGCCGAATTTTATGTGAGAGCAATGGACATGCCTTACCTGAATGAACTGCGTGAAAAAGTGATCCGCTGTGCAGAAGCCGGAGCACTGGCAGCCAACTGCACAATGGAGTGGGGATACTATGAAGCTGCCTACAAAAATCTAATCACCAACGAAACTCTGTCTTCCCTTTATAATGAGAACATGCAGTCACTCGGCATAGAAATGATAACGGAAGAGCGTGATTCGATGGGATCGATGGATATGGGTAATGTCAGCCAGGTCGTCCCTGCAATCAACCCGTATTTTGAAATCACCAACGGCAAATCAGTTTCTGGTCATACAACAGAATTCAGAGAGTGCACCTTAACTGAAGAAGCTTATAAAGCCATGGACAAGACAATTGCCGGGCTGACCTATACTGCACTTGATCTGATTGGTAATCCGGATAAACTGAATAAAGTAAAAGAAGAGTTTTCGAACAGCGTTATATCAAAGAATTAGATGATAGTTAATAGTATTAAAGACGTATATTTTTTAGAATATGCGTCTTTTTTATCTACTGAAAGTTAATAACAATCAGATCTTTCTTTGATTTGTCGGCTTATTTTCTTTAACATGGAGTACAAAGAGGTGAAAAAGATGAAAATCAAAATTCTTAGTATCTTTTCAATTGTAGTTTTACTGATAATGATTTTGTCTTTTTCCGATACCTTGCAACTGGCAGAGGGCTCTGCAGAAGAAGCTACAGTAGAGTATATACCTGAAGTGTACGTCGATCCAATACACCCTGATGATGTTATCGATGAAGAGTTTGACTATGATGATTCATTAGCAGAGGTGAGAGAACTGATAGCATCTTTCGATGGCGATGGGTCCGTCAATTTCAACTTAGAAACTGGAGAAATGACCATTGAAGAAAAAGTGTCTTCTGAAACTGAGTCATTACCAAATTCAACTGGCAAAGATGGAGTAACATCAGAAGAATCAGCTTATCTACCAAATGTAAACTGACTAGTATATGTATTACAGACACCATGTCTACAGATAAATTACTTAAATTATTAAAATAGATAAAACCCAATATTTTCAGCAATTCAGCTGTAAATATTGGGTTTTATCTTTGTAGAAATAGGAGAAATTAAACTATTTATCCGTCAGTTCTTTTTTCCTCTGAAGCAACTCTTTAAACTCTTCATCTTTTTTCTTGGAAAACTCAAGCGACAGAGACCCCAGCACTTCAGCGATCTTATTTTCGATACGCATAAGCTCTTCTTCCTTAGAATCAACTGGTGTCGAGTGTACTTTGGAAGCTTCCCACCCAGCAAGATCCCCTTCAAACTCATGTATCTTCCCGTTTTCGATCACCCATACTTTAGAGGCGATCTGGTTAACAAACGACCGGTCGTGTGAGACAAACAAGATACTTCCTTCATATTCCGCAAGCAGGCCTTCCAGGGCTTCGACAGCTTGAATGTCCAGAAAATTGGTCGGTTCATCCAAAATCAACGTGTTGTAGTTACCAGATATCAACTTAGCCAGAGATACTTTTACCCGCTCACCCCCGCTGAGGACTGAAACAGATTTGTAGACATCATCTCCTCTGAAATGCAGCTGGGCCAGAATGATCCGGATCAGGGTCTCTGACTGAACAGCGTCTTTCTTTACGTTCTCAAGAATTGATTCTGACACATCGAGCGTGCTCAAGTTTTGAGAAAAGTAGCCTATTTTTAAGGAAGGAGACACCTGTATAGCCTCATCACCGTGTAACAGCTTGCTGATCAGTGTCGTTTTCCCGCTCCCGTTGGGTCCGATCAGCGCAACCTTTTCGCCGCCTTTGATGGACAGTGTCGCAGGATCCCATAACCGTTTGCCGGGAACCTCTCCTAAACTATTGGTTGCACGTATCACAAATCGGCTCTTCAGCTTGTCCATATCTGGCAGTTCGATTTTAATGGATTCAGTTTCCTTAGGCTTGTCAACTTTTTCCAGTTTCTCAATTCGCGTATCCATTGATTTTTGAACCTGCTGCAGCTTCTTGGACTTTTTCTGAAAGTAGGGAGCCGATCCTTTCAAGTTATATTCGGAATCGCCCACTTTTGTTTTACTCTTCGTTGCGTTCACTGCCTGCCGCGCTTTCTTCTCTTTCGCCTCAATCAACTGACTGCGTTTGCTGATGTATTTTCCATATTCTGTCTGCTGGTGCTGAAATTCATTCTCTTTTTCCCGTTTATAGGCGCTGTAATTACCTGGATACACTTTAATAGTCTGGTTATCCAGCTCCCATATAGTCGTGCAGACTTGATTTAAAAATGATCGGTCATGTGAGACGACAATAAATGCACCGTTAAATTGTGAAAATGACTTTTCTACCCAGCCGATGTGCTGGATATCCAGATGCGTGGTGGGTTCATCTGCAAGCAACAGTTTACAGCTTTTATTCAGAGCTTGAATGACATACTCTGCTGTGGTTTCTCCACCGCTTTTTGTTGCATGGGAATCCTTTAGTTGAGGCAGCAGCTCAATTGTACCGTGTCTTTCAATCATGCCTTCATCGGGCTCTTCTAAGCCTTTAATCAGGTTAAACAATGTGGATTTTCCGCTTCCGTTTGACCCGACTAGACCGATTCTATCCCTATCTTCAATGTGCAGCTGCTCTACATCAAATAATAAGCGGTCTGCGTAACCCTTTTTGATCTTGTTCAATGAGACTAATGACATAAATATCATTCCTTTTCCATTTTATAGTTATGGATTGAGTGCCTCAATTTTTCATCAAAAAAACCTCCCATTTTGTTTTCAGACAAAGTGGGAGGTCGATAAGGCAGAATGATGTAAAGACATAAACGTGCAAGAGTCTCTATTATTTAGCCAAATCGTCATTTATCCCATTTTAGTCTGAAAAAGACATCACAAATAAGACCTTACTCTGATCTTATTCTGCTTCTTTTCGACTTATAAAATGAGATTAGTTACGCATCGGCTCAAATAACACTCCTGTCCTGATTTGATATAGGTAGAATAGCTTATCAAAGCGCAATTGTCAAACGTGAATAAATTTTTAATGGATTCAAATAGAAAATTTCTGAAAAAATCTTACATAAGTAAATGATTTTTTTCTGAGCTATGCTATACTTCAATTAAATAGTTCAAAATGAGGGAGTGGACAGAAAGTGATAGAAATCAGTTATGATCAGGAAGTATTTGAGGCTATAGAGTTGGAGAAGAAACGACAGGAAGAGAACATCGAACTGATTGCTTCGGAAAATTTTGTATCTCAGGCAGTGATGGATGCTCAGGGAAGTGTGTTAACGAATAAATATGCAGAAGGCTATCCGGGCAAACGATATTACGGGGGATGCGAATTCGTTGATGTCGTGGAGAACCTGGCAATTGATCGCGCTAAAGAATTATTTAATGCAGAGTATGCGAATGTTCAACCTCATTCCGGTTCTCAGGCAAACATGGCTGTATTCCAGACGTTCTTAAATCCTGGTGATACATACATGGGAATGGACCTGAACCACGGGGGTCATTTAACTCATGGTTCTCACGTAAATTTTAGTGGTCAATTATATAATGTTGTTCCTTATGAAGTAGACAAAGAAACAGAAACGATCGATTTCGATCAGGTTAAAGAACTTGCTTTAAAGCATAGACCTAAAATGATTATCGCAGGGTACAGTGCATATCCGAGAGCCATTGATTTTGCAAAGTTCCGTGAAATTGCTGATGAAGTAGGCGCTATTTTAATGGTTGATATGGCACATATTGCCGGATTGATTGCCACAGGAGAACACCCAGATCCTATCCCCTACGCAGATGTCGTAACCAGCACCACACATAAAACATTACGTGGACCTAGAGGCGGGCTGATTCTGGCTAAAGAGGAATACGGGAAAAAATTGAACAGTGCCATATTCCCGGGTATCCAGGGTGGGCCACTTGAACATGTCATTGCAGCAAAAGCGGTTGCGTTTAAAGAAGCACTGCAGCCTGAATTTAAAGCATACACTAAACAGGTCAAAGCGAATGCCAGAGCAATGGCTGAAGTGTTTGAACAATCAGCTGGGCGTTTAATCAGTGGTGGGACGGACAATCACTTATTATTGATGGAAGTGACTGATTTTGGATTAAACGGCAAACAGGCAGAAAATTTACTGGATAAAGTGGGAATCACAGTAAATAAAAATACCATTCCCTTTGAAACATTGAGCCCATTCAAAACAAGCGGCATCCGCATTGGAACACCTGCAATCACTTCACGAGGATTTAAAGAAGAGGAAAGCAGAAAAGTTGCAGAGTTAATTGTAGACACACTGACAGCTAAAGAAGATGAAGACAAACTGGCTGAAGTAAAAGAATCGGTACGTGAGCTAACAAGACGTTTACCGTTGTATAAGTAATCCAGTGCATAAAATTAAATAAACAAGTAAAGCCTCCTTTCAATCAGAAAGGGGGCTTAGTTTATGAGTTAATGGGCGAGAATAAAACAGAACAACATATAATTACCTGAACAATTCATACTTTTCGTTGAAACATGTGCCAACTGCCTAACGGCAGCTTAAATTTACTTTTTCATTTTCACCTGTTAAGTGATGAAAAAAGAACCCCATTCTGATATGGTAAAGGTG
>NZ_PVTO01000035.1 GCF_003003275.1 Alkalibacterium olivapovliticus
TGATGATGAATGTGTTCCACTACCAATTAAACAAGTGATTATTAACCTAGAAAAATTTGTTAACTAAGTGGCTAACTTAAACTTGAAATTTACGAATATTTCTGGATAAGATAACTTAATATAAAAAGTATAACATAACAGAAAATATGATAGACTACTATTTTTCAAACTAAATGAGCAAATTTCAAGGCATACAGTATGGTAAAATAAAAAGAAGATACCAAGCGGATGAACTAGATTGGAGGGACCAAAGTGATCAAACCAATTCAGATAGCAATAGTCGATGATGAAGCTATTCAAGTCGATACGATGACCTCACTGATTCATCAGGCAGCTGAAAAGATAAACCAAACTGTGCAAATGACTACTTTTTCCAGTGGGGAAGCATTTTTGTTTGAAGTGGAAGACCATCCGGAGCTGGATATCGTTTTTCTGGACATCGAGATGAAACAGGTAGACGGCCTTGAAGTAGCGAAGAAAATCAGAGAATTAGGTCTGGAGATGACCGTCGTGTTTGCGACAGCTTTCGCGGAATATGCAGTTCAGGGATATGAAGTCCAGGCTATGGACTATCTCCTGAAGCCTATCGAAGGAGATAAAATTGCGAGGGTTCTTCAGCGTCATCTGGACAAGTTGCCCTTAACAAAGGAGACGATTACTTTAGACACTACTGAAGGTATCTTGAAAACAGCAATGGATGACATAGTATATGTTGAAGTGAATAAACGAGAATGCGATATTCATTTAGTTCATCAGACAGTAACCGTTAATCAGACGTTAAGAGAGCTCTCTGAGAAGCTGAATAACGATTTCGTTCAAACACATAGAAGTTATTTGGTAAATGTTAAACATATCAATCGCCTGCTGAAAGCAGATGCTGAGTTATCGAGTGGAGATAGTATTCCAGTATCCAGACGACTGGCCAAAGACATTCAATCGAAATTTGTGGAATATAATAAACGGGCGGTGTTCTATAATGACTAACTGGATCTGGCTAGCAGCAATATTCTGTTTGTGTTTTATCTTTACGATTATAGTGTTTAAACAAAACAAAACAATCAATTTCTATAAGATACAGGAACAGGAACTGGACCAGTATGCAGTAGAAGTTGAAACGATTTACAGCCAGATGAGAGGAATCAGGCATGATTACCGTAATCATCTGCAGGTAATGAATACCTTGATGGGAGATCGGCGTTTTGAAGAGCTTGATGCATACATAAAACAATTGAGTAATGAACTTAACCAGGTGGATACTATTATACAAACAGGCAATACCATGATCGATGCGATAGTGAATACAAAGTTGACGTCTGCTAAAAACAAAGGGATAGAATTATATGCTACAGCCATTGCACCAAAAGAGCTGACAGTCCAGCACGTAGATTTGGCGGTAATATTGGGGAATCTCTTAAACAATGCAATCGAAGCCACCTCAAGGGAAGCTAAGTCAGGGGAAGAACAGTTTATTCGTTTATATGTAGCACCGATGAAAGGAACATTGTATATTAGTGTAACCAACACAATGGCTGAGAATCCAAAACCCTCGTTCTTATCTTTGAAAAGAGTAAACAAAAGAGGCTACGGTCTGTCACGTATCGATCAGGCGGTAGATAAATATCAGGGGATAGTAAACCGTAAATGGGAAGACGGAATCTTTGCGACAGAAGTCACTTTGCCACTAAAAAACCACTCGTAACAAAAATACGACCATTCATACACTTCTGATAATGAAGTGTATTTTTTTAGGTAAGCTAACGATGAGGTGATGGAAATGAAAGAAAAAGGAAAACAGATAAACATTTTACTAAAGGAATTATATGAGTTTAAACCAACTGTTTTTATAGTCATTATTTTAGCAACAGTCACTAGTGTAGCTTTGCCCTTGTTGCAATTGTTACTATCGGCTTTTGTTATTCAATGGTTGTTAGACGGAATAGCTATTCAGGATTATTTAATAAGGTTGCTCGGATTTGTCATCTTGATTGGCATTGCTCAAATGGCAAACTATTACTTTATGCTTTATCAGGAAGAAAATATGAACCATTTTAGAGACTTTATGAGAAATAAAATCCAGAAGAGATATTTAAAACTGGATTATCCGTTGATTATGGGGAAAGAGGCGCAGGAAAAATACAACAACGCCAGTGAACTGACAGATAACAATATGACACTCTTTGGTCGTTTGGTTACAGAAATAATTGAGCTTTGTAGTTCTTTCTTAGGTGTAATCTTATACATCAACATCCTAAGTCAGCTGGAATCTCTTTTTCTTGTTGTAGTGGGGATATTCCTACTTATTGTCGTATTTTTCAATGTTTTGCAAGTAAAGATGGACAAAAATTTATTTCAAGCGAAAGCAGCAAATTCTCAAAAGCTACGCTATTTAAAAAAAGTTTATGGCGAATCGCGTATTACAAAAGATGTAAGAATTTTTCAAATGAAAGACTGGTTCAAAAAAGTAGAAGACAAAACGATTGAATCTTATCATGATATTTTGAAACCAAAAGTTAAGCTGACATGGACAGAAAGTATAATAGTCAATATTGGGATAATTGGCATTTCTGCTTTATCTTATATTAGAAGTGTCCAATTGATAGCCGCTGGAGCGATTCCGGTATCCAGTTTCGTCGTTTTCGCTGGCTCCGTTACAATTTTAGCTCAAACGATTATTACCTTTGTCACTTCTGTAGGTAAATTGAATACCAGTTTAAATGAGACGAAGAAGTATGATGAGTTCATGTCTCAAAAACAGCTATTTAACCACGATGAAGGGCATATTTTACCTGAAGAACCCTTATCTATTGAATTAAGAAATGTGTCATACACTTATCCGAATAACGATCAGCCGACCTTAGAAAATATTTCATTAACGATTAAGGCATATGAAAATTTAGCTATTGTTGGTGAAAATGGAGCTGGAAAATCGACACTGACCAACTTAATAGCTGGTTTACTTAAACCGGACAGCGGAGAGATTTACATTAATGGCGTAGCTCAGAGTGATTTTAACATTTCAGACTACTATTCTTTGTTTGCACCAGTTTTTCAGGAAAAGTTTTTACTGACATACTCTATTAAAGAGACCATTATCCAAGGATTACCCTTTGATGAAGTAAAATATCAACATATTCTTAAACTTACTGGGATGAATGAATTTATATCAACATTTGAATCGAAAGATGAAACCAAAATCGTTCGAGCCGTTTACCCGGATGGAGTTAATTTGTCTGGTGGGCAGTTACAAAAGTTAAAACTAGCCCAAGCTTTATATAAAGATGCCCCTGTTCTATTGCTTGATGAGCCGACAGCTGCCCTGGATCCCATAGCAGAACATCAAATATATCAAGATTACTTCCAATTTTCTAAAGATAAACTATCCATTTTTATATCTCATCGTTTATCATCGACACGGTTTTGTGATCGACTTATCTATATTAAAAATGGAAAAATATCTGAAGTGGGGACGCATGAAGAGTTGATAGCTGACCAAAAAGATTATTTCAAACTTTATGAAGCCCAGGCGTATTACTATAGACATGACAAAGAGGAAATAGTGAAAGACGAACCAGTTATGACAGGAGGGATCATTTAATGGATAAGTTAACAGTGTATAAAAGAGCGTTTAAGGATTTGTTTATATTGGGTAAAAAATTCTATATCTTATTTTTTACCCAATCCCTAGCACGTTTTAGCTTACCTTTTATTGGTTTCATATACATGACATTGATCGTGGACGCTTTGACAAGAAATAATATGAGTGATATTCCAAACCTAGTCGTCCAGTATCTAAGTATTCTTCTAATCTTGCAGTTAATAGCTGGCTGGTTAGAGCCCTTAGTGAACAACGAAGATTCATTGCTTTTAAGAAAACTATTTGCTGAGCCCAATAAAAAGATGCTAACCATGCATTATCATTATGCAGAAAGTTCAGAAGTGAGAGAAAAACTGGAAATTATCAACAGAAACATGATGAGTACTCAGTCCTCACTTCATATAATTAATGTAAGAATAAAAGAAATGACACGGGGAGTGGTTAGTATTGTTTGGGGCATTATATTGTTATCCCCCCTGTTTTCAATTAATACGAATCTGCTTCCGGATGGGTTTTGGTGGCTGCATCCGGCGCTTATAATTAGTCTCTTTCTTTTTCTAATAGGAATAAGTGTATGGATTCAAATAAATTCGTCTAAAAAATCTGGAGAAAGTTTATTGACATTTTTTGCAGAATTAAAGGAATCTAATGCTATCTTTTTCTACGAAAATGGTATACTTCAAGACTTTAAGTCTGGCAAGGAAATGCGACTATATAATTTGACAGAAAAAATGATTAAAAATTTAGAAGATGATTCAGTGCATACTAGAAAGCTGCTGGCTAAAAACTATAAGTACTTCAGAGCATTGACATTACCCACTACCGGTTTATTTCAAGTGATGACTTACTTCACTTATGCGTATATTGGAATACTAGTTTTACTTGGCGCTCTCCCAATTGCACTAATTATTCAACTATCAAGTGCGCTCAGTCAGATGGTATCAGCTTTACCAGATGTAATACAGCATGGCATGATGATGATTTCGTCTCCAGATGAATTAGAAGAATATTATGAGTTCATGGATTTACCTGACGAAGAGGTAGTCGGAAGTTTACCTGTAGAGAAAAGACTGGACAATGAATATACGTTTGATATTAAAGATCTTTCCTTTGCATATCCAGGTTCTGAAGAACTGGTGTTGAAAAACATTACTGAAACCTTCGAAGTAGGCAAGAAGTATGCGATTGTCGGAGAAAATGGTTCTGGAAAAACAACCTTCATCAAACTGCTGACTCGATTGTATGAACCTACAGAGGGTAGAATCAAGATGAATAAAATCGATTCTAAGAAATATGACTTACGAGAATACTTCAATTTATTTGGTGTCGTCTTCCAGGATTATCATTTAGTTGGGTTTTCACTTGGTCAGAATGTTTCAGTCAGTCCGACCTATGATAATGATAGAGTAATGACAACATTAGACAAAGTAGGACTAGGTGGATTTGTCAGAAATCTTCCGAATCAATTAGATACATTCTTAGGAACGGAATTCGATGATTCGGGTGTCAATATTTCCGGTGGTCAAGAACAGAAACTGGCTATAGCTCGTTCATTATACAAAGATGCCCCTATAATGATATTGGATGAACCGACTGCAGCTTTGGACCCACTAACGGAATTTGAGATCTATCAGAACTTTGATAATCTGGTCGAAGACAAAACAGCCTTTTATATCTCCCATAGATTATCCAGTTCAAAATTTTGTGATGAAATACTGGTGTTTGATAAAGGAGAAATTATTCAAAGAGGGAGTCACAGCAATCTTGTTAAAGAAGAAGGGAAGTATCAGGAGCTCTGGTCTGCACAGGCTCAGTATTATCAGTAATTATGTTTAAAATACATTACAACTAATTGTTATAAAAGCACAGTCTAATATAATAATGCCGGAAAGTTTAACCAGTAGTGTCTGATATTTAGGCATCGTTATAACATACACTGTGCTTTTTTATAGGCTACTATCTGTTAATTAAGAAAACACCTGAGAAATAAAACAAAAAACAAAGCAGTCTCCTTTACAAAAAGAGAAAAATCAGGCAGTGTTGACAAGTCAACAATTGATGAGTCAACTATTAGAAGTAGGGGGATGAAAGTGAGTCTTAGAGGTGTGAGTCAATTACTTTATCAGATTAAAGTAGTGAATCAGGAAATGATTGCTAAGTTTGAAAAAGAAACCGGGTTCAGCTTAACAAGATATGAACTGATGATGGTTTTGAATGAGAAAGGCAAATGCTCTCAAACAACTATACAATCTGAACTAATGATCGATCGAGCTGCGGTCACCAGACATTTAAAAATTCTTGAAGATGATGGGTACGTTGTACGTGAAAGAAACAAGGACAACAACAGGGAAGTCTTTGTCGAAATGACTGAGAAAGCGAAAGAGTACTTAGCGAAATGTGGAAAAGATCACGAAAAGTCTCAGTATCCTTTAAACAGTGCCCTCACAGAAATGGAAGAAGAGCAATTGTCCGACTTATTAAGTAAACTAATCAAACCAAAAGAGGGTATAGAATGACTAACGATTTTGCAGAAATAGCACTAAACAGAAAATCTATTCGTGTGTATGATGAATCGGTCAAAATTTCTCACAAAGAGATGCTTGAGATGATTCAGGAATCTACCAAAGCCCCTTCCTCAGTTAACATGCAGCCTTGGCGTTTTGTGGTGGTTGAAAGTGAAGCAGAAAAAGCAAGACTGAAACCGCTGATCCGATTCAACACAAGACAAAACAATACATCATCTGCCATGATTCTGATCTTTGGAGACATGGAATGCTACAGATACGGAGAAGAAATATATGCCCAAGCTGTAGAGGCGGGTAAAATGTCTCCAGAAGTGAGAGATGAACAACTGGCAGCCATCATCCCTTATTATAAAAACTTAAGCAAACAGGAAATGAATGACGTGGTCAAAATCGATTCCAGTTTAGCAGCTATGCAGTTTATGCTGGTAGCGCGCAGCCGCGGGTATGATACCAATCCGATCGGTGGATTCGAAGCAGACCAGTTAGCTGAAACATTCGGACTGGACAAAGATCGCTATGTCCCTGTCATGATTTTATCAGTGGGTAAAGCTGTAGAAACAGGCTACCAATCCGTTCGATTAGACGCAGAACAGTTGACTACATTCAAATAAATAACAACCTAATATAAAAACAAATGCCTTTCTCTGAAGCTTTTTATCTTTTCAGGGAGAGGCATTTAATTATTCAATTTAAAGGGTAAGCCAATTACACTCTATAGGATCGCATGAGTCGTGGTATAATACGGTCAAATGGTCTGGACCTTTAAAGAAGTTTAAGGTCAAACAGGCTAATTACGAGAGGATGAAGACAGTGGAAGATCAGCTACAGCATCGATCATCTGTAAAAGAAGAACTGAAATGGGATTTATCTGCTATTTTTAATACGGAGAACGAATACAGTCAGGCATTAACAGACCTTTTGAAAGATGTTGAGGGATTTGTAAATCAGTATGACGGCAAGCTGAATCGTTCAAGCAAGGTTATAGAGGCTATTAAAGACTATGAAAAAATCAGTGCGGTGGCGTCGCATATATCTCAATACAAATTCCTGCCTGTAACGGTGGACATCACCGACAGTCAAGCGCAGGAAGAGTCCCGGTATGTCTCGAACGTTTTGGCAGGCGTCAACGCCAAACTCAGTTTTTTCCATTCCCAGATGGAGGATTTAGATGAATCTGTTTTAGACAAAGTCAGTGAAGAGGCTCCGGAATTTAAACCCTTTATACGACTAGTTAAAACAGCCAAGAAAAACAGATTGCACCCCAAAGCTGAAGAGACATTAGCTATGCTGAACCCCGTTCTTGATTCATTTTCAGACATTTTTGAACAGGCAAGGTTGGCAGATGCAGATTTTGGCAGTTTTGAAGTGAACGGAACGGTTTATCCGTTAAGTTTTGTGCTCTACGAAGAAACGTATATGTATCATGAGGATAAGGCCGTTCGACGAGCTGCTTATGACCAATTTAACAAAGTACTGGGTCAATATAAGAACAGTATTGCAACCGCCTATTACAATCAGGTTCAAAAAGAAAAAACACTGGCGACTATGCGAGGGTTTGACTCAGTCTTTGACTATTTGCTTGCGGATCAGGAAGTGAGTCAGGAACTGTATAATCGCCAGATCGATACGATTATGTCAGACTTTGCACCGGTCATGCGCAAATATATTACACATTTAAAAGGGGTAAATGGTCTGGACAAAATGACCTATGCTGATTTGAAAATCGACTTGGATCCTGAATATACTGCGTCAGTGAGCATAGAAGAGTTCAAGGGGATGCTGGATGATGCATTAAGTGTTTTAGGAACAGACTACGTCAACTTAATCAATCGAGCATTTCCGGAAAGATGGATCGACTTTGCCCAGAATAAAGGAAAAGAATCAGGCGCCTTCTGTTCGCCTACTTACGGAAAACAGCCATTTATATTGGTGAACTGGTCCGGGCAGCTTGCGGATGCTTATACACTGTTCCACGAACTAGGGCATGCGGGTCAAGGGCTATTATCAAATGAAAAGAATACACTGACCGGTTCGGATCCCTCTTTATACTTGATTGAGGCACCGTCAACATTCAATGAACTGTTACTGACGGATCATTTGAGAAACAAGGCAGAAGATCCGCGAATGGAACGTAATGTTATCTCTTTAATGATTTCTCAAACTTACTTTCATAATTTCGTTACACACTTACTTGAAGCAGCTTATCAAAGAGAAGTGTACAGACTTATTGATGCAGGCAAGAGTTTTGATGCAGCAAAATTAGGTGAATTGAAACGACGTGTGCTGGAAGACTTCTGGGGCGATTCCGTCGAACTTGAAGAAGGTGCAGAATTGACTTGGATGAGACAGAGCCACTATTATATGGGACTGTATCCTTACACATACTCTGCTGGACTAACTATTGCCACTCAAGCCTTCTTAAATATAAGAACTGGTGAGATGGATGCGACTGGATGGGTAGATTTTCTTGCTATGGGCGGACAAAAAGTTCCTGTCGATGCAGCTAAGGCCGCCGGTGTTGATATAACGACTGACAAACCGCTTCAGGATACGATTCAATACCTTGACGAATCAGTGGACCGCATGATTGAACTGACACAGCTAATTAAGTGAAAAGGTAATGATGAGCATTAGGCAAAAAAACACTAGATATTTCTGAATAGTTATTTTTCATTTATATCTAGTGACTGTTTAATTCTAATTTGCACCGTTAAATGAATGGATTGTTTTGAAAGAAGTAAGGTGTTGATGTCCTCAATGGTTATGGCTTCGCCTATCGGGGTGTATCCTGCTTTAATGCATTGCTCAATGATATGGGCATGAGCTTTTTTTAATTTTGTATAGTTCCCTATTTCAGTGTTACAAGTGTAGTAATAACCTTCTTCCAAAGTATACGTATTTAATTGCTCTAATCCTGCATTTTTATCTTGAGAAAATAGACAAAGCTTTTGAGTATCTCCGATCAACACAGTCAGAAACTGCTGCTCATGGTATCGATAGTCAATTGAATACTTGCTTACAAAATCGTAAACGTCTTTTTCTTGCCTGTCTACAGTCATGTCCTCATCAATAACATAAAGTATGCGTTCAGAACAATGGATGACTTCTGAAGAAGAAGATAAATTATGGACCAGGTGTTTCTTTAAATTGTTTAAAGTATCAATTTGACTTGTTAACTTTTTAATTTCCAGCTTTATCTTATCAGTTGTATTGTCCAGTATGTCAATTAAATTATAATCTGCTTTCCGATCCATAAATTCTTTGATTTCTGGAATCGAGACGCCGGTATTCCTTAAAGTAGTAATGAATTCAAGACTATCGATTTCAGTGTAAGAATAAAGGCGATACCCATTTATATCTTTGTGGTGTGGTTTCAGAAGGCCTTTCTTCTCGTAAAAACGAATCTGAGAGGTAGTTAATTGCAATAAATTGGCTACTTCTCCAATAGTTAATAATTTTCTCAAAAGAATCACCTATCCTCTTCTTGACATTAAACCTAGTTCAATGTTTAGTATAGTACTTATATGCTTACACAGCAAAAGGTATTTTAAAATGAATGGACAGGTGAAAGAAGTGTTAACGAAACAAAAAGTAGATTTAGGAAAAAGTAGTATTAGTAAATTATTCTGGTATTATACAATCCCCTCTGTATTTATGCTGGTCGTACAAACGGCAGCATATTTTGTAGACTCAGTGTTTGTAGGAAGATTCATCGGTGCAGAAGGATTATCTGCAATCACTTTGGTCATGCCTGTTATCATCTTTCTTGGAGGGATTGCCATGATGATCGGTATTGGTGGCATCACTCTGGCAGGAATCGAAAAAGGGGCAGGAAACAAAGAGAACAGTAATAACATCTATAACGTGACGATGGCATTGACGCTCATTTCGGGAGTTGTGGGAGCCATTATTTTATTTTTGGCTGCACCACTATTAATGAGTTTGTTGTCACTAACCAGTGAAACAGGTGCGTTTGCAATTGAGTATGCCAGGTATACAAGCTTTTTCGTGCCTTTCTTTTTAATGAACTTTGTAGTTGGCTTCTTTCTGAAGTTAGATGGGAAACCATTGTTAGTCACAGGGGTCATGTTTTTTGGAGCGCTATTGAACGTTGGGTTAGACTACATGTTCATAGTGTATTACGAGTTAGGAATGAGAGGGGCTGCAATGGCCACAGGCTTATCTCAAGTAGCTCCTTTCCTCATCTGTCTGGGTGTTCTGATTTGGACCTCTGACTGGTCGTTTAGAAAACCCGTTTTCCGCTTAAGAGATATTCAGAGAATTTTTTACAATGGATTTTCTGAATTTTTAACGAGTATTACAATGGCAATAATAGGTGTTGTATTTAATGTCGTTATTCTTAGAAGAATAGGCGCTATGGGAATCGCTGCTTTCGCAGTTGTGATGCAGTTAATGGAATTTGCGAGAGCACTGGGTTATGGAATAGGAGAAGGCAATCAAAGCATCTGGAGTTATAATTTTGGCGCCTATCAGTATGACCGAGTTCATTTAGTTAGAAAATGGGCGATTTACGTCAGCGTTATGATCGGCGCATTGTTGGCAGGAGCCGCATTTTTATTCGGGGAAGAAATTTCTCGACTATTTGTTACCGAAGTGGCAGTCAATGCCTTATCGGTAGAAGTTATTAATTACGCCGCTGTCTCTCTTGTTTTCGTTGGATTCAATATAGTGCTGCCGACGTACTATACAGCTATAAATGATCCGTATCGGTCTATTTTACTGACAGTATATAGATCGTTTGTGGGCCCTATAGTCGGTCTCCTGATTCTACCACTGATATTTGGAGATGAAGGAATCTGGCTTACGTTTGTCTATATGGAAGTGACTGCTTTTATTTTCGGGCTATTGCTATTAAGGAAATACCCATTAGGGGATAAAAATCAGAAATGGAAAGTGCCGGAATAGTTGGCTATCAGCTGGATAGAGTAGAAGGCATATTAGCTATAACAAACTAAAAAGGGTATAGTTAATCTGTAGAGATAGTCATTCTTGATACATTAGTGATAAGAGAGGATGACACACAGGAAAATAATCAATGCCACATTTTTTATAAAAGAAGAAAAGCGAGAAGCGTTTTTACAGATATAAAAGACCTGATTGGATCCACAAGACTGGAAAAGGATGCATAGAGTATCATTTGTATGAATCCATGGAAGCACCTAATAGATTTGTTATGGTAGAAACTTGGGAAAATCAGGAAGCGATCGATCATCATAACAAGAATCCTCAGTTACTAAAACTGGGTCAGAATTTACCTGAATACAGTGAAAAAGAGCTTGTTCTAACTATTGCGGATGTAATAGAATAGGCTGGATCAATTTAGCCTTGTAGGTTCAGACAATTTAAATAGTTAAATAAATGGAGTAAAAGAGCCTTAACAGCTAAGATTTCACTATGACTGTTAAGGCTCTTTATTTATAGTATCTAAGAATCGGACCCCAGGACGTCATGATAACTGTCTCCCCAGGTACAAATGGCAGTGACCACCGGTTCTAAACTATAGCCAATCTCAGTCAGTTTATAATCGACTTTGGGCGGGACAACCGGATAAACTGTTCGTTCGATAATAAGGTCCTCTTCCAGTTCTCTCAACTGTCTAATCAGCATACGCTGATTGATATCAGGAAAGAGTTTCTGCAATTCATTTAATCTTAACGGAAAATTCTGGAGTAATGCCCAGACGAGGGCAATCTTCCACCGTCCACCTATAACAGACAGCGCCAAATCTTTAGTAGTGTGAAATTCTTTATCTTTATGACTAATCATTAGTTTCAATCCCTTCTCAAAGATTGAGTATACCTCATGGTGACAAATATGTCAGTATTAACATTTTAGTTGTTATCCCATACAATGACATTAGAGGAAAACTGTGAACAATAGATGAGTCTTTTTTTAAAAGGGAGCATGTAACATCACAGTAGACCATCAGAACAGTATTCTCCAGTTGTTCGTTGTATAATGGAAATACTGAGAAAAAATAGTCTATTAGAAGGTAGGAATAAAGATGAAAAGTAAAGCAGCAGTAGCATTTGGACCAAATGAACCATTAAAAATTGTAGAGATTGATGTGGATGAACCTAAAAAAAATGAGGTTCGCGTTAAGATAATCAATACATCCGTTTGTCATACAGACGCCTTTACCTTATCTGGGGAAGACCCGGAAGGTGTTTTTCCAGCTGTATTGGGCCATGAAGGTGGCGGAATTGTTGAATCTGTCGGAGAAGGCGTGACCTCTTTCAAACCTGGCGATCATGTTATCCCACTATACACAGCAGAATGCGGAAAATGTAAATTTTGTCTGTCTGGTAAAACAAATCTGTGCAGTTCAGTGCGTGAGACGCAGGGAAAAGGCGTTATGACAGATGGAACCACTCGTTTTTCATACAACGGAGAGCCGATTTATCACTACATGGGAACCAGCACATTCAGCGAATACACAGTAGTGAATGATGTTAACCTGGTGAAAGTAGATGAAGAGGCACCACTAGATAAAGTATGCCTGCTAGGATGCGGCGTGACAACCGGTATGGGTGCTGTTAAAAATACGGCTAAAGTTGAGGAAGGTGCAGTCGTTGCGGTATTCGGACTTGGTGCAATTGGTCTGGCTGCTATTCAAGGACTGGTCAAAGCGAAAGCGGAACGCATTATTGCGATCGATATCAACCCAGACAAATGGCCATTAGCTGAAAAAATGGGTGCAACCGAGTTTGTGAACCCTAAAGAACATGATCGTCCGATTCAGGAAGTCATTGTCGAGATGACAGATGGTGGAGTGGATTACAGTTTTGAATGTATCGGAAACGTTGACGTTATGCGTTCTGCACTAGAATGCTGTCACAAAGGCTGGGGCGAAAGTATAATCCTTGGCGTAGCAGGTGCAGGAAAAGAAATCAGCACACGCCCATTCCAACTGGTGACTGGTCGTGTATGGCGCGGCTCTGCATTTGGTGGAGTAAAAGGGAAAACAGAACTACCTGGAATGGTATTGAACTATATGGATGGTGAAATCGATTTGGATTCGTTCATTACACATAACCTTAAATTTGAAGAGATAAACGACGCATTTGATTTGCTGCATAAAGGCGAGTCTATCCGTACCGTTTTATCTTACTAAACTGAATCAGACTCATTGAGGAGGAAACAGCGTGTCAGCATTAGAACGTCTAGAAGAACACCGCAGTTTTGATGGGGTGCAGTATAAGTATCGTCATTACTCTAAAGTAGTAGATTGTCCGATGACATTCAGCTTGTTTTTACCGGATAAAGAAAAATTCCCAGAGCCGCCTTTGTTATGGTGGCTGTCAGGTCTAACATGTACGGATGACAATTTCACTCATAAAGCGGGAGCACAGAAAGCAGCATCCCGCCTGGGCATCGCAATGATTATGCCGGATACCAGTCCAAGAGGCGAAGACATTGCTGATTCAGAAGACTATGATCTTGGTCAGGGAGCTGGGTTTTACGTTAATGCTACCGAAGAGCCATGGGCTTCTCATTATAGAATGTACGACTACATTCTTGAAGAATTGACTGAACTCGTTCGCAGCGAATTTGATCTGACTGGTCCTGAATTTATTTCAGGTCACTCAATGGGCGGTCACGGTGCACTGGTTTTAGGACTAAAAAATCCCAATCGGTTTAAATCAATCACAGCCTTTGCACCGATCGTCAATCCAAGTCAGGTGCCATGGGGAGTCAAAGCTTTCACAAACTATTTAGGTGAGCATAAAGAGGCGTGGGCTCAGTGGGATGCACTGGAACTGCTGAAGCAGCACTCTGGAAAACAGCTCCCGATCCTGATCGATCAGGGAGATGCGGATCCGTTCTTCAACAAGGAACTGAAACCGAAACTATTTATGGAAGCCGCAGAAGAAATGGATTATCCTGTGACTCTTCGTATGCAGGAGGGACACGACCACAGCTACTATACGATTTCAACATTTATTGAAGAACACTTGACATTTCATATGAGTTTCTTATCAAAATAAACTAAAATTCAAAAATACTCTACCTGAAAGTGGACTATCTGCTTAAATGCAGATCCAGTTTAAGGTAGAGTTTTTTTAATGAACCTTCCTTTATATTTTGAACTGAAGGACATTTTTGATAGCCTATAGTTAAAGGATGTGCACACACATGAATGAAGAAAAAAAGAAGCCTGCTGTAGAGCCTAATGAGAATAAAGAAGAGAAGACTGAAGGCAGTATAGGAGCTGGAATTGGGATCGGCATTGCGCTTGGATCAGCATTTGGATTACTCATTGACAATTTGGCACTGGGGATTGGGATTGGTATTGCAATAGGAGTCGCTATTGGAACAGCTCTACCCTCAGGGAAAAAATGAGGACTGATATCAGATAGCCAAAAAAGCTTGTCTCTTCAATGAAGAACAAGCTTTTTTAGCTATAATGAAAATGTAGTTATGTATCTTTATCGTTTTTGGTCTGACTCATCAGTATGTCTTCTTGAATTAAATAAATGCGCCAAACGGTGACGGCTATGAACAGCAACAGAATAATAGGAGCCCAGTAGTGAACAATCTGCAGAAAATAGAAAAAATAATCAAGCAAAGCAGCGAACACATGACGGGAACTTTGTTCAACTGGCATGCTTTCAGCAATAGTTAAAAGTCTCATGTTTTATCCCTCCTGAGGAAATAATAGCACAGGTGCAGCACATAGTATACAACTATATAATATTAGTTTTTATTAAATGAATAAGATGTGTTAGGATAAATGGATAGATTGGAATAGGAGATTACACAAATGCTCCCAAAGAAAGGGGATAATATGAAAAATTTCAGCAAGCCATTACTTTATGGGTTTTCAGGTGTCATTATATTAATGAATACAATTTTTTTAAGTCTGGAGCTACATCGCCTTTTTAAAATGAATGCTTACATAGAAAGATTTGGAACGTCATCTTCTATAAGTGAAAGAACTTATCTTGAAATGCAGCAAGTAAACGACATGAGAGAAATGATAGGGTTTGTGACGACGATTATAGGAATAGGTTTAATTTTATTTTTCTCATTCAAATATAAAGGGAGCTCACCCCATCTATTCTACGTTTATTCAGGTATCAATAGTCTTTTTTTAATAGGAATGTTTATCATTTGTTCTTTAGGTTCTTTTCATATTATAGAATTGATAGGGGCACTGAGTTTGCCCATACTGATGAATGGGTTAATGGGTTTGAATGATCTCCGTAATCTTACAAGAGTAAAGAAAAATGAGCACGTTAAGATTTAAAGAGCACTGTATATGGGATGCTGGGTGTCTAATTCACATGCAGTTCTTCCTAGTTATCAGTATACGATTGTCTATCAAGACTGAATAGAACATGATTTATCAAGTGTTTATTGTCTATTCCAGGAAAATCGAAGTTTTTCACATAGGTCAATCCTATTTTTTCCATGACTCTCCTGGAAGGATCATTAATAGCGGCGGTAAAACTAATAATCTTATCAAAATTCAATTGAGTGAAACCAACATTTAAACAAGCCATCGCGCCTTCAGTAGCGTAGCCTTTCCCCCAGCTTTCCTTTTTCAGTCTCCATCCGATTTCAATACACGGAGTGAAAGAAGACTCAAACGTCGCCCAGTGAAATCCGGTGAACCCAATAAATTCTCCAGTTGATTTCAACTCAACAGCATACAAGCCATATCCAAATTGATCAAATTCGGTCTGTATTTTAGTATATAAATTGAGTGTTTCCTTTTCTGTCAGTGTTTTGGGGAAATAAGCCATCACATCACTATCTTTATTCATTTGACTAAACATGTCGATGTCAGATTCCTTCCAGTCACGAAGCAGTAACCGTTCTGTTTCTATATAAATGATGTGAAGTCTCCTCTTCTAAAAGATTTAACTGAATAGTGCTAAGGAATTCAGCCTATAGTTTGACACTACCTACTTAGCAATACTACTCTAGATAAAAAGAATTATACAGGTTATCTCAACACTTTCACAATAGAGTTGATGAGCAGTAAAATTAGATTAGCTGTCTGCAAGACATTGTCAAAAAGCCTTTTATTACTAGTCAGATTCTGATATGCTTGTCAGTAAAATTATCGTCAGCTTTGTGATATAAAAGAGAGAATTAAATGAGGAGTGATGAGATGAATAGAGAAGACGTACATAAATTACCTAAAGTAGAGCTGCACTGTCATTTGGACGGGTCCGTTCCGATGCCCGTTTTGATGGAGCTGGCTGAAGAAAAAGGCTTGCCAAAGGACATTATGAAAGAAGCAGTTGCTCCGAAAGACTGCGAAGACCTGAGGGATTATTTGTCCTGTTTCGATGTGATTCTTTCAGTCCTGCAAACAGCTGAAAATCTTGAAAAAGCAGCCTATGCAGTAGTCAAAGAAGCCAATAAAGAGAACGTCGTCTATATGGAGTTGCGTTTTGGACCGCTCCTTCACCAGGCGGAAGGATTGAAGTCTAAAGATGTCATTCAAGCAGTTTATAGAGGCGTTAAGAAAGCAACCGATGAGTTTCCAATCACCGTTAACCTGCTGGTATGTGCTCTGCGTCAGTACTCAGAAGAAGAAAACACACAACTATTCAAAGATGTATATGAAATAGGGGAAGCGGTTGTTGCAGGCATTGATATTGCCGGGGACGAAGCCAAATACCCTAATGAGTGTGTGACTGAATCAGTCTCGGAAGCTAATGAACTAGGGATGCAGATTACGCTTCATTCTGGCGAATGTGGCTGTGCCAATAGCGTCTTAACTGCAATGCACCTAGGGGCGAAACGTATCGGCCACGGTGTTGCGGTAAAAGATGACGCTGAAGCCATCCGCAAAGTTAAAGAAAACAACGTGCTTCTAGAAATGTGCCCCACCAGCAACATTCAAACCCGAGCAGTCAGTGGATGGGATGCGTATCCATTAAGACGCTTTATAGATGCAGGCATTCCAGTAAGCATCAACACAGATAACCGGACAGTATCAAACACGACACTGACAGATGAATTCATGTTGTGTATCGAACACTGGCAGCTGACCTATCAGGAAATAAGAGACCTGAATCTTACAGCCATTAGCCATTCCTTTGCACACAATGAGGTTAAACAAAGCATAAGCAGAAAAATTAAGGAACAGTTTGAAGTCTCTATGACATAACGGCTTGCTATTTTAGAGTAAATTAATGAAAGGATCGTTCTCAACTGAGGATGATCCTTTTTTTACAGCTGTAAAGCATGAGGCTTTGCGATTTTTCATCTATCAACCAGTCGAAGAACGTAAAAGGAAGCTATTTTAAAAAAATAGCATAGACCATTCAGATAACAGGATGATTAATATCTTTCTGGACGATTTAATAGTCAACCTAAGCTGTATCCTATTCTGAGTTGGATCTTAAATCGTTTTTAGATTTAAGTCAAATCTAAGTCTATTTTCAGCTGCACTTAGTCAGGCAGATTAGATGCAGCTGAAAATAGAGTCAAAGGTGACTTGAATATAGTGCGGGTGACTACCTTCAGGTCAACATGCCTCAAGATTTGAGTTGCATTTAGTCGGGTCGATTGGGTTCAACTTAATTAAATATGGATATGAGTTGCCTCTAAAATGATAATATAGAGCAGTTTTTAGTGATGTCATCATTTCTATACCCTATTCATTTAATTCGTCCCCATTTTCAGTTCTAACCAGCTTGTTCATTGAGCGTATGTGTAGATAATACAGTAACGTGGTTTAAAATAGTGAACAAGAGACATCATAGTTATCATGCATGTGAGGAATACTCGCTTGTTACAGCATGAGGCTAACAGTATAATGAAAGAACAGTACTCAGACAAGCATGTTATTCTAAGATAAAGAGGCGATCAGTGTGTTTAAAATTATGATAGTAGAAGATGACCAGACAATAGCGACTGCTTTAAAAGAGGAACTGGAAAAATGGCAGTATGAAGCCCATATAGTGACGGAATTTCAGCAGGTATTAGAAAGGTTTGCTGAAGAACAGCCCCAGCTTATTTTGATGGACATCAATTTACCTTCATTTAACGGTTATCACTGGACTCAGGAAATCAGAAAACGATCAGGGGTCCCTATTATTTTCATTTCTTCCCGTACAGATGAGATGGATATGATCATGGCCATCCAGATGGGAGCAGATGACTTCATCCAGAAGCCTTTCAGTCTGACTGTCGTCATTGCAAAAGTACAGGCACTTCTTAGACGGACGTACGATTATGCCGAAAGTGATCATTATTTATCTGCCGAAGATGTCATTTTAAAACCGAATGAATCGACTTTGTCTTACGGTGATGACACAGTCGATTTGACAAAAAACGAAACGCAGATCTTGGACGTTCTTTTCCGTAATAAAGGCAGCTTTGTATCCAGAGATGAAATCATAACGAAGTTGTGGGAAAGTGAATCATTCATAGATGATAATACACTGGCAGTCAATATCTCAAGGCTGAGAAAAAAATTAAAGGAACTGGGTAAAGGAGACATTATCAGAACTAAAAAAGGAGCCGGTTATGGAGTCGGATAACAAGCGTAGTGAGAAATGGATCTTAGTAAAAGGCTTTTTAAAAACGCTCCGCCCTCAGATTGCTTTATTTGTTCTGCATTCTATGATTTTTGGGGTCGTCTATTTCCTGACAAATCAGGAGTCCCGGATTTTTTGGACAGCTTTTCAAATCACCTTTGCGCTGTTCATGCTGTCTATTGCGATCCAGGCTTATTTTTATATGAAGAAAGTCGAGAGAGCCAAAAGGATCGAACAGGAACATGAGAAACAGACTGCCCCGAATGAGTTTATCAGTCAGGTCTATGAGGCAAACTATTTTGCGCTGATTGATCAAATGAGGTCAAAAAAACGGAAAGATATGGAGAAACAATCAGACTTGATGGATTACTTTTCCTTATGGATCCACCAGATCAAGACACCTGTTTCAGCTATGAGTCTGATCCTGCAGAGCCAGAAAGAAAAAACAGCGGCCCATAAAAAACTGGAGCAAGAACTGATTTACTTGAATGACTACATCCATCTGGCATTGAATTACCTGAAACTGGAAGAAACAGGTAAGGAAATCGAAATTGAATCAGTTGATGTAGATAACATCCTCAAAACAGTCGTGAAAAAATACGCCATTTTATTTATCTATAATAAAATCAAACTGGATTTTGAACCAACAGGTCTTGTCGTGCAATCAGACCGGAAATGGATCGAAGTGCTCATAGAGCAGCTACTGTCTAATAGTCTGAAATACACTAAGCAGGGAACAATCAGACTCTATAGCAGAGGGGGGCAGCAGCTGATTATTGAAGACACCGGGAGCGGCATCAGCCCCTCAGATCTCCCGAAAATATTTGAAAAAGGGTACACAGGTCTCAACGGCCGACTGCATGAAAAATCAACGGGCATCGGTCTGTTCATTTCACGTAAAATCACACATCGTCTAAATATTATCTTGAATATTGAGTCTGAATTAAATGTCGGCACAAAAGCGATCATTGATTTTTCAAGTGAAGACGCTGTATTATTCGATTGAACAGATCATCAAAATCAACCTTACAGATTTGTAAGGTTAAGTAGGGTATTGTAAGAATGGATAAATGCTCCAACCTGCGACCTGTCGTATGATAAGAGTAACAAAGGGAAGGAGCAATTAATTATGTCGTTTTTAGAAGTCAAACATATTCGTAAAATATATTCAGGTCGAGCAGGTGCCAAAGAAACCACTGCTTTAAAAGACGTCAATTTCTCAGTCAAAGAAGGCGAATTTGTTTCGGTTATGGGTGAGTCCGGGTCAGGAAAAACCACTTTACTGAACCTGTTATCGACACTCGACAAACCGACTGAAGGGGAAGTCACTTTAGCTGGGACTTCACTGACATCGATCAAAGAAAAAGAACTGTCCAAATTCAGACGCGAACAACTGGGGTTTGTATTTCAGGATTTTAACTTGCTGGATAACTTTTCACTGAAAGACAATATCCTCCTGCCGCTAGTGCTGGACCAAAAACCGATAGCGGAAATGGAAAAAAGATTACAGCCATTAGTCACTCGTTTGGGCATTGAAGAGATCATTAACCAGTACCCTTACGAAGTATCAGGGGGACAGAAGCAAAGAGCTGCCGTCGCACGGGCGCTGATCACTAAACCCAAGCTTATCCTTGCAGATGAGCCAACTGGTGCACTGGATTCAAAGGCATCTGAGACACTGATGACTTTGTTTTCAGAAATCAACAAGCTAAATCAGACGATTCTGATGGTCACGCATAGTGCACGTGCAGCAAGTTACTCTGGCCGTGTCGTTTTTATCCGTGACGGCGAAGTTTATCACGAAATCTACCGTGGAGATCAGACGTCGGATGCTTTTATGGAGAGGATCTCTCAAGCGCTGCTGTTTGCATTTAACAGGGGTGATCAGCATGAAGCATAAAATGACGTTTAAGCTGGCCGTCTCCAATATCAAATCGAATAAACAGATTTATCTGCCATTCGTTGTGGCGTCTGCTATTACGGTAACCATGTTTTTCATGATTGTCTCACTGCTGTCAAATGCCTTTGTAGAGTCCCGCTAGCAATCACTCGTGCCATTATTTAAAGTAGGATCTGGCGTGATTGCTGTCTTTTCTCTTATTTTTATTTTCTACGCCAACAGTTTTCTGATGAAACGCCGTAAAAAAGAAATAGGCTTATATAATATACTGGGTCTGGAGAAACGCCATATTGCCCGGATTATAGGAACAGAAACAATTCTGACATTTCTAGCCAGCCTCCTGACAGGTATCGTGATGGGAATAGTGCTTGGGCAGTTGACGTTTTACGCCATCAACTTCATCTTGATTTTACCCGATGAGTTTATATTTTCTATCTCTTTAGTTCCTATAGGATTAACAGTTGCGTTATTCTCGGTGATATTCCTCGTGACGTATCTGTACAATATCGTGAACATTCAATTTGCAAATCCGATTGAATTGCTAAAGGGTGGAAACGCCGGGGAAAAAGAACCTAAGAGTTCTCCAATCTTATTTTTATTGGGATTGCTTTCTCTTGGAGGCGGGTACGGGATCTCGTTAACAATCGACGATCCTATACAAGCGTTTATGCTCTTTTTTGCAGCGGTCCTGCTGGTTATTATCGGCACGTATCTTTTGTTTAATGCCGGGACTATTATCATCCTGAAATGGCTAAAGAAAAAATCAGCATTCTACTACAAGCCAGGACCATTCATATCGATATCCGGTATGCTTTACCGAATGAAACAGCATGCGACAGGACTGGCAAATATCTGTGTCCTGTCTGTTATGGTTCTTGTCTCAGTATCGACAACAGTTGCCCTTTATTCTGGAGCAGAACAGATGATAGAATTAGGATTTGTAAATGATAATAGTTTGTCTATCATGAACATTGAGGACACACCTGTGGAAGAATTTGAAGCAACGACTGTCAATGATATTTATGAAATGATCAAGCAGCGAACAGCCGCCAGTTCTGTGGAAATGAAAGAGTTCCAGACGTTTAAACTACTGTCGATATATGACAACCAAATCGAAAACGATGAATTCATTTATACTAGATCTGGTCGAGTAAATTACGATGACGAAACGAGTATGGTTGATACACGGTTTGTCTCACTCGGTGATTACAATGATTTAACAGGACAGGAAAGGACTCTGAACCAGGAAGAACTGCTGTACTACGAAAGTATACCTGTACTGTCAGGAGACACTATTAAAATCGAAGGAATCAGCTACTCAGTCAGCCGCTTAGATTCTCCACCTGAAGTCTTAAGTAGTCAGGGAGAAGGTAGGAGCCTTGTAGTGATTGTCTTTCCTGATGAAGAAATACTTTCGAACACAATCAATCAATTTAATGACTATGAAGCTGAGTATGTTGAAGAACTGTACTATGAGGTGTATTGGAACACTACTGGGTCTCGAGAAGAGAAACTGGCTTATGGCAATGAGATGAATGAGTTTTTTGCGGATCCTATTGATGATTCCTTTTCATTTTTCAATAGCAAAGAAGTGTTTAGAGTGAACTATTATGATATAACGGGTGGGTTCTTGTTCCTGGGTGTCTACCTTGGGTTCCTGTTTATAATCGGAACAGTATTAATCACTTATTTCAAACAAATTTCTGAAGGATATGAAGACCGAGTCAGGATACAGGCTATGCAGAAAGTAGGACTGGACAGTGAGATGACCAAGAAAGCGACCCGTTCGCAAGTCATCTGGATGTTTGTACTGCCACTTGCCGTCGCTGTTATGCACACAGCAGTGGCTTACCCGATTCTTTATCAGATGCTGTCTCTCTTCAGTGTTGTCTCACATACCTTATTGGTCACTACATTGCTTACCGTTTCACTGGTATTCAGTCTGATCTACGGTATTGTGTATAAAATAACCTCGAAAATCTATTTAAATATAGTCGAATAAGTAATGAAAAAGCACAGATTCCGATCTGTGCTTTTTTTGTATTGTACAATGATGATTTGGAGAAAAAGGTTATCAATTAGGGGGAACTTTGTTAAACGCTGGATTTTATAATGAAGTTAGCCACTCAGGCTAACATATAAAAAACGCCATGTGAATTTCATGTTATATTGAAGTTACCACTAACTCTCAATA
>NZ_PVTO01000036.1 GCF_003003275.1 Alkalibacterium olivapovliticus
GCTTACTTAAGATATTGAACCGCCGTATACGGAACCGTACGTACGGTGGTGTGAGAGGACGATAAATGAATTAATCATTTATCTCCTACTCGATTTTGCCTATGGTATAGTAGGAGTATGAAAAAGTCGGAGGAATGTAAATGGATTTAATAGAATCAGTTCAGAATAATCAGGTTAAAGAATGGAAGAAGTTGCTTACGCGTAAAGGAAGAAAAAAACAGTCTAAGTATGTGATAGAGGGAGAGCATCTGGTTGAGGAAGCGATCAGAGCAAAAGCTGCTATTGAAACTATTTTAATTAGAGAAGATAAGTGGAGTGGTTACCTTGATTATGATGCAGACCGTTCCGTAATGATTTCTGAAGAGGTTAGTGCATTACTCACTGATACAGTCACGGATCAGGGCATATTTGCCGTAGTGCATATGAAAGAAGAACAGCAGTCTATTACAGGAAACAGACCTGTTCTTCTTTTAGATAAAATTCAGGATCCCGGAAACCTGGGCACACTTATTCGATCAGCAGATGCAGCGGGATTTGAAGGGGTGATTATTGGAAAAGGGTCAGTTGATTTATACAATCCTAAAGCCCTTCGTTCAGCACAAGGCAGCCATTTTCATCTGCCGGTTATTCATGATGAACTGCTGCACTGGATTGAAGCATTTAAGAAACAGGGAATAGAAGTCTATGGAACTGCTTTGGATGAAAGGGCGGAATCGTATCATGAGGTCTCTTCTAAAGATGCATTTGCCTTGATTGTAGGAAATGAGGGGAATGGTGTTGATCCTGAAATCCTTAAACAGACCACTAAAAACCTATATATTCCCATTAAAGGTAAGGCAGAATCATTGAATGTAGCCATAGCTGCAAGTGTTCTGATGTTTTCCTTATATAAGTAAGGAAAAGTTATGACAAAGTTGACACAAATACCATGAAAACGTTTTACATTGACATCTCATCCTTTAATTTCCATTTGATTAGGAGTAAGATATGTACTGGACAGTCGATAAGACAGTCCTTTACTGTTTATTCTGATTATTACAAATAACTTGATTAAAGGAGACGTTCGATGGAATTTGTTCGCTCGATTTGGGAAAATGACAAAGACTATATGGCGTTGGTTGAAGACTTATTAGAAGACGAAAACCTACTTAAACTAGATGAGATTACTCATCATCATTATACAACACGCTTGATCCATTCAATTTATGTTTCTTATGTAAGCTACAAAATAGCTAAAAGACTTAACTTAAACTGTCGCGCAGTTGCCCGTGCAGGAATCTTACATGATTTTTTTCATGAGGGCAGAGAAGAAATCGCTGCTTTGAAACAAGGGTCACACAACTGTGTTCATCCAAAAATAGCCGTAAAAAATGCGGAAATATTGACTGAACTATCTGAATTAGAAAAAGACATTATCTTAAAGCATATGTTCCTGACAACAGTAGGAGTAGGCGTGCCAAGATATAAAGAAAGCATGGTTGTGACTTGTGTCGATAAGTACTGTGCGATCAGTGAAATATCAACACCTGTTAGAATGAGACTCAAAGAGACAGTATCAAGATGGGGCCTTAAGTTGAGAGTTGTTAATGCCTGATAAATACTTATGATAACTGTTTTTATTCCAAGTTTAGTTTGTAAACTGGAATAAAAACGGTTTTTTAGTATAAATGAGCGTATACAAAAAAGAGCGGGGCCAAAGACAGTAGTCTTAGCCTCGCTCTTTCTAATAGTTGATTAAGGTCACTTTCAGTTTTGATCACTCACTTCGTCTGAAGTTAAAGAGACCTTTTGAGGTTTCAATTTATCCCGTAGAAGTCCAGTGCTGACAGCTGTTAGAGGTATAGAGAGAATCAGTCCAATACTTCCAGCCAGTGCTCTAATGACTTCTGTCGCTATAATATCCATATTGATGATGCTGATAAAGGGGTCCTCATAGGCTGTAAATAAAAGCAAGAGAGGGATCATACTACCGATATAAGCCAGTATCAAGGTGTTAGCCATGGTACCCATAATGTCCTTTCCTACATTCATGCCGGAAAGAATGAGTTTTTTTGTAGAAATCGATGGATCAACCAAACGGATTTCTTCCATTGAAGAAGCGATAGACATACCGACGTCCATTACAGCCCCTAAAGCACCCATAATGATTCCGGCGAATAATAAGCCGCTGAAATTAAAATCGACCTCTTGTGGAATATATAATAGCATGATTGATTCCTGACTTGAAAGTCCAGTCAGGTTGATTTGACCGCCCACTATATAGGCAATGAGCCCGGCAATCAACACCCCTCCTAATACCCCAATAATGGCAGCATAGGATTTTATATTGCGTCCGCCTACTAGAAGAATTGTGGTCACAGTGATGACAAAAGAAATAGCAATTGTCAGCATTATTGGGCTGTAGCCCGCTAATATCCCTGGAATCAGTACTCTCAACAATAGGAATAAAGTAAATGCCAAGGTGAAAATAGTTTTGATTCCTTTTTTGCCGCCAAGTAAAACGAGCAACGCCAGAAAGATTGCAAGAACAACATATATATGATAATCTCTCAAATACTCTACAACATGAACCTGTGTTTCTCCCTGAAGTTCTATAGTATTGACAAGGACACGATCGCCTGGTGACAAATCGAAATCATAGCTGGGGTTTCCTGTAATCGTATTTAAGGCTTCTACTTCTTCTCCTCTTCGGTCTCCGGATAAAAAGACGATTTTAATAGTCAAGACCTCAGAGTAAAAGTCATCTTCATTCTCAGGCCCAGACGGTTCTTCGACTTCTAGAACACGTGCGCGCTCTATCTGATCTTCGGTTTCTGCATTTACCTCATCAGTCAGAAAATCATCTTCAAACTCCTCGAATTCTTCATTATTTTCAAACTCTTCAAACTCTTCAAACTCTTCAAAGTCTTCATCCTCATCATCAAAGTCTGAGGAGGCAAGTATCTCTTCACTGTCATCTGCATAGGCTGTAATCGTAAAAAAAGCAGACATCATGCTCATAAGCAGCACAATAATCCATAACTGTTTCTTCATTTGTATACTCTCCTTGTTTTATTAAGTAGTCACGCAATAAATACCTGCTTATGTAAGCTAGTATGCCTGCAAGTTTAATGTCAGTCGGGAATTGAATCTAAATCTATGGAGTAAGACCCTATGAACGGCAGGCATCTGGCTATATGAAAGCAGATAAAAAAGCATCCTCTGGTTGTCTTTACATCAATCAATACTGATCCCAGTAGAGGCTTCAATGCGTTCAAGTATACCATAAATAAGGGGATGGTCAGAGCAAGATTTAGTGACAGAATAGTTAAATCCTTGTATCACTCTGACTGAGTAGTAAAGAGAGGGATAGGGATGCAGTGAAAAACAAACAGAGATGATCATCGATTGATGACCACCTCTGCAGAGAGTACTTGAGAAAAATATAATTGTTTTCAGAATCAGCCGTTGACAATCGTCCCGCCATTGACGTGGATCGTCTGACCTGTAACGTAGCTCGAATCGTCTGATGCTAAATAAACATAAGCTGGTGCAAGTTCATAAACTTCTCCCGGTCTGTCAAGTGAACCACCACCGAATTCATCATACGAAATACCAAGTGTAGCCGGAATCAGAGGAGTCCAGATGGGTCCCGGAGCAACTGCATTAACGCGTATACGTTTATCCAGTATCTCCTGGTTCTGTGAAAGAGAACGGGTAAAGGAGACAATGGCGCCTTTAGTAGCCGAGTAATCCAGCAGTTGTGGAGAGCCTTCATAAGCCGTCACTGATGACGAATTGATGATTGTACCACCTTCTGCCAGGTAGGGGAGAACTTCTCTTGACCAGTATATAATGGAGAATATATTGGTTCTAAATGTACGGTCAAGCTGAGCAGCATCGATTTCAAGGATACTCTCTTTTGGGTGTTGTTCAGCAGCGTTATTTACAAGTGTATGAATATTACCCCAAGCTTCGCTGACTTCTTTAAGCGTGAGTCTGGTGAACACTTCATCTCCGACATCTCCTGCAAAGGCTAAACAGTTAACGCCGAAAGACTCAATACGCTTTTGAGCGGACCGTAAATCGTCGTTATCCTCTAAATCGACTAATGCCACATTTGCTCCTTCTTTAGCAAATGCAATGGCGACTGCAAGACCGATGCCACTATCAGAGCCTGTAACGATAGTATTATGCCCTTTCAATTTCCCGGACCCTTTATACTCATCGTTTTCGATCTTCGGTTCACGTTCGGTTTTTTCACTGTTATCTGGCATGACGTAATCTTCTTTCGGTGACTGAGAGTCTATTTTTTCTTCACTCATGTTTTTCATCCTTTCAAACCAACATTTATGGGACAAGGCAGTGATTTTATGTGACTCGTTTAATTAAATCGGATCGTTGATGAGGACTTCTGAATTAATCAGATCAATGACTCTAAGGTTATTGTCTTCCATTATAAAGATAGACTTGAAAACCTGCTCCTCTTCTTCTACAAAAATGATTTCTCTGACGCCACCTTCATCTGAAATTAAGTAGGCATCGTAGTCTTCAGGCGAAAAAACATCCTGTTCTTCAAATTCCTCATACTGATCCAGATCCTCAATCGGTTCTGCATTTTCCAGGTCCTCGTCACTGACAGGTTCCAATTCTTCATCAGAGACAACGACTTCTGACGGATCATCATCCAGTTCAGCTTCTTCTTCTTGTGTATCAATGTCTTCTCCTGTTTCTTCTGTTTCATCGCCATCGGTTACCGCGGGATCTGTTGTATCGTCCGTCTGGCATGCAGCTAACGTTGATGTGGCTGCGAGTAAAGCAATCAGTTTTTTAATATCCATATAGTCTCCTCCTAAAACACATTTGTAATCAGGTTCTCTTATAAGTATAGCCAAAGATGCAATGCTGTACAAAAATAACGATTCAATAAACTGGGATTAAAAAAAAATAATAGACGACAAAAGAAGTATTGCTTGAAGTAAAGGGGCACATTCGTTATGATTAAAAAGGAAATTAAATAACCTTGTTAGGTGAGGCTCCCATATGGAGACACGCTACTGCCCAGAAATGTCCAAAGACGCCAATGGGTCAGCAGGAATCTTCGGATGAAGGGGATTTTTAACGTAGCTGAGATATCTCTCTATGCCATATGAAGCTGAAGCTCAACGACAGAGGTGTATATGAAGATGAATTCTGTTTTCATGTTCTTTACACGCTCATTTTGGCGTGTTTTTTTATTTATCTAAATAAAATCACTTAACAAAGAGTATGATCAAACTACTATGTCGGAGGTGAGGCGGATTGGATTCAGTTCCCTTGTGTAATTACTATGAAATAAAGCAGTTGTCAGTAAAACAATATTCGCCAAACCAATCTACTGAAAAGGATGATCAAATATGAAATTAATGAAAAGCACAAAACAAAAAACGTACGACCAGATTTTTCTGGCAGCTAAAAATAATGAGCGTGAAAAGTTCAGAGAACTTTTCCTGAGACTGCATGATCGTGATCAGCACGAAGTCTTCCATTTGCTTTATCCTGATAAAAAACGCAAAATTTCAGAATTTCTGACACCAGAAGAATTCGCTGAAATATTTGAATGGATGGAAACGGAAGATCAGGAAGCTGCTGTACATTATCTGCCGGATGAGTATATGGCTCATGTCTTCAACTTCATGGCCGCCGATGATGTTGCCCACTTTCTAACTGAAAGTGATGAAACAGATAATGAGACCTTGCTTGCAATGATGGATGACGAAGAAAGCCAGCGTGTTCAGGAGTTACTCTCTTACGCACCTGAAACTGCCGGATCTATCATGACAAAAGAGTTTATTGCAATCCACTATAAACAGACTTTGTCTGAAGTGATCGAACAGCTTAGACAAATTGGTAGGGAAGCTGAAACGATTTACTATCTTTATGTAGTTGACGAGAAGGAAAAACTGGTAGGCGTACTATCCCTTAGAGATTTACTCTTATCACCAGAAACTGAAACAGTTGAAAATATTATGTTCACTCAAGTCGTGTCTGTTCGAATCGATAAAGACCAGGAACAAGTCGCTCGTATCATCCAGGATTATGACTTACTGGCTATTCCGGTTTTAGATCACAACGGTACTATGCAGGGGATCGTAACTGTCGATGACGTCATGGACGTTCTGGAAGAAGAGGTAACAGAAGATTTTAACGAATTTGCTGCGATCAAACGAAGCGACGATGACCGAAAAACTAAAACATCCGCTTTTAAAACGGCTAAATCCAGAACACCCTGGATCGTTATTCTCCTTTTCCTGGGAATGGTCACTGGTGGACTGATCGGTGCTTTTGAAGAAACGTTAGAATCAGTTGTATTACTTGCCGCATTTATTCCAATGATCATGGATACGGCCGGTAACGTGGGAACACAGTCACTGGCAGTTGCTGTCCGTAATTTAAATATCGATGATGATAGAGATAAAGACAGTTTATTCCAAACCGTAAAAAATGAACTGGGTGCAGGCATGTTGATGGGACTCGTGGCCGCTGTCGTGCTGGTGGGTATAGTTCTGGTTGTTTACGGCAATCCTGTGTTAGCTTTTATTATCAGTGTGTCAATGTTTATCACTGTCAGTGTGTCAACCGTAATCGGAACAGTCATTCCTGTTGTGATCAACAAGTTCAAAATCGATCCCGCAGTGGCATCCGGTCCCTTCATTACAACTATAAATGACTCCATGGGGCTGCTGATTTACTTCTCTATAGCCACACTGTTACTTGAACGTTTATAATACATGTCACGAAGTTGTGAACAATTGCTTAAACTTCCAAAAAATAAGTATGGCCTCTACACTTTTGTCTGGTATAATGGTATAGTGATAGACGTGAAAGTAGAGGTGACAATATATGATAGAAATGACTCATACAAAAGATATTGAATCTGAAAAAATCATCTGCCCTAGATTTGAGCAGACATTTGCGATACTGGGGAAAAAATGGACAGGTTTGATTATAGATGTATTGTTGGATGGACCTCGTCGTTTTAAAGATCTCTCTCAATCAATACCAGGCGTCAGTGACCGTGTGTTAGTCGAGCGCCTAAAAGAGCTTGAAAAGGAAGATATTGTAACGAGAGACTTGGATGACACGTGTGATTTCCGTTCAGGATATCGGTTAACGGCAAAAGGAAAAGACCTGAAAAGTGTTATGAATGAAGTACAGGAGTGGGCAAATGTATGGATTTGCGACACTGATACTAAATAACAGATAAAAAAATTAATCATAAAAGAAAAACAGGATGAAAAAAAGTACAGGTTATAGGTCAGTAAAAGAGAACAATGCCACGGCTGAAAGCATTGACTGATGATGATCTGGAAGTTCGCTTTCATCGTTTCGTTCGGCAGCTTTGCTTCTGAAGGAAAAGTCAGGTCAGGAAACTGATCTCGGTATGCGCCGTTATGCAGAAGTGCAAAAGTGTGACTTTTGAACAAGGGTGGTACCGCGTGATGACCTCGTCCCTATACAGGGATGGGGTCTTTTTGTGTTTAATACTAATGACAGAGGAGATTTGATATGGGAATCGAAGAACAGTTAACGACAGTTTTAGCTAAAGCCGTAATTGAAGCGGATAAAGCTGAGTCAGTAAAAGAACTTGAAACAATAAGAGTCAGCTATCTGGGTAAAAAAGGTGAAATAACCAGTGTACTTAAAGGGGTTAAAGATGTAGCACCAGAGCAGCGTCCGGTTATTGGGAAAAAAGCCAATGAAGTGAGAGACGAACTGACAACACTGCTGTCGCATAAAAAAGAGCGGTTAGAAAAAGAAGCGCTAGAGCGTCAGCTGGAAAAAGAAACGATTGATGTAACCCTACCTGGTAAACAGGTTTCCAAAGGACAGACCCATGTGCTGACCCAGATTATGGAAGAAATCGAAGATCTGTTTTTAGGCATGGGCTACCAGATTATCGAAGGAAATGAAGTTGAATCGGATCACTACAACTTTGAACGTGTTAATCTGCCTCAAAACCATCCGGCAAGAGATATGCAGGATACGTTTTATATTACACCGGACGTGTTGCTTCGTACACACACGTCTCCTATCCAGGCTCGTACACTGGAAAGCCACGACTTTTCTAAAGGACCGCTGAAAATGATCAGTCCAGGAAAAGTGTACCGAAGAGATACCGACGATGCAACACACTCTCACCAGTTTCATCAGATCGAAGGCATGGTGATCGCTGAAAATATCACAATGGCTGATTTAAAAGGAACACTGGAACTCCTGGCTAAAAAAATGTTTGGGGAAGACCGTGAAATCAGATTACGTCCAAGTTATTTCCCGTTTACAGAACCATCTGTTGAAGTGGATGTCAGCTGTTTTAAATGTGGAGGAACCGGCTGTAATGTCTGTAAAGGCACAGGCTGGATCGAAATATTAGGAGCCGGAATGACGCACCCTAATGTACTTGAAATGTCAGGAGTCGATTCGACTAAATACAGCGGATTTGCTTTTGGTTTAGGACCTGACCGTATCGCTATGCTGAAATATGGGGTAGATGATATCAGGAATTTTTATTTGAATGATCAGCGTTTCTTAAAACAATTCAAGAGGAAAGGGTAGAATAATATGAAAGTATCTTACAACTGGTTAAGTGAATCATTGGATTTATCAGCTGTCACGCCGGGAGAACTGGCTGAACAGATCACCCTTACAGGGATCGAAGTGGACGGTGTAACTGAGCCTGCTACAGAACTCTCTAATATTGTTGTCGGTCATGTTTTAGAAGCAGAAAGAATGGAAGAGTCTGATCACTTGAACATAACGACCGTGAACGTTGGATTAGACGAAGCCGTACAGATTGTCTGTGGAGCTCCGAATGTAAAAGCCGGCCAGAAAGTCGTGGTTGCTTTACCAGGGGCACGTCTGGCAAATGGACTCAAAATAAAAAAGAGTAAATTAAGAGGGGTTGTGTCTAATGGCATGATCTGTTCACTTGAAGAACTGGGATTCTCAGATTCTGTAATTCCAAAGAATGCAGAAGACGGTATTTATGTTTTACCTGAGAATGCTGAGACGGGTACTGATGCACTGCCTTATGTAGGTCTGGCAGATGCGTTTATCGAACTGGACATCACGCCTAACCGGGCAGATGCATTGAGTATGCGCGGAGTCGCATTTGAAGCTGGGGCGATACTAAGTCAGAAACCAGAGTTCCCTGGAGTAAATTTGATAGAAGATTCTTCAAACACAATAGAGGACTTTATTAAAGTATCTGTTGAAAATACCGAAGATAACTCCATTTACAAAATGCGTGTCATCAAGGACCTGGTTGTAACGGAAAGCCCGTTATGGCTGCAGAAGAAACTAATGCATGCCGGTATAAGGCCGATCGACGCAATAGTTGATGTGACAAACTACATCATGCTTGAATACGGACAGCCTCTTCATGCATTCGATTATGACACATTGAATTCTAAAGAGATACAGGTCAGACGTGCAAAAGATTCTGAGACGCTGGTAACACTGGATGGACAGACAAGGCATTTGAACCAGGATAATCTGGTGATTACTAATGGCACGATTCCCGTTGCCCTAGCTGGCGTAATGGGTGGAGAAAATACACACGTCACAGCTGAAACAAAAACGGTTGCGTTAGAGTCAGCTGTCTTTGAATCAAGCTTGATCCGCAAAACTGCCCAGTCTCTGAATTTGAGAAGTGAATCCAGTTCACGATTTGAAAAAGGATTGAATAAAGCAACTGTACAACAGGCACTTGATCATGCTGCAGCGTTGATCGCCTCTTTAGGTCAGGGACAAGTAGTCACCGGCACTGCTCAGGTTGAATCAGAACAGCCAGTGTATCAAACCGTAACTACTTCAGTTGATAAAATAAATCGCACACTGGGAACTGATTTAACGGTCAGCGACTTAGATAGTATTTTTGAGCGTTTAGGTTTCGATAGCGAAGTGACTGCTGAGCAAGTAAACGTTACTGTACCACCGAGACGTTGGGATATAACGATCGAAGCAGATATTATAGAAGAAGTGGCCCGTATCCATGGCTACTCGAAATTGCCGTCGACTCTTCCTCATAATGAATCACTGCCGGGAGAACTGACTTATGCGCAGCAGATCACCCGTTTTACTCGTCATTACATGGAAAGCTGCGGGCTTGGACAGGCGATCAGTTATGCACTGACGACCACTGAAAAAGCAAAAGCATTTGCACATTCAGCTACTGCCCCAGTGGAACTGGATTGGCCAATGAGTGAAGAACATAAAGCCTTAAGACAAAGCCTGATCAGCGGGTTACTGGATAACGTGCAGTACAATGTTGCCAGACAATCTAAGAATGTGGCTCTGTTTGAAATCGGTCGAGTATTCGAGCAGACAGAATCAACTCTGCCGAAAGAAACAAGCCACGTTGCAGGTGTTATGACTGGGGCAGTCGTTGAAAACAGCTGGCAGGAAAAAGAAGTGACAGTCGATTATTTTGCGGTCAAAGGGATTGTAGAAGAGTGGTTTGATACATTGGGTGTGAGTGATTCTATTCGCTTTGTGCCATCTAAAGAACACCCGGATATGCACCCTGGACGAACAGCAGATGTGTTCTGGAATGATGAACTGATTGGGATGATCGGACAGCTTCACCCATTGATGGCGCAGGCACGTGACTTAAATGACACGGTACTGTTCGAACTGAATTTAGACCCATTCATAACGAATGAACATGACACGATCAGATTCAAGTCGATTCCTAAATACCCTGGAACATCAAGAGATATTGCGTTCGTTGTAGAAGAATCCGTTCTGCATCAGGATATCCTTAAAACCATGCATGCCGCTGGCGGTAAATGGTTAAGATCTATTCGATTGTTCGATCTTTATCAGGGAGAGAATATAGAGAATGGCAAGAAATCACTGGCTTACACACTCTCTTATCTGAATCCAGATGCCACGTTAAAAGAAGACGAAGTGAACACAGATTTCAACCAGGTCAAAGAAGCTTTAGCAGAAAAATATAGTGCAGATATTAGATAATTTTTGATGACTCCTAGAGTCTATCTGAAGTAAAGTGGTGGTTATTTAAAAACGGTCAGATGAAAGGAGATTCTTTCTTCTCAGGCCGTTTTTAATAAGGCCACTTTTTTATTGTAGTACACTGTGCGGTGAGCGAATTTTATAAATGCGTCGGGAAATAATGCATAAAAAGGTGATTCGTGTTATTATAATAAAGAATTTGTGAAGCGAGGAGGCTTTTTCATGCCTGAGGGGAAGCGACGTTATAAAGCAACCATTAACGGAGAAAGCTACACAATAGTGGGGCCGAAATCTCAAGAACACATGAAAACTGTAGCAGAAACAGTTGATGAACAACTAGTCCAGTTAAAGCAGCTGACGAAAGGCTTAAGCAGCGAGAAACAAGCGATTTTATTAGCAATCAACACTGTCTCGGATCAGTTGACTATGCAGAAAGAACTGGCAGAATTGAAAGAAAAAATGGAACAATTACAAAACGAGTGACGTTTACCTCTATTGTTTCAACTAAGGAGTAAAATTTTATGATTTTAACAGCTATTGTACTATTTGTATTATTACTATCACTATATAGCGGAGCAAGAAGAGGACTCGTGCTGCAGCTGGTGTTGACGATTGGATACGCCGTTTCGTTCTGGGTGGCATTAACGTATTACCAGCAGATAAGCGAGTATGTTGAAATGCTGGTTCCCTATCCTACACCAACTTCTTCCACCACTAATCCATTTGTTTTGTACGGGATGGATTTCCTGTTTGATTTGGATGGAGCATTCTATAAAGGCGTTTCCTTTATTCTCATACTCTTTGCAGGGTGGCTCATTACCAGACTGATCGGAGGCTTATTCAACTTTTTAGCAGATATACCGGTAGTCAGAACACTTAATGCAATCGGGGGCGCTCTTGTGAGTTTCGTCGTCCATTATATCGGACTGTTTCTTGTCCTGTTTTTATTGTCTACAGTTCCACTGCCGATCATTCAAAATCAGTTCGAAAACAGTAATGTAGCACGGAATATAGTCACGACAACACCTGAATTATCTACTCAGTTTTATGACTGGTGGGTCCTTGAAGGGCTGGATTAAATGAAAATCAGAGAGGGTGGGTTGAAGGGGAAAACTAAATTCTCCCGATAGCCTCCTTTTTTTTACCTGAAAAACAGAAATGCGACTAATGACTGAAATAGCCAACTGAACGTACACTAAGGAGAGAATAAAGTGACTGATTCATTTCAAGCATCTTATAAAAAATTGGAATATGAAAAAGTAATACAGCAGTTGTCACAGCACACGGTGTCAACATTAGGACGAACAAAAGCGCAGGAGATTCTTCCATCAATCCAAGAAGACCAAATAATAAGAGATCTGGAAGAAACGGAGGATGCTGTCATGCTGCTTCGTTTAAAAGGTGGGATGCCGTTAGCCTCTTATGAAGATATACGGCCACACTTGAATAGAGTACGCATGCAGGGAACGTTAAATGGGGAAGAGCTGGCTCAGATTGGGCGAATTCTCAGAACGATTCGGGAAATCAAAACATTTTTCACTAAAGTAGAAGAAGAGAAGATCCCTCTTAAACGTCTATTTGAAAAAATAAGAGACTTGGATACCTTCGCCAAATTGGAGCGCTCAATTTTTTCAGTGGTCGATGAAGGAGGGTATGTCCTTGACGATGCCAGCAGCAAGTTAAAGGGTCTGAGACAAGGCATTAAGCAGACAGAGAGTCGAACACGCCAGAAATTAGAAAGTATTGTAAGAGGACCACAGGCACGCTTTCTAACCGACGCCCTTATTACGATGCGAAATGACCGATATGTTATTCCTGTCAAGCATGAAAACAGGACAACATTTGGCGGCGTCGTGCATGATCAGAGCTCCACAGGGCAGACGCTGTTTATTGAACCGCAAAGTGTTGTGGACTTGAATAATCAGTTGAGACAGTATCAGGTGGAAGAAAAAAACGAAATAAACAGAATTTTAAGAGAATTGACCCTATCGATCGAACCATATAGAGAAGCGATCGGTCACCAGCTGAACCGTTTGGTTGAACTGGATGTCATCCAGGCAAAAGGACGATACGCTCAAGCCATCAAAGCGGTCAAACCCCGGGTGTCAAATGATAACAAAGTAGCTCTACTGCAAGCCAGGCACCCGCTCTTAAATGATGACGAAGTTGTTCCTAATGATATTGTCATAGGAGAGGACTTTAAGACAATGATTGTAACCGGGCCGAACACGGGAGGGAAGACAGTTGTTTTAAAAACGCTGGGACTCCTTCAGCTGATGGGACAGTCTGGTCTGTTTATACCTGCAGAAGAAGACAGCGTGATGGGAATATTTTCAAGTGTCTTCGCTGATATAGGAGATGAACAGTCTATTGAGCAGAGCTTGTCGACATTCTCATCTCATTTGACGAATATCGTATCGATATTAAGTGATATAGATGAAAAAAGTTTAGTGTTACTGGATGAATTGGGAGCGGGGACTGATCCTCAAGAAGGAGCTGCGCTGGCGATTGCCCTTTTAGATGCAATCGCTCAAAAAGGCAGCTACGTCATGATTACTTCGCATTACCCTGAACTTAAGGCATATGGGTATAATCGTCCGGAAACGATCAATGCCAGCATGGAATTTAATGTGGATACATTAAGTCCGACTTACCGTCTGCTGATCGGGATACCGGGAAGAAGTAATGCATTTGAAATAGCCAGAAGACTGGGACTTAATGATATGGTCATTGATTCTGCCAGACAGTTGATGAGTGGAGAGAGTCAAAGCGTGGATCAGATGATTCAGGATCTGGAATCGAAACGAAAAGAAGCTGAAACACGGGCAGAAAAGGCCAAAGTAGAACTGAAAGATGCTCAAAAACTTCACCGGGAATTAAAGCAGGCGTATACTGATTACCAGAATGAAAAAGATGCTTTAAAAAAGGAGGCTGAAAAAGAAGCCAATGCATATGTAGAAAAGGCCAAATTGGATGCAGATGCAATCGTGAAAGATTTAAGGCAGCGCCAACTGGAAGGTGGACAGCAGGGGGCACTCAAAGAGCATGAGTTTATTGAAGCTCAATCCAAATTGTCTCACTTAAAAGCAGAAGAAGAAACACTTCAGAAAAATAAAATTCTTCAGAAACAGAAACGGAAAAGAGAGTTGAAAGTTGGGGATGCTGTTGAAGTCCAGTCATTCGGACAAAGGGGAACAATCGTTGAAAAAGCGGATAACAAGCAGTGGGTCGTTCAAATGGGCATGCTGAAGATGAAGTTACCTGAATCAGATCTAGTCCAACTGAAACAGGAAGCAGAACCCAAGCAGAAAGTTTCTGTCAGACGGACATCATCAGGTGGTGTATCGACAGAAATCGATGTGAGAGGAGAACGAGTGGAAGAAGCACTTAACCGGGTAGATAAATACATCGATCAGGCTCTGCTGGCAAATTACCCTCAAGTGACGATTATCCATGGAATGGGGACTGGTGCCGTCAGAAAAGGGGTTCATCAGTTCCTTAGAAAACATTCTCAAGTCAATTCTTTCGAAGATGCTCCGGCAAACCAGGGCGGGAGCGGTGCAACGATCGTTAAGTTTAAATAAGGTAAATCAAGTGCTAGACAAGTTTACCGATTTTTGCTATACTAACAATGGATTAAATAACTTACTTTTAATAAGTAAGTTAAAATATAGGAGGATGAATGATGGTTAGAGAACTAACAGATACTAATTTTGACCAGGAAACAGCTTCAGGATTAACTTTAGTCGATTTTTGGGCAACATGGTGTGGTCCGTGCCGCATGCAGTCACCCGTAATCGATGAATTAAATGAAGAATCTGATGGTAGTGTAGACTACTTTAAAATGGATGTAGACGCAAATCAGGCTACACCAAGTAAATTTGGGATCATGAGCATTCCGACATTGCTAGTCACTAAAGACGGAGAAGTAGTCGATAAATTAATTGGATACCACAGCAAAGAACAGATCGAAGCTGCTCTGGTAAAACACAAGTAATTTAGTCAGCTTCATGAGTGGACGTAAGATCCAACTCCTTTTTAGGAGTGGATTTTGCGTTCTTTTTTTGAGCTGAAAAATGGGTGAACTATAAAAGTTCAGATATTTATAGTACGATAAACTGAGGTAGCTTTAGTTGAACTGAAAAATATTTGGAGAGTAATGACAGTTTTATTACACTCGTCACACTATTTTAATTAAAACATGTTTGAATAGTTAAAAGAACCCTTGAAAGTAATGAAAAAATAATGGAGAATAGAGAATAGTTGAGTAATCAGTACATCCAATGTTAAATGTGAATTTTTTATGACATTTGAAGAAATAGAACCGAAAATTGGTTTAAAGGGGCTATCTTTTTAAAAGGGTCTGATATAGAATAGTCTGTAATAAGATAAACATCGTTATTTTTATAAACATTCCCTCACCCCACTGAATTCCAGAAATTCCATCAACTATACGTATACATATCAATCAGCTTGGAGAGTGGTCACATGACACAGAATGAACATCGTCAGTCTGTCCTGACAAAAGCGATTCAGTACAGGTATATAATTGAATCTAAAGATAAATCAGTGGAACTTGAAGTCGAGGATCGCGATGTTTTTCGTAATGCTGATGATGAAATCGACTGTCCTTTGGATGTCGTTCTTAGAAAAAATGGCTACTCTTTGAATGATCTGATGTCGTGGGATGCTAGAGAAATACAGTTTGTCAAAATCATTGATCAGGAGATCGTTGTCATCAACAGAGTTTCACTTAATGTTAATTTATAGCACACGAGTGTCTATCTTTTCTTTTTTTAAGAATGGGATATGCACTTTTTTTATTGGTCCTGTTTATTTAAAGTGTTTCTGATAAACTGGTTATAGTAGAAAAATCGGAGGAAGATCGATGAAAATAGGCATAATTGGTATGGGCGTTGCTGGAATCAGCATCCTAAGGGAATTACATAGACAATTAAAGGAAACGGACAGCAGGAAGTTTACGGTTATCATTTTTACCGAAGCCAGTCAATTCGGAACAGGGTTTCCTTACCAGGCAGATGATGAAAGTCTGCTGATCAATCAGTATACTGAAACAATGACAATTGATCCGGAAAAACCGGATGATTTCGTTGACTGGATAGCTGAGAATAAATCCAGTCAGTCGATTTATCATACCCACTTGCCTCGGACTTGGTTTGGAGAGTATCTAAATGAACGAATGAATGAGTGGTTAGGGAAATTAAACGTTAAAATCATTTACGAAAAAGCTATAGATATTGAGCATCTTGCCAATGGGCACTATGCCGTTCACACTGCAAATTCAACAACATCAGTAGAGTGTATCCATTTGACGACAGGCCATTTGGCTTATAAGGATCCATATGATTTAAAAGGAGAAAAAGGGTATGTTTACTCCCCCTATCCGGCGAAAGAAAAAATACAACTGAATACGCCGAAGTCATCTGTTGCTATAATAGGAACTGGATTGACAGCTCTGGATGCAATGCTGTATGTAAATAAAGAGTATCCCTTTGCTGATCTGACATTTTATTCAAGAGATGGATTGTTTTCATCAGTCCGCGGGAATGAAACATCAGTAGACATGCATTATTTTTGTCAGGATAAAGTGATTGAGCTGCTGAACAAGGGTCAGATAATGACACTTGAACTGGTCAAGGACTGGTTTTACAGGGAAATGACTGAACACGGAATTAATGTTGAGTGGGTATGGGAAAATTTAGGGAACGGCACAATCGAAGGAATGGCTATGGACCTGTCGCACTCAGATTCTTTGGGAGAATTCCAGTCGCTGATTCGTCACATGCGTAACTGTTACCCTGTCATCTGGAATACTTTACCTGATGATGAGAAAAATTTGTTTTTACAGACCTATGGCAAACAGTGGCAGCGATTTAAGGCCCCCATTCCTCAAAAAACAGCTCAATATATCATCAGGAAAGTCCAACAGAATGAGATTTCTATCGTAAGTGGATTGGATACTATAAGAAAAGCGGGAGACCAGTTCATACTAAAAACAGCAGGCGACCAGCTGTTTACTGCCGATCACGTTATTAATTGTACAGGGCAGGTTATCGATCTCACACAGTCTTTATCCAAGCAGGATCCGTTGATTAGACAATTAGTGTCCAGAAAGCTCGTGAGCCCTTCTGCTTACGGCGGAATTGCGATAGATTATCCTAGCATGAGCATAGTTGATGCTGACAACAAGCGGCATCCACTATTTAAAGCCTACGGGCAAATCGTGTCAGGCGTTCAGTTTGGAAATAATAATGTCGAACTGATTTCGCTAAGTGCAACATCCGGCGTCCAATCCATGAGAGATGCCTTGAAAAAAACACCGACTAACCAGACAAACGAGACGTGACAGAAAAGGATAGAACATCTGTCGCGTCTTATTCACCTATTGGCAAAGTCAGTGGTAGTTAAAGCACAGCTTCTTTCTTGTCAGATTGTAGAACGATTTCGACGACACTGTTTTTCTTTTGAATACTATAGGATCCTTCAGTATACTGTTCAGACAGCTGCTGAATCAGTTGAGCAAGAAAGCCAGTCTCTAGAGCAAAATCAGCTTGAGGCTGTTTATCCAGTCTCGTATGGACGATTTCACCATGCAGGTGAAACAGATAGGCAGTTTTTTTTTGCTCGACTAAAGAGAGGGCGCCGAACGATAAGGTTCTGATCAAAGTAACGACGTCATCTAACGATGCTACTGTGTATGAACGTGCAAGTTCTTTACCTGCCCAGTATAAAATATCAGACTGGTCTTCTTTAAAGAGATTAGGGAGCAGCTGATCTCTTAGCAGGGTTAATCCCTGAAAGGATGGATGCTGGTTTGAATCTTCTGACATTTTATCACCTCAATCAATAATTTGTTAAAGCGGTATTCTTTAAGCCTTTATATTTATAAGAGAATTCTTTATAATTAAAGAGATCCTCTGAACACACTCTACTATTTTACCGTGTTTTCAGGCTGGTATCTAGTACAATTAGAAAATGATCGTCACACTATGTAGAAAAGCTTATGGTCGGTAATGTATACCAGATGTGAGTATAATAGAAAAGGTTGTTAAATATGTCAAACAGACCCATCGGATTATTGGATTCAGGAATAGGCGGTTTAACCGTTTTAAAGGCGGCAAAGCACAAATTGCCAAATGAATCTTTCGTTTACATTGGAGACAGTGCAAGAAATCCATATGGAAATCGAACAAAAGAAGAAATAGTTCAGTACACAAATGAACTGGTTCAGTTTTTGCTGGATCAGAAAGTTAAAATGATTGTGATTGCCTGTAACACAGCTACCGCACTGACCCTTGACGTCTTAAGAGAAAAGTTAAGCATCCCGGTTATCGGTGTAATCAGTGCAGGAAGTAAAGAGGCAGTCAAATTGTCTCAAACGAGAGAAATAGGAGTGCTGGCAACTCAAAGTACTGTTAACTCAAGGTTCTATACTAAAACGATTCAGGATGAAGCATCAGATACTAACATCAGAAGCATAGCGTGCCCTGAGTTCGTCGAATTAGTCGAATCCAATCAGCATTCATCAGCGTATGCACAAGAAGTAGTAGCCCGAAAACTGGCACCATTAAAAAATCATAATATAGACACACTCGTTTTAGGCTGTACACATTTTCCACTGCTTGCTGACTTTATTCAAAAAGAATTAGGGAACAGTGTTCAGCTGGTAGACTCAGGTGCCCTTACGGTAGCTAATATCGAAGACACGCTGGTTGAGCTTAACATTAAGACTGATGACCGAGAAACTACCCCCTTCACAAAAATATATACGACTGGAAAACTGGATCTGTTCAAAGAAATTGCAGAAGAGTGGATGGAATCCAATACCCTGGAAATAGAACATATAAAGCTTAGAGGACTGGTTGAATTTGAGTAAGTTTGAACAGACGATAGTGATTGCCACACGAAACAAAGGGAAGGCAAAAGAATTTGAATCACTATTCGATAAAAAAGGATACACGATCAAAACGCTGCTGGATTATCCTGAGGTACCTGACGTAGAAGAAACAGGTGATACATTTCAGGAAAATGCCTTACTGAAAGCAGAGACGATAGCTAAAGAATTCGGTACACTTGTTTTGGCAGACGATTCCGGATTAGTCGTAAAGGCACTTCATGGACAACCGGGTGTTTATTCAGCCCGATACGCTGGTGAAGAGAAGAATGATGCAAAAAACAATGCTAAGCTCCTTATTGAACTGGCAGATATGACAAGCAGTGATCGTCAGGCTTCATTTCACTGTTCACTTGCCCTCGCTAAGCCGGGTACTGAGTCTCTGGTGATCGATGGAGAGCTTGAAGGCGTTATTGCCGGCGTACCAAAAGGAGACAACGGATTCGGTTATGACTCGTTGTTTTATGTTCCCGAAAAAGGACGGACACTTGCTGAACTATCTGAAAACGAGAAGAATGAAATCAGTCACCGCGCAGTAGCACTTAAAAAACTGGAGACCGTACTGGACGACTGGCTGAGTATCTGAACAGAGAGGAATCAAATCAATGAAATTAGTGATTATAAGTGACAACCACGGAGATACTTATTACATGGAAGAAATCAGATCTATCTACGAAAAAGAGGTCACAGGGTGGATACATTGCGGGGATTCTGAACTGCTTGAGGATAACCCTTTGTGGCAGCATTACAAAACAGTTGCCGGCAATATGGATATAGCAGATGGATTTAAACTTGAACAAATAGTGGAATTTGATGGCAAAAAATGTTTGATTGCTCATGGACACCGTCATGCAGTCAGGCGCTCATTTGCTGACCTTAAAAAGAGAGCAATCGAAGAAGGCTGCCGGTTTGTCTTTTATGGACATACTCATATCGCTAGGGTGGATGTAGAGGATGGCATTTTCTTTGTGAACCCCGGCAGTATTATGCAACCCCGAGACAGAGCTATGGGAACATATATTGTCATGGATATGGATACTGAAACTCAGACTGTTTCGTTTAATTACTTTGACAGAAATCATAATCCGGTCGAAGAGCTTTCTGAGACCTTCAAGATGACTGACTGATAAATTCTCATCAGCTTCTCATGAATATAAGCATGTGAGCCCTAATAGACGGCCCTTAGGGTAACCTTGTTCAAAAAAGTCTAAGAAATTTCACTTTATCTTATTTTTTATTTGGGAAAATGATAGAGAACAGGTAAAATAGAGATGAAATAGAACGGTTACAGGGAGTGAAAACATGATAGGGAAAAAAATCAGAAACTTGCTTGTCGATAGTGAAAAAACATTAGTGAAACCTGCGGAAGAAGTAGCAGTAGTGGGATTAAAAAACCGGCTGAACCATGCTTTGCTTATTCTGACGACAGATAAATATGCGCTCGTCCCCGTACTGGATGATCAGTCGAAAATGCGGGGACTGATATCCATGCCGACCATTATGCAGGCCATTATGAATATAGAAGACGTGCAGTTTGAGAAACTGGGAGAAATCGAAGTCAGAGAAGTAATGGATACCAATTATCCTTATGTATATGAAGATTTTGAACTGGAAGATGTCCTGAGGATGCTGGTCAACTACGCATTCATCACAGTTGTAGACAAGGATAATTATTTTAAAGGCATCATTACACGCAGTGAGATACTTAAAGGAACGAACCGTATTGCCCATGAATTTGAGAAACTATATGACGTAAAAGATAAAACACCAGAAAAAGAAAGGTTGTACAATAAAGGACGTTGGTGAGAAATTCTCACTAACGTCCTTTATTTGATTATATTAGAAAACAAGTGAGTTCTCCTGTAGAATAATAGT
>NZ_PVTO01000037.1 GCF_003003275.1 Alkalibacterium olivapovliticus
CACCTTTACCATATCAGAATGGGGTTCTTTTTTCATCACTTAACAGGTGAAAATGAAAAAGTAAATTTAAGCTGCCGTTAGGCAGTTGGCACATGTTTCAACGAAAAGGATGAATTGTTCAGGTCTAAAATCGATGGTACTACTTAAGATGCTATCGATTTTTATCAAAGGGTATAGTAAGAAATGGCAAGAGCCTATTGAAAAACCCCAAGTATTCAGTTTGAGAAAATTTTCCGAAGATAAAATCAGTATAGTGATAGAGGGCTGCTTGCAAGACTTATTCCGATTTCATAATGTTGCGATTTGATTATTGCGTTATCAAGTGTTGTATAGTAAAATTAATGATGAGGAGTGATGTAAATGGCAACTACAAAATTACGTAAACAAGGAAGCTCAATAGTAGTTACGATTCCAGCTTCTGAAGCAAAAAAACTTGATATGAACACTGAGTATTTTGTTAAAACAGACGAACATGGGAATATATCTTTAATTCCTAAACTTGAAAATCCATTTATAAATGCAGAGCCTGGTGAATTTTATGAACCAGATGTGTGGGCTGATATGAAGCCGGTTGGAAAAGAGGTTTGGTGAATGGCAGTTAATAAGTATGTTCCAGAGAAGGGTGATGTTATTTGGATCGACTTTGATCCATCTACAGGAAAAGAGATTCAGAAAAGAAGACCTGGATTAGTTGTGTCATCCTACTCATTCAATCAAAGCACTCATTTTGCAGTCATCTGTCCGATTACCTCCATTATTAAAAACTATCCAACGCGTTACAACTTGTCTAGCACATCAAGAATAAATGGTCAGGTACTGATATCTCAACTAAAATCACTGGATTATATTGAGAGAAACTGTGAATTTATTGAAAAAATGTCTACGAATGAACTAGACCAAATTTATCAGCTTGTTTCATATATATTTGACTAAATAGCCGAATGCAAACCTTTACCTTAGTAATAGGTAATAATTAGTCTTGAAAGAGTAGAGGCCATTAAAAATACTGACAGTGTTCTGAAGTAAAGATTGCAGACTCTAGTGATAGATGGGAGGAATATGTTTTGGCAGAAGATATTTTAGAGACCGTATTATTTCGATTTACAAAAGTAATGACGGAATCAATGGGAAAATAGCCGAACTCAAGACAGCCTTTCCGGATGGGGAGATCATTCAAAACGTTGAAGAATTATATGATGAAGGGTTACTTGAAAATAGACCTGACAAAGGCTCTGGTAAAGAAGCTTTTCTTTCGAGAGCCGAAAGTGATCAGGAAGTAACTGAATTCTGGCCTGAAGCATTACAATATAAAGCATGAAAATAAAAGGGAGAAAACGTCTGAAAAAATGGATGTTTTCTTCTTTTTCTGTCAGAAGATAAAAATCGATTAGGATCAGGCACATAGCAGATGTTAAGACAGCTTTTTAAATTTGCGAAACGGAGTACTCCAAGCGATACTGAATCATTAGTATTTAGATATTAGGTAATTTATACTAAAGAGGCAGCAAGTATGTTAGAGGCTTACTGACTCTGTTTAAATGCTACATAGTTTAATAGAAAGGTAGGATTCGCATGAAACGATCCGAAATAAATAAAGCGATTACAGAGGCGGTCAATTTCTTCAATAGGTATTCATTTAAACTGCCGGGATTTTCACATTGGACGCCAATCGATTGGGAAAGTAAAGGCAGCGACTATGACGAGATTAGAGAAAATGGCTTGGGCTGGGATGTCACAGATTTCGGGAGTGGGCAGTTCAGCAAGAAGGGCCTGCTGTTGTTTACGTTAAGGAACGGCTCTCAAGATGAGGACCGAACGTCAAAAAGCTATGCGGAAAAGATAATGGTAGTAAAAGAAGAACAGGTGACTCCTTACCACTATCACTGGAAAAAGACGGAAGACATTATCAACCGTGGCGGAGGGGAGCTGGCGATCAGACTCTATATGTCAGACGAACATGATAAGTTTTCAGACAAGTCCTTCTCAGCGAGTTCTGATGGACGACAAATAATGTGTGATCCGGGAGAGTTGATTGTACTTAGCCCGGGAGAAAGCATTACGCTTACCCCTAAACTCTACCATTCTTTCTGGGCACTGAAAGGGTCAGGCGATGTCCTGGTAGGCGAAGTATCGGAATCAAATGATGACAGCAGAGACAACCGCTTTTACGACGAAGGTCCGCGCTTTTCTGAAGTCGACGAAGACGAACCGAAGAAGTACCTGCTGGTGAATGAGTACAAATAGAGAGTGGTAGGGAATATGAGCTGATAAAAATACTTCCAACTTTTAAATGTAAACGCTATTAATTAATTAGGAAGAGGTTAAACAATGAGTAGTATAGAAGAAAAAGTAACGGAATTGGTTGATCAGCTGACAACTGAGGAGAAAATCAGTCTGATGTCGACATCTCAAAGTGAAATTAAACGGTTAGGTATTCAGGAGTATCATGTAGGCGGAGAAGCCGCACACGGAGTTGTGGACCGGAGTGGAGGGAAGACCACATCCTTTCCACAACCACTCGGCCTTTCTCAAACCTGGAATCCTGACTTGCTTAAAGAAGCAGGAACAGCAATCGGGGAAGAAGCACGAATTTTATATCATCAGTCCGGAAAATCTTCCTGGCTGACGTTATGGGCTCCGACGATCGATATGGAACGAGATCCGCGCTGGGGAAGAAATGAAGAAGCGTATGGAGAAGATCCTTATTTGACGGGTCAGCTGAGTGTTGGATTGATCAAGGGAATGCAGGGAGAGAAAGAAGAGGCCATTCCTTTAGCAGCTGCCCCCAAACACTTTTTTGGAAATAATAATGAGATAGGCAGAGAAAACACATCGAACAGTATAGATCCAAGAAATCGTGAAGAATACTACCTCAAAGCATTTGAACCGGCATTTACAAAAGCTAAAGCACAATCCATGATGACAGCTTATAATGGGATCAATGGTGTACCCGCTATGCAGACTGAAGAAATCGAAAAAACAGTCAGAGGAAAGTGGGAAATGGACGGATTTATTGTGTGTGATGGAGGAGCACTTTCTTTAAATGTGGATAGTTATCACTACTATGATACGTATGAAGAGGCACTGGCAGATGCTCTCAAAAAGGGGATCGACTGCTTTGTTGACGACAAAACATTAGTGGAGACAGCTGCTCGAAAAGCTTTGGAAAAGGCACTGATCAGTGAAGACGACCTTACGAGAGCCATACGAAATAGCCTTCGGGTCAGAGCACGATTAGGGCATTTCAGCTCGGATTTTATATATGATGATGTCGACCACACCTTGCTGGCAGGTGATAAACATGCGGCATTAGCCGAAAAAGTGACCGAAGAACAGATCGTTTTGTTGAAAAATGACGGATTACTTCCATTATCAACGGACGATAAAGTCCTGCTGACGGGACCGCTGGCAGATGTATTTCTTAGAGACTGGTATGGAGGTTATCCTCCTCATGAAATAACCATAAAAAAAGCGCTGGAAAGCACTATACAAGCGGATCGATTCTCCTTTACCCCGTCTCATGATAAGGGCTATTTTGAAACGGTAGAGGGAGACAAACTGATTGTCGATCAGAATGAACTGAAGATAAGTGAGCATTTAGATGATTATAGTACATTTGAGATCGAAGACTGTCTCTTTGAATCTTACACATTCAAAGAGACAGACTCAGAAAGGTATCTGCAGTTAAACGAGGAGTCACAGACGTTCCAGTTAAATAAAAAGGAAATATATGACTGGTTTGTTAAAGAAAAATGGATTCGGACTGATGATGACAAATGGTTAACCTGGAATGAAAAACCTGTTGGCATCACGAGCGATAAGAAAGTCGGCTCTGTTTTAACGTCAGACCCGCTATTATTCGTTAAAGAATGGGATGCGATTGATCAGGCAGTCGATAAAGCCAAAAGTGCTGACGTCTGTATCGCAGTGATTGGAAACCACCCGCTGATCAATGGGAGCGAGACAGAAGATCGTGCCGGAATGACGATACCTGCCCAGCAACTGAAAATGGTTCAGGCATTATACGAAGTCAACCCTAATGTAGTCGTCATCATAGTGGGGAGCTATCCTTTTGAGATGGAGTGGATCAAAGAGCATATTCCCACTATCTTGTTTACAACCCACGGGTCTCAGGAATTAGGTAATGCTATAAAAAATGTGCTTTATCATCAGTCGGTTCCTTCCGGGAAGTTAAGTCAGACCTGGTATCAGGATGTCACGAAGTTACCGGCCATTACGGAATATGATGTGATGAAAGGCAAGTAGACTTACCGATACACGGACCTAGACCCGCTGTACCCATTTGGGCATGGATTGACTTATGGCGAGCTGAAACTGACAGAGGCCACTTTAAGTAAAACGGTCTGGAAAAAAGATGACACAGTATCCTTAACAGTAGAACTGTCTAACGAATACGATCACAGTGTGACGGATACCATACAGGTGTATGCAAATCTGCAGCCGAAACAGGAGCTGGCCCTCCCTAATAAACAGCTGATCGCCTTTAAAAAAATAACGTTAAAAGCGCTGGAAAGCAGAAAGGTAAAATTAGAAATAGAATCTGAAGAATTGTGCTATTTTGATGTATTCTGGAATAGAATGGCCTTTCCGTCTGGAGAAGGAACGCTGTCAATTGGCTTTTCATCTGAGAATATCTTGAGGACAGTAGATTTTCAAACGGATGGAGAAATACGGGGTGATCGTCATTTTAAAGAAAAAACTCATTTTGAAAACTATGACGATTATGAAGGGGCTTTTATTACGTTGGATCGTTCCTCAAAAAAAGCAGTCAAATTGTCCCCGGAAGGATGGTTGAAATTCCGTGATGTCAGTCTGTCTAATTTTAAGAGTATCTGTCTAGTCGAATATTCTTCCAATGAAGAGGGTACGTTAACTGTTTATTCTGATTCTGAATTGAATAGCAAAATAGGAGAAGTTCATTTTAAAGAAGTCGTAAAAGGGGAAATAGAACTTCAGATCAAGGCAGACCCGGGAACGTCATTATACTTCACAACTTCTCATCCCGTTTTTTTGAGAACGATTGAAGAAAAATAATTGAACTAGAGTACTGTAAAAAAATCGATGCCATTGCAGTCCATTATGGAAATCAATGCTAAACGTCCAGACTGATAAGGAGTAACGTTAGGGTTGCTATACTGAAGCACTTGCAGCCGATTAACTGGCTAATAACTTTCAAGAAACAGGAAGAAAAGCTATCACTTATTTTGACTGGATGGGTGATAGCTTTTTTAGTGCGTCCTGCATGGGCGGAGACTTGGGGAAAAATTTCATTACAGACATCGCAGCGGGAACTGTTAGCGAGAATAATGGGTGGGTGCCCGACCTGATGCGGAATCTGAAGACGGATGTAAACTGCTTGCAGTGATGGACAGATACTTCATACAAAAGGTCAGTGGAACTGATAGCTTGCCAAACAAGGCAGATTTCGATACTGATCAAAATATATTAAGTAAATGATGCAGTGACGTGATCAGAAGGCAACTAAAATATTTATTTTCCTCCTAACAGATTATATACCTATAATTCTTTTTTAATTAAGCTTGTAAAAACCGCTATTCGGGAGCTGAATTTTTAGATTCTTTTCACCTGTTAAGTGATGAAAAAAGACCCTCTTTCTGCTATGGTTAAGGTGTCGTGAAACGATCCAAAAGAAAGAAGGAGACGTAGCTATGGTTAAAGAAGAGAGGAATCTATCTTTAGAGAATCAAAAACTAAAGCAAGAAAATAAGTTATTAAAAAAAGAAATATATAATCTTAAACTTGCCCTAAAGAATGCACAAAAATATAGTGAAATAGAACACAGTAATCGCAATAAAACTTCTCTAGTTGAAAGTAACACTGCTGCTCCTTCTAAAGCCATTAAAGATAATTCCTCTTCTGCTATAAATAAATATGCTTCTCCAGCAAAAAAAATTTCATTATACAATTCCTTATTTAAAGGAAGAAGTGATGTCTATGCAGAGAAATTTATTCATTCTAAAACCAATAAACCTGGGTATGCTCCTAAGAAACGACCGTATTGGGAAAGAACAGATGAGAATCCTTATGTTTCATTAACTCCTCATGTCATCAATCAGCATTTGACAGGACAGATTATTGCCGGGTTATTTCCTATCACATTAGATGATAAGTGCTATCTGCTGGCAATTGATTTAGATGGAAACGAATGGATGGAAGATGTAAAAGTCATAAGAGAAGTATGCAGTTCATATACTATCCCTATTTCCGTCGAACGGTCCCAATCCGGTAACGGAGGTCACTGCTGGTTTTTCTTCGAAACTGAAGTGAATGCATCAATCGCAAGAAAAATGGGAACAGAATTGATCAAACAGTCTATGGTAAGAAGGCACGAATTAGATTTTGCTTCATTTGACCGGTTATTTCCGAATCAGGATACAGTTCCTAAAGGTGGACTTGGAAATTTGATAGCGCTCCCTCTTCAAAAGCAAGCCCGACAAAAGGGAAATAGTCTGTTTATAGACAATCAGTTTGATCCTATTGAAGATCAATGGGCTTACTTATCCAGTATTAAAAAAATTACCCCAGAACAGCTCTTTAGCTATATTGATAAACTTAGAGAAGATAATTCACCATATGAATCTGGCGACAAAGAGAGTGATAAAGGTTTAAATAACAATGATTTTCCTAAAACTGTGAAAATTACATTAGGCAATATGCTGCAAATTGAGAAAAAGGATATTTCATCTAAAGGATTAAGCCATTTGAAGTGGATGGCAGCCTTTTATAATCCTGAATTTTACCAGCTTCAGGCTATGAGACGATCGACTTACAGAGTGCAGCGTGTCATTACCTGTCATGAAGAAACGACAAGTCAGCTGCTCTTACCTAGAGGACTAAAAGAAAAAGTGGTTGATTTACTCGAAGGGTTGAATATATTTGTAAAGATAGATGATGTAAGGAATAAAGGCGAGAAATTGTCTGTACAATTTAATGGAGACTTACGACCAGAGCAGGCAGAGGCCGTGAAGAAAATGAACAATCATGATACTGGCGTTTTATGTGGTTCTACGGCTTTCGGAAAGACTATCGCAGCAATTGATCTGATTGCTGAAAAAAAAGTCAATACACTTATTCTTGTCAACAAGGTATCGTTAGCTAATCAGTGGAGGAAGAGAATGCAAGAATTCATGATGACTGAAGATTCAGATGATGAAATAGTGCAAGTCGGACAACTCGGTGGAGGAAAGAAAACACTGACAAATCAAATCGATATAGCTTTGCTTCAATCTCTTTACCGTAAAGGCGAAGTACATGAGTGTGTAGACAATTACGGGATGATCATTGTAGATGAGTGTCACCATATATCAGCTTTCAGTTTTGAAAATGTTCTTAAGAAAGCCAATCCGACTTATGTATATGGATTAACTGCAACGCCTGTACGAAAAGACGGTCATCATCCCATTATTCACATGCAGTGTGGAGATATTCGCTATCAGGATGACGTCAAGAAGGTAGCTGAAGAAAGGCCATTTTCGCATGTATTAGTACCTCGATTTACCCCACTTGATCCTACCTTAAATCGAGACGCTAATTTACAAAGTGTGTATTCTGATCTAATTACAAATGAATCCAGGAATAAAATGATTGTGGAAGATATAGTGAGCAATTCTAAAGAAAATAGAAACGGATTGGTATTGAGCGAGCGAATCGAACACGTGAAAACGATAGAGACATTGCTTAAAGAAGAACTGGAACATGTCTATGTACTGAGTGGGAGCCAAGGGAAGAAGAAAAATGAGTCAGTTATGAACAATCTGGAAAACTTACCCGAAAATAGCTGCTTTACAATAGTGTCTACAGGAAAATACATAGGAGAGGGCTTTGATGAGTCACGACTCGATTCCTTGTTTCTGGCAATGCCGATTTCCTGGAAAGGCAGACTTCAGCAGTATGCAGGAAGGCTCCATCGGCTGCACGAAGGTAAATCTGAAGTTCGAGTATATGATTATGCTGATATCCATGTGCCAGTACTGGAACGGATGTATCAGAAACGGTTAAAAGGATATGCGGGTATGGGATATGAAGTTCAAACGCATAACCAGGATAAACTGAAGCAGCTGATATTTGATGGTGACAACTATTATGATTCGTTGAAACAGGATTTAGTTGGGTCTGTTAACCATATATTGATCAGTAGTCCTTCCTTATCCCAGAAGCAGATAGATATTATTAAAGGTGACTTGAGTCTGTTGAAGTCTAAAATCACCATCATCACCAAGAATTCGGATACTATTAAAAATGCTGAACACCGTCAGTACAAAATACAGCTGATAACAGAATTAACCCGACTAGGTTTCTCTGTTATAAATTCCGATTCTGTCTATCAGCGATATGTCATTGTCGACCATTCCATTATCTGGTACGGGAGTATTGATTTACTTGGTAGACAGTATAGAGACAGTTCCTTTATGCGCATCGAAAGTCCGGTACTAGCTAGAGAAATTGAGCAAATAACCAAAGAGAATAAAAAATAGTCTTGATACATCTATGGTAGTAACTAATTTTAAAAAGGGCCACTTTACGATTGATATACACGTGTTTTACACGTGTAATCATGGTGCGGATAGGAGTTAGAGAAAAGTGAAAACTAGAATTAGTCAAACTCTTTGTAAAAAATGGTTGGTGGTTTCTTAAACATGGTAGTAATCATGACATATACACGAATGGGAAAGTTAAGGAGCAGATTGTTCGACGCTGCGAAACAAATGAGCGTCTTGCAAAAGCACTGTTTAAAAAGCATGGACTGAAATAATCCTGTTGCTATTTAGAGAGGGGAATTAATCTGATTGAGAATGAAAATTACGTTTATCCTATATATATATCTGTCGATTTAGATACTGAATACGCCTTTTTGTAGAGATACCGGATTTTGATGGGTACACGTAAGGGAAAGATTTAGCTGAAGCTATCGCAATGGCTAGGGATTATATAGGGTTTTCAGGTGTAGACAAACTAGAAAATAATGAACCTATCTCACTGCCTGATCAAGTAACCTATAACCAAAATGAATCTCAGTTAAAAACTCTTATCGATATAAACTTCAAAAAATATAAATCCCAATTCGATACTAAAGCAGTTAAAAAAACTTTAACCATTCCTAATTATCTAAATGAACTTGGTAAAGAAAATGACATTAATTTTTCTCTGACACTGACAGAAGCGCTGAAAGAAAAATTACAAAAGATATATATTTTAACTAGGTCTTGAATTTAAGAAACTGATAACCATCTATTTTAGCCACTACTATCGATGTGATTTATGGGTAGAAGAAAAGGGTCTTTAAAAAACCAAAATAATAATGAGTCGTAAGAATATAAGAATATCATTTTACAGAAAAAGAACGAAGATTAAATCTTCGTTCTTTTTCTGTATTCACCAGGAGTTATCTTATAGTAGTCTTTGAATTGTTTGTAAAAGTGAGTCTTGTTCTGCAGTCCAACGGCATAACAGATTTCACTGATAGGTAGATCGGTACTGTCAATCAATAATATAGCTTGCTTCATTCGCTGTTCCTTAACTAGTTCAGTAAATTTAATGCCTGTTTTTTCTTTAATTACTTCCGACAAGTAACTAGTGTTGTAACTCAGTGAGGCAGCTAAAGAATCTAATGTGATGTCCCGGTAATCTTTTTCAATTCGCTTCAATACTTCAATGACAATTAAATTAGCGGAGCTTTCTCTGGTATCAGAACTTAAAGTATAAATAGTATTCCCGACTAGTTCCATAAATAAGATGGGCAGGTAAAAACGTAGAATTTCATTGCCGAAAGTTGATTCGGTAAAATACTTGTTCAGCATTTGTATCATGATCGTTTGGAGGTCCTGATTGTTTTCAGCATGGAAAATAATATATTCTCCTTTTGCCTTTTCAGAAACGGTCCTCATTAAAAACTGGAACAACTGATTGTCTTGAGCGTGCATGTGGCTTAACCATTCAATATCAAACTTAGTCTGAGGGAAAATGATATTGATCAGGATGTCGTCTTTACCCAAAGGTTCAATGGAATGAGTTGACCCCTGGTCTAAAAGTAACAACTGTCCTTCTTTTAAAACGGAGTCTGTTCCATTGATTCTTTGGGTACAGTTCCCTTTTAGCATATAGTTTAATTCCAGGAAACGGTGAGTATGCTCAGGGTATGCGGCAAACCGATTATGTTTGCTTATATAGATCCGGTCATTTTTCAAGAAATAGTGATCTGATAAAATCATCCTATCCTCATCGTAATCAAATGAGTGAAGGGGGAGGTCCATTACAAACTCTCCGGTTTTTCGTTGCTTTTTCTCGATTTTATTATAGTTAAATAGATACTCATGAACAATCTCATGCATGATAACGCCTCCTTTAAACCCTATTATAATTGAAATGTATGCGATATAACAGCAGAAACTAAAAGGTTAAGCCAACCAAAAAATAGATACTTTCAAAATATGAGGTTACCAAAAAAATGATACTATATAACTGGAAAATAGTCATTGGGAATGCTTTCATTTAAAGTTATGCTATATATAGAAAACGCTTTATAAAAATGAAGTAAGAGGGATGATAGTGAAACGATATATAGCAGTGGATATAGGAGCAAGCAGTGGTCGATTAGTACATGGGTTTTTAAATGAAGGAAAACTTATTACAGAAGAGATCCATCGATTCGAAAATGGATTTCAAAAAGCAGACAATCATGATCGATGGAACATTGATGAATTGATTCGGGAGATCTTTGTTGGATTGGAAAAAGCAAAGGAAAAAGGGATTGATGAAGCCTATTTAGGAATTGATACCTGGGCCGTCGATTATGTCATGATTCGAGAGGATGGCGAGAAAGTAGCTGATCCAGTTAGTTACCGGGATAAACGTACAAACAACAAAATCGAAGAATTGACCAGTCATTTAGAGAAAGAATACATTTATGAAAAAACAGGTATTCAGTTTCTGGAGTTAAATACACTGTATCAACTGTATGCAGAAGACAGGGAACTGCTGAAAATAGCAGATAAGATTCTGTTTATCCCTGATTACATCGGGTATGTTTTGACAGGAGAGAAGACGACTGAAGTCACGAATGCTTCAACAACCCAGATGCTCAACTTAAGCAGTGCTCTTTTTGATGAAGAGCTGATGGATCTTGTCGGTGTGTCTAAAGACGTGTTTGCTCCCTTCGCAAATCCCGGAAAAGCTTTAGGAAAAGTACTGGATAAATGGAGCGATCACTATGATTTGCCGGCTATAGAAGTGATTTCTGTTGCTTCACATGATACGGCCAGTGCTGTCGCTGGGATACCAGCCACTTCAAAAGATGATTGGGCCTATTTATCGAGTGGGACCTGGTCTTTAATAGGAGTAGAGTCTCCTGTTCCAGTCAATACAAAAGCAGCGTACCATCATAACTTCACCAATGAGAGGGGAGTATACGGGACGTATCGTATCCTTAAAAATATTATGGGATTATGGATGGTTCAGGAAGTCAGAGGAGCATACCTTCAAGATATAAGTTTTGCAGAAATGGCGAGGCAGGCAGATGAACTGGATTATTTCACTTCAGTCGTGGACGTCAACGACACACGCTTTACAAATCCTGATGACATGATCGAAGAAATCCAACTGGCGTGCAAGGAAACAGACCAGCCTGTTCCGGAAACAATCGGTGAACTGACAAATTGTATATACTCCAGTTTAGCAATCAGTTACGAAACAGAGTTAAATAACATAGAAAAAATCACTGGAAAAGAGATTAAACACCTTCATATCGTTGGTGGAGGTTCAAATTTAGAAAGATTGAACGAAATCACGGCCGAGCGAACCAGAACGACAGTTTATGCTGGACCAGATGAATCATCAGCCATCGGGAATCTGCTGGTCCAGATGATCGCTGTAGAAGATATCAGAGATCTCCAGGAAGGAAGAGAGATTTTATCTCGGTCATTCGATATCAAGGAGTATAAGCCTAAAAAATAAAGGAGTGAATGCAAGTGGGAAATAAAGAGATCAGCAAGCGTTATGAGGATGCAAAGAGAAGATATCAGGAAATTGGAGTAGACGTCGATAAAGCTTTAGAAAAGCTTCAGGAAACAAAAATCTCTATGCATTGCTGGCAGGGGGATGATGTGATTGGTTTCTTAAATCCAGATGGAGAGTTATCCGGGGGGATTATGTCCACTGGGGATTATCCCGGACGCGCGCGTACCCCTGAAGAATTACGTCAGGACATCGATAAAGCCTTCTCGCTGATTCCCAGCAAGCACAAGCTTAACCTGCATGCGATGTATGTAGATACAGATGAAGAAGTGGATCTAAACGAGATCGAACCGAAGCACTTCAAGAAATGGGTGGACTGGGCAAAAGAGTGCGAAGTGGGATTGGATTTCAACCCAACCTTCTTCAATCATCCGATGTTTAAAGATGGTTATACCCTTGCTCACCCTGATAAAGAAGTCCGTGACTTCTGGATAGAGCATGGAAAGCGTTCAAGAGTGATCTCTGAGTATTTTGGTAAAGAACTGGGTCAAAAAAGTTACAACAACTTCTGGGTGCCTGATGGGATGAAAGACAATCCGGTAGACCGGTTATCCCCGCGAAAACGGCTGATGGAATCGTATGATGAGATTTTCAGCGAAAAAATAGATGAACGGTACACGGAAGATGCTGTAGAATCGAAATTGTTCGGTATAGGTGCAGAAGCTTATACTGTAGGCTCACATGAGTTCTATATGGGATATGGGATTTCAAGAGGAAAAACAGTATTGATGGATGCCGGACATTATCATCCAACAGAAGTGATATCGAATAAAATTTCTGCGCTGGCACTGTTTAGTGACAGCTTGATGCTGCATGTCAGTCGTCCAATTCGATGGGACAGCGATCATGTCATTATAATGGATGATGAATTGCAAGAAATCATGAGAGAGATAGTCCGAAATGATTTATTGGATAAAACGGCTATCGGGCTGGACTTCTTTGATGCAACGATCAATCGGATCGCGGCATGGGTCGTAGGGGTACGCAATGCACAAAAGGCATTACTGAAAGCTCTGCTTGATCCAATTGCTGAATTGAAAGAAGCCGAACAAACCTTTGATTTTACAAAACGCATGGTGTATACCGAAGAAATGAAAGATTTGCCCTATGCAGATGTGTGGAATTACTTTTGTCAGAAAAATGAAGTTCCAGTAGGCTTAGCCTGGTATGACGAAGTTAAAGCTTATGAAGAAGAAATATTGAGCAAACGTTAAAACCCAAGATAGAAGGAGAATGAATAATATGACAAAAAAAGAGATTTTAACCAGCCCCTTTGTGGAAGAAATGTGTGACACAACCCGAAACATGTATGAGCATGGCTGGGACGAACGCAACGGTGGAAATATCAGTTACCTGTTAAGCGAGGAAGAGGTCGCACCTTATTTAGATGTAGAAGACGTTAAAAGGACGATTCCTATTGATTTTGATGCTATTGCTTTGGCTGGGAAATGTTTTATCGTAACAGGATCTGGAAAGTATTTTAAAAATGTACACAAGGACCCGGAAACAAACCTAGGTGTGATTCGAGTGGGTAATGATGGGTCGTATGTTGAACTGTTATGGGGATACAAGGACGGATCCGTTCCGACAAGTGAACTGCCGAGTCACTTCCAAAGCCATATTTCGCGACTTGAAGTCGATTTAGAAAATCGTGTCATCATGCATTGTCATGCCACGCATTTACTCGCTATGACATTCACACATTCTATGGAAGAAAAAGAGCTGACCCGTAAATTATGGCAGCTGTGCACGGAGTGTCTGGTCGTTTTCCCTGAAGGGGTATCAACTATTCCATGGATCGTTCCAGGAACGAATGAAATTGGAGAAGCTACCTCTGCAAAAATGAAAGAAACGAGATTAGTGATTTGGCCACAGCACGGAGTGTATGGAGCAGGAAAAGATATGGATGAAACATTTGGTTTGATCGAAACAGTGGAAAAAGCTGCAGAAGTATACACTTATGTGCAAGCTCAGGGAGGTATGAAAACCAGTATTTCCGATGAGAACTTAAAAGCTTTAGCTGAACGGTTTGAAGTGGTTCCCAGAGAAGGGTACTTAAGCATTTAGACAATGCTTTTTAAGTGAATTATCGAATTATTGATATTCATACTATAAAAATGAATTTGAAGGGAGTTAATAAAATGGAAACAACTCATGAAAATGTAAGCGTTCATAAATTGAATGGAAAAGAAAAATTGTCTTATGGATTTGGGAATTTGGCAGCAAATTTACTGATCACTACGGCTAATGCTTTTATTACTTACTTTTATATTGAACAAGTAGGGATTGCAGCAGCTGCAGTAGGAACGATGTTATTTCTGGCACGTTTCTTTGATGGGGTTACTGACTTAGGGATGGGGGTATTGGTAGATAAAACTGATACAAAGATAGGGAAAGCAAGACCATGGCTGAAGTGGATGGCGATACCTTACGGCATAGCGATCGTTTTACTGTTCAGCTCGCCGAATTTAGGTGAAACCGGTAATATTATCTACGGCTTCATTACGTATGTCTTAGCTGTAGGATTTATCTATACTGCAGCCACCGTCCCTTATAATGCAATGATCGGAACCATGACAATGGATCCAGTCGAACGGGGACATTTATCAACGATAAGAACGGCATTTGGATACTCTGGTGCATGGTTAGTCAATGTTATAACCCTTCCTTTAGTAGCTTTTTATGGCGGTGGGAGCAGCGGATGGACTTTTATGGCTATAACTTATGCGATTGTCGCAATAGTCTTATGGTATTTGAATTTCAGTAATACAAAAGAAAGAATCACAGATTCTGATGCTGCAGGTACAAAAATAACAAAAGTGCCAATCAAATTAGGTTTAAAAACACTATTGACCAACAAGTACTGGTTACTGATTATTGGTGTAATGTTTATCTCTTTTGTAAATGCAGGTATTAGTGGGGTAAATCCGTTTTATGCTCAATATATTTTAGGAAATGCCTTATATGTAGGGGCTATGGGTACAGCCCAGTTTGTTCCAATTATTTTAATGATGTTTGTCGTTGGTCCGTTAATGAATTATATCTCAAAACGAAACCTGGTTATTATTGGAGCATGTATTACAATTGCTTCCAGATTTTTCATTTACCTTATTGATCCTACTAATCTAACTGTCGTATTAATAGGAATAGTGATAGGATCGATCGGGACGGCACCTATGTTAGCTTCATCATTCGCAATGCTGGGAGATACAGTAGACTATGGAGAATTAAAATCAGGTGTACGTACAGAAGGCTTAGCGTATAGTGCGGCCACTTTTGGAGAAAAAGTAGGATCTGGATTTGGGGGAATGGTCCTCGGTCTAGTTTTAGGAGCAGCAGGGTATATCGGAGGTCAGGCGACTCAAACAGAAGCCGCAATGAATTCTATAGTTGGAGTCTTTATATTGATACCAATCATTTTTGATATAATAGCAATTGTACTGATGTACTTTTATGACCTGGATAAAAAACATGCTGAGATCCTAAAAGAGCTTGAAGAAAAAAAGAATGCATAGAATGAGAGGAGGGTTTTCTTGAAAGTCTCAAAATTACGTACAAACAATATTAAAAATCCTCTTGGGTTTCACCTTGAGTCGCTTCGTCTATCCTGGGTGACAGAAAGAGAAGGAAGCGATGAAGCCAGGAACCAGACAGCAGCTCAAGTACTTCTTGCAGAAGATAGAAATTTTAAACAAGTGATTCATGACAGCGGTAAGAAAGAGGATATTTCCAGCTTGTGTTATGAAATCGTAACTGAGCTTAAATCGCGTACGCGATATTACTGGAAAGTGATCGTCTGGACGGACAACGACGAGGTTATCAGAAGTGACAGTGCATGGTTTGAAACAGCCAAGCAAGATGAAAAATGGAAGGCAGAGTGGATCACTTCAAGTTTGGATAAAGACATCCAGCCTTACATGCGTCAATCTTTCAAGCTGCCGGATCAGGACATAAAGAAAGCTCGGTTATATGTTTGCGGTCTTGGTATCTATACCTTTGAAATAAATGGAAGGGAGTATCGAGATGAGCACCTGCTTCCCGGTTTCCACGCCTATGATCACTGGATACAGTATCAGACATTTGATGTCACTGATTATTTGAATAAAGAAAGCAATGTTCTTGGCTTTATTGTAGGTAATGGATGGTATAAAGGGCGTTTTGGATTTGATGGGGGCTACTATAATTTATATGGAGATAAGTTGAATCTTATTGCAGAGCTGATAGTCACACTTGAAAACGGCGAAGAGATCCTGATCAGAACGGATGAGACATGGAAAAACAAGCCTTCACATATCACCTTCAGTGGCATATATGACGGGGAACACGTTGATCAGAACAAAAAGATAGAAAACTGGTCGATTAATGAACAAGATGAGGATTGGCCTTCAGTTTCTTATTCAGATCTAGAGAAGGAAAAACTCCATGCACGCCTGAGTCTGCCGATCAAGAAAATGGAAACTCTTGCGGTCAATGAAGTCATTGAAACACCAGCGGGCGAGACAGTCTTGGATTTCGGACAGAACATCACTGGCTGGGTTCAGTTCAAAGCAGCTCTTCCCAAAGGTCAGAAAATCACTCTGATGTTTGGAGAAGTGCTGCAGGAGGGTAATTTTTATCAGGAAAATTTACGGACAGCCAAAGCAGAATTTCTTTATGTGTCAGATGGAACTGAGCAAGTCGTTGAACCCCGATTCACTTTTTATGGTTTTCGATACGTAAAAGTAGAGGGGGCGACGGATAGGATAAATCCGGATGATTTTATTGCTCATGCAGTTTATAGTGAAATGGAAGAGACAGGGTCTATTGAAACATCCAATGAGAAAGTTAATCAGTTATTTAAAAATGCCTTATGGAGTCAGAAAGATAACTTTCTGGATGTTCCCACAGATTGTCCGCAGAGAGATGAGAGAATGGGCTGGACAGGGGATGCACAAATATTCGCCTCGACTGCATCATTTAATATGTACACGCCTGCTTTTTACAAAAAATACTTGAAAGATTTACGGGAAGAACAGAAAGCGCTTGAAGGGTCTGTTCCTTATATTGTTCCAATGATCAAGCCACCAAATGACCCTGGATTTGTGACAGGTCATGGATCATCTGCATGGGGGGATGCAGCGACCGTTCTGCCCTGGTCACTGTATCAGCAGTATGGGGACAAGGCTTTCTTGAAAGAAAACTATCCGGTAATGAAAGACTGGGTCGACTATATCACCCGAATTGATGATGAAAATGGAAGGGATCGTCTATGGAAAGAAGGTTTCCATTTTGGTGATTGGCTGGCACTAGATGGAGCAGATCCTGATGGCTTGATGGGAGGGACAGATCCTTATTATGTAGCTTCTGCTTATTATGCCCACTCTACTCAACTATTGGCGAAAACAGCAAAAGTGTTAGGTAAGCAAAAGGATAGTCACTATTACCAGAACTTAGCAGAGGACATCAGGAAAGCTATCTATCAGGAATACTTTACTCCAAATGGAAGAGTTGGCATCCCGACTCAAACGGCTTACGTCGTGGCTTTATATATGGATCTGATACCGGAAGAGAAAAAGCAGCGGGTCGCTGATGATCTGAGAGACTTGCTGATCAAAGAAGATGTCCATTTAACAACAGGCTTTGTTGGAACACCTTATCTGTGCCATGTATTATCTGAAAACGGATATGATGACTTAGCTTATACCTTGCTGTTAAATGAAGATTACCCTAGTTGGCTGTTCGCTGTAAACATGGGTGCCACGACTATTTGGGAACGATGGAATTCAATAAAAGAAGACGGCTTGATCAGTGGAACAGGAATGAACTCGCTTAACCACTATGCGTACGGGTCGATCATTGACTGGATTTATAAAAAAGTATGTGGAATTAATCCGCTTGAGGATAAACCTGGATATGAACGATTTGTCATTGAACCCAAACTGGATCACCGCCTGCGCTATGCGAAAGCAGCATTTTATTCGCCGAAGGGGAAAATCATATCCGGATGGAAAATAACAGGAGATTCTGCTACTTTCACATTTGATTTTGATATTCCCTTTGATACAGAAGCGGTCGTTGTTCTGCCTGCTGCATTAGACCAGATAGATATAAACGGTGAAATGATCAAGGAAGAGGACTGGTCCCTGGTTAAAAGTGAAGAGACATTAGAGCTGGTAATGCCTGCCGGAAGTTACAGGATCGTATACCAGGCAGCAGAACCGCTTAAACCAACTTACTCGAGTGACTCTATTATGAGAGACCTGCTATCAGCTGAAGAATCACGTAAAATCTTAAAAGAAGTAGTTCCCGGTCTGTTTGCCATGACTGCTTTCAGAGAAATAAATGCACATCAGTCGATCCGTGAGTGTGCCGATACACCGATTATTAAGCAATTTTTGACTAAAGAGACATTAGAGGAATTAGACAAAAAACTGGCAGAACTGTAGTAATTATAAAGAGCAGAGGGATCATATGAAGAAGTATCTTGTATTTGATGTAGGGGGATCATTCATTAAATTTGCTTTGATGGACTCTTCCTCTATTTATAAAAAAGGAAAAGTGAAAACACCAGCTGACTCATTAGGAAGTTTTCTGGATGCGATCGAACAGGTCTGCAGAACCTTTGAAGGAAAGATAGAAGGTGTAGCAATGAGTATGCCCGGATTGATCGATTCATCCACTGGCTATGCGGTACATGGCGGCTCACTTGAATACGTACGTAAATTGAACATGGCAGATAAAATTCAAGAACGCCTGCAGCTTCCTGTCTGGATTGAAAACGACGGAAAGTGTGCAGCTCTAGGAGAAGTCTGGAAAGGTCAGCTTAAGGATGTTCAAAACGGAATAGCCTTTGTCCTGGGAACAGGAATCGGTGGGGGGATCGTTCTAAATGGGCAACTCGTCAAAGGACACCATTTCGGAGCGGGAGAATTCTCATTCATTCGTACAGAGGGATCAGATCCTTTAAGCATCGACGATTTTCTCGGACATGTGGGGAGCACTACTCGCCTGGTGAGAAGTGCAGCTCTCAGGATCGGGAAAGATCCGGCCTCCTTTTCAGGAGAAGATATGTTCAGGGAAATAAGAAGAGGAAATAAAGTGGTAAAGAATATATTTCAGAAATACTGCACTATCGTTGCGGGTCAACTGATGAGTTTGCAGGCGATCCTCGATCCGGAAGTGATCATCATAGGCGGAGGCATGAGTGCAGAGCCAATGTTGATAGAAGAACTGCAGCGTTCACTCTATGACCTTCAAGAAAATGACTTCTTTACAAAAGTAAATGGCTACAGAACAGAGATCAAAGGCAGTGAACTTGGAAATGATGCAAACTTATATGGTGCACTTTATCAGTACCTAAATTCTGATTCACGTTAAATCTTTTTGGATTCAAATCATTATTCTTTATGTTGACAGTAAATTGTCAACGGAAAAATAAAGAACAATAGTTAATGTATGATACTCCACCCGAATACTCATAAAAAAAGAATAGGAATAATAGTAAGAAAACATCATGCTTGGTGTTTTCTTTTTTTACATATATATAGTGTTCATTAAGTGGCAATAGGTAAATTATTTACAAAAATTTTAAAGTTGTCACAGCAAGTATGTTCTAGAATTTAAAGCTTTTGTATTAGTTAGTTTGTGACGATAGAATATTAACGAATTCAACAATCTTAAGAATGATCATAATGAAATAGTGATGGTTTAAGATAAGCTAGATGCTTATTTGAGAAGAAAAGGGCATTAAAAAAGATAAAAAGATTTAGCATTATACAAAATAATCAGTACTATTTTAAGAAGTTTAAAGATTCCTGAACAATTCATACTTTTCGTTGAAGCATGTGCCAACTGCCTAACGGCAGCTTAAATTTACTTTTTCATTTTCACCTGTTAAGTGATGAAAAAAGAACCCCATTCTGATATGGTAAAGGTG
>NZ_PVTO01000038.1 GCF_003003275.1 Alkalibacterium olivapovliticus
TTTCTATTTCTTGTTTTGTATATATTTTTTTGCTCATCAGAAAAACCTCCACTTAAAACTAGTCTATAAAAGTATAACGAAAAAACTCTAAAAAAATAACCCGAAAACCAAAACACTCTTTTTTGAGTGTCTAGTTTTCGGGTAGAGATTCACGATGTAAGTTTTTTGTTTTTTTATATTATATTTGCTTCTCTTAGTGAGTAATATTCTGTTCCAGTTACTATTATATGGTCGACTACTTCAATCCCTAGCAATTCACCTGCATCTATTATTCTTCTTGTAAATGATAAATCCGCGTTACTCGGTTCAGTATTGCCTGAAGGATGATTATGATACAGCATAACTCTTGCCCCATTATTTAATATCGCGGTTCTAAATATTTCCCTGGGATGAGCTACTGATGTGTTAAGAGAGCCTGCAAAAGTTCGATGTATAGCGTTTATTTCATTCTTAGTATTCAGAACTACTACTAACACTACTTCGCTAGCTTCATCCCCAATTTCACGTATCCCGAATTCTCCTGCATAAGTCGATGAAATCATCCCCGTTTTATACTTGATTGGTCTCTCTTGAACTTCTTGTCTTACTCTCACAACTTCTAATATAGTTTCTAATTCTAATGATAATTGTTCCATTTTTCCTCACTCTTTCTATTTTTTGTTTTGAGAAACGCAATTGCGTGACTCAAAAAGTTTTTTTTCCGTTTTGTTGGTGAGGAAGTATCATTCAGCAGAAAGTGGTCAAGGAAATTCTCCGAATTAGACTAAAAGTTTTTTGGTTTGTAAAAAGTTTTTGTGGTACTTGACTACTTTTTAACTCTCGGATAGCCCCAGATAGGACACGTAGTGAGGCTCCAATCCGGGACTTGCCGTAAGAGTGTCCTGAAAATGATAAAGCCGATGCAAAGAAACTCTGCATCGGCGCTTGCGTGAAACAAAACGAAAAATATAAGAAAGACAAACTCTTGATTTAGAATCTTAGCTTGTATATTTAGATAAGTTAGTAGGAGTTTAAAATATGATTATTGAACTCCATCCATGTTTTCTTTGATTTCTTTAATAATATTTTTTTCCATTATTTTAATTTGGTCTGTTATTTCAGCTCTAGCATAATCTAGCTGTTGATAAGAATCCAAAATACCATATTTCTGTCCAGTTAAATGTTTAACTTGATCCTCTAAATCCAAATTTTTTCTTATTAATATCTTATTTTGACCTTTCAAGGAATAATAGTAATTTCCAATAGAGTCGCTTACGTATTCTATTATTTCACTCAATATATATGGTTTATCTCTCTCATACGTATTGAAGTATGGAGTTAGCAATGAATCCAAATCATCTTTTAAATTTTTTTTCCAATCCTTAATATCGTATTCGTCAAATTTTTCAATAAGTTTTAGACTTTTAATCTCATTTTGATTATAAAGATGCTCATTTGGGATTAGTGCTTCAACAAATGCTCCATTGTATAGTGTATGTACATTTCCAGCTCCTTTATTTCTTTCCTCTTTTTTCGTTGAAGGTTTACCTAAAGAGCCTATTTCTTTGTTTAGATTAACGTTTTTACTATGTCTATAAAATGTACTTTTTGAAATGTCATACTTTCGTTTATTCTTTAGATATTCTAATGCTTCATCAATAGTAAACCATTTGTTTTGTAAATACTCCTCAATCGTTATTTCTTCTGAATTTAATTGTTTCTCTAAATTGTTTGTCATATAATTTCTCCTTGGCATTTAATTCAGATGTTTTGATATCAACAATAGTATAAGTTATTCATTAATAGAATGTCAATTTACACTTTTAATTCTACATGGTCTAATTAAGTCAGAAAGTTAATCGGCCGATGCTTTCGAAATATAAATTAGAGGAGCAAAAGAATATGTATGTAAAATCAAGTAGAAATGGATATTCAAAAGAAATTGGAGAAAAATATGTAGATCAATCAAAACCTTTATATTTCCTATCCTCATTTGTAGAAAAGCAATTTGAGTGGGAGAACAATCAGCGTACTGATACCATCTCCGGCTATAGATATTGGTTTGTGCAGGATGGGGTAAATCCTTTTAGAATTAAATTCAAAGATGAATTGAAAGAGATTCCATCAGTTTTATCAGAGGTAAAAATTCCAGATTTAGAAGGAATTGAAGTACGCAATAAGGTACATTTTCGTGCAAATGAACTGGAAGTGATTAATTAATGTTTTCATTGACATATTTAGCAACATTTATTCTTCAATGTCTAAATATGGCTTTGGATCTTAATGGCGAAACTAGTTATACCAATAGTTTCATGATTGAAGCAACACAAGAGGGATTTTACTTTATCCCTCTCGTGCCTTCATCATTTGCAATGGACTCAAAGCTATATGAAGATATTTTTTCGATTACAAATGCAGTAATGTATCCCCACTTCACGGTTTTGAAACAATCAGGTCCTTATTTTGTACCTTGGGATAAAGAGGACATTCATTCTAGTAGAGCTTTTTTCTTCCCTTGGTTAGAAGGTATACCTGAACGACTAATTTCAGCCGATGAATCTTGCAACTCAGAAAAATTTTCAAACAAAGTACCATTACTAAATAACTTTTCGCTTGATTATAATAAAGTGACTTCAGTTGCAATTGCAGGGAACTCGGGCTCGGGAAAGAGTTATCATTTAGTCTATTGGTTAACTATTTTAAACGAGTTTTCAGACTTGATTATAGTAGATCCAAAACTTGATTCACCCGCTAGATGGGCAATGGCTAATAAAGTTGAACTCATTACTCCAAGTCGTAATAGAAATACAAACGATTTTGTAAATGAAGTAACAAGCAAACTGAGTGCTGCTAAAGAAACGATTTTGAATCGTCAGGAAGCACTTTTGAAAAATCCAGACTTGAAATTTAAGCATTTAACAATTGTCATTGATGAATTACTGGCTTTAACCACTGGTGTACCGACTAAAATTAAAAATTCTTTCTTTAATCTGTTAAGTGAGATTTCATTGTTAGGGCGTGCTACCAATGTACACTTATTGATGGTATCTCAACGTTTTGACGCAAATGCATTACCAGTTTCGGTAAGGGAACAATGTAACGTACTTATCCAGTTAGGAAATATCAATAAAAAAACCACTCAATTTTTATTTCCGGATTTAGACAAACCTGAAAATATTGTAATTCCACGAGGAAAAGGAACTGGCCTAATTCAAGTAATTGATGGAGAACTACCACCAAACGTTATGCCATTTCTAACACCGACATTTAATATGAAAGGAATGATTTAAATGAGATTTTTTATAATGTATAACCTGATAAATCCAACAAAGTCATTGAGTGTAATTTTTAGTATTATCAGTATCTTATGGTTTCTTCTTTTGACGTTAGTAACAAGTTTTTTTGGTGTAAGTCTATCACTTTATAGTTTAGGGTTATGGGAACTGTTTTTCTTAATGTTTCCTTTTGTTTTAGCAGCTTCTTTCTTCATCTGGACATTTTTTTTGACACTACTAGAGGTAATTTATAGGGTAGCAAATGACAAAGTAGTAAATCTAATAGACTCAAATAGACAGTCTCAGTATTTTAGAAAGTTTCTTCAGTCAGATGAGAGCCAGACAGAAGAAGTAAATATAGGCTCGATTAAGAGGTTCAACTTCTACATAAGCTTCTTGACTATAAATGTGACTGAGGATCAAGTTGAGATATTATTACCTCTTCCACCGCGAATAGAGTCATATAATATTTTAAAATCTAGTCTTCCTGATATCCGAGAAGTAGCTAGCATTAGAATGCCAAGCTATACTTTTCAGCCAGCGGAAAGAGGGAGTTTTTACTTTAAAATTACCGGAAGGAAAAATTAATATTGATTTAGTCAGTGAAGCCTTCGACTCGGTAAGAGTCGAAAAGGCTTCACTGACTAAATAAGCTGATACCTGATAGGTGTCATATATAATGTCAAAACGCTTCATAAAGGTGGCTAGGGCTTGTTATAGCCACCGTTTTAATTGTGTCATTGTGTCAGAAGTTTTAGAGAGAGGTTGAGTAAATGAAAAAAATTAGAGCCAGAAATATGATGTATGTACAAAAGCTAGAGTATTTGCCAGATGATTCTTTTCAAGAAGCAGTTAAACGTATTGTAGATATCTTAGATCCACAAAAATATGCAGCTATTCTACATGATAAAGATATCGACGAAGAAGGAAATATCATTGATCCACATATACATATAATTCTGCAATTTGAAAATGCTCGTTCCATCAGTAACATTGCTAAATTAATCGGTGAAAAACAACAGTATATTGAAAAGTGGGATGGTTCAATTAATAATGGCTACTCGTATCTGGTGCACCGTACAAATAAATCATTGGATTTACATCAATACGATCCAAGAGAAGTAATTGCTAATTTTGATTACGAGCAACTAATGACGGAAATCCAAGAAGAAGTTAAAAAGAAATCAACTCTTAGTGACTCTGTCATTATTGATAACATTTTAGATCTTCTTTACGAAGGTCTAATTACAAAAGAAAAAGCAGAAAGTATGTTGTCTGGATCACAGTATGCAAAAGCTTCAAGACGAATTGAGGCTGTCCATCAAAAAAGAATGGAAGTAGTTGCTGTTGATTGGCAGAAAAAGATGCGTGAAAAGAATGAACCTGTAACAATTATTTGGTTATTTGGTGAAGCTGGAACTGGCAAAACACGTATTGCTAAAAAGTATGCTGAAAAATTTTCAAAAGATTATTATCTATCTGGATCTAGTCGTGATCCTTTCCAAAAATATGAGAGCGAAAACGTAGTTATATTAGATGAATTAAGACCTCATGCGTTTGATTATTCGGATTTGCTTAAAATGTTAGACCCATATAATGACTCTGCTATGGCTTCAAGTCGCTATTTCGATAAACCTTTGAGTGCTAACGTGTTTATAATTACCACTCCTTATGCACCTAGTAAATTTTATGAGGAAATTAAAAATAGTAATCAAATTAATGCAAAAATTGATAAATTTGAGCAATTAGCTCGTAGAATTACAATGGTACAAAAGATGACTAAAGATAATATATATTTATTGAAATACGATGTTAATTTTAAATCTTTTGTAAAAGTACCAGAATCTGATAGAAAAAACCCTTATTCTAATACGAAATCTGAACATTTATTCTCAGTGGAAAATGCTAATACAATTTACAATGAATTAAACGAGGTTTTTGATAATAAAAAAGACAATATTAAAATCATCGAAAAGGAAGAGATTGATGATGAATAATACTATTTCAGAGTACCCTTATTTACTAAACCGACAACAAGCATCAGACTTTTTAGGAATTGATCCAAGTTCTTTTGATAAATATGTACGCTCACATCCAGATCTCAAGTGCTTCATGATTGGACGTCAAGAGCGTTATACGATAAATTCTTTGAAAGAATTTATCGAAAATTATTCAGTATAGAACCTGCTTCACCGTGAATGGTTGATATTTTGTTAGGATACGAATACAATTATCTTGTATTCAACTAGCATTCTATCAACCATAATTTTTTGAAAGGAATAGATAGTATGGCTAGTATTGTAAAACGAGGCAAAAAATATCGAGCGCAAGTATCACTTTATAAGTCGGGAAAGCACAATAAATTGACCAAGACTTTTAAATCTAAAAAAGAGGCGGAACTGTGGGCTCTAAAAATGGAATTAGCTAAAGGAGAGGGTAAAGAATTAGGTCAACGTACAACTTCATTTGCCAAATACTTTGACAATTGGATCCATCTTGTTAAATATAATGATGTGAAAGAAACTACTTTTCAAAATTATCTTCACACTTCTGCAATTGTTAAAGAACTATTTCAAGATATTCAGTTGAAGGATTTAAATGATATCGTTGTACAAAATAAAATTGATGAGTACGCGAAAACTCATTCTAGAAAAACAACCCATGAAGTTCTTTTAAAAATTAAATCCGCATTACGCGATGCTTATTCACGTGGATACATTCCGTCTGACTTTTCAAGCTTGGTGAAAACACGGGGGAAAACTCCTCCAAAAAGGAATAAAGCATTGTCTATAACTGACTTCAGTACACTTAGAAACCATGTTATTTCAAATACTGACTCAGAATTTAATATATTAGTATTACTCGCTCTTGAAACAGGAATGAGACGTGGTGAACTCCTTGGTATTCGCCCAAAAAATGTCTACAAGTACGGTATTAAAGTTAGAGAGTCTATTAGTCCAACATCGGAAGATACGTCCCTAAAGACCCAAAATTCTAAGCGAGATGTATCTATCAACAAGGCTGTATACAATATACTGACAAAGGTTCCAGTAAAAAAGGATGGATATTTATTCAACACTGACGGTTTTAACCAATCAAGACAATTAGCTAAACTGCTAAAAGAACTTAATATTGAAAAAACGACATTCCATGGTTTACGAGATACACATGCATCATTCCTCTTCTCCCAAGATATTGATCTTGCGTATGTATCACAAAGATTAGGACATATAAATATTCAAACTACTCAGAACTATTATCTGGAATTAATGCCAGAAAAAAAGCACCAGCACGAGGCTGATGCTTTAAGCTTATTAAATTCTTTATAAGGTTCAAGTTGGTTTGAACCAACTTGAACCAAGAATAGTCTGAAAACGTTGATATAATAATACTTTGATTAACGTTTTGAGAATTGTGGAGATTTACGCGCTTTTTTAAGACCTGGTTTCTTACGCTCTTTCATACGTGGGTCACGTGTTAAGAGTCCAGCTGCTTTAAGTGCTGGGCGGAATTCAGGGTCTACAGTCAATAATGCACGTGAGATTCCGTGACGAGCAGCGCCTGCTTGTCCTGAGTATCCTCCACCGTGAACATTGATTGAGATGTCATAGCTTTCCACTGTATCAGTGATAGCTAGTGGTTGTCTTACGATCAAGTGTAAGTGATCGAAGTTTAAATATTCAGTAATGTCTTTACCGTTAAAAGTGATTTGTCCAGATCCTGGAGTCATAATAACACGAGCTGTAGAGTTTTTACGACGACCTGTTGCTTTATATTGTACTTGTGCCAATGGATGTCCCTCCTTAAATCAAGTTTGTGATATCTAGTTCAACTGGTTGTTGAGCTTGGTTTTTGTGCTCAGATCCAGCGTATACGTGTAATTTTTTGATTTGTTTGCTTCCTAATGCATTGTGTGGAAGCATTCCTTTGATTGACATTTCAATTAAACGTTCCGGTCTTTGTGCACGGATCGTTCCAGCTGAAACTTGAGTCAATCCACCTGGGTGTCCAGAGTGACGGGCATAAAGTTTGTCGCTTGCTTTATTTCCTGTAAGTTTGATTGCTCCTGCATTCAATACGATTACATGGTCACCAGTGTCAACGTGTGGTGTAAACGTAGGTTTATTTTTTCCGCGCAGAATAGATGCAACGACAGTTGATAGACGTCCCAAAGGAATGTCTGTAGCGTCGACTACATACCATTTGCGTTCGATGTTGCTTTCATTCGCCATAAATGTTGTACGCACGATATATACCTCCAAATTTTCATTTAAAATTTCAATTTCAATACTACTTGCTTTCCCAGTCTTTAGCTGTACCGATCTAATGTAAAGGGGAAAGACTCTCGTTGTTTGTTCCAAAATAAGGTTCCGACGCCTATAGTGGTGGCAAACAATACCATTTGAAATAGTACCGCAAATAGCACCTAAAGTCAACACTATTTCTGAAAATCGTTTAATTAATTTTAGTTGTCAACTCTTCTGAACTGGAATCGAGAGGGCAGGCTGACGCGACTGACCGGTTAGATTGCTGCGGAAACTTTAAAAGTCGTTCTTTATTGTCAGGATCCCCCTTAATAAAGAACGACTTCTCTTATTTACTTTATAATACGATAAATCCCATGACGGCTATAAGAACTGGTAATCCGACTGAGAAAAGAATGTCTTTTGACTTGATCGTCATCTGCATCTGCATCACACGGTCTTCACTGAACCCTTTAGCCTCCATGGCCAATGCCAGCCGCTCAGACCACCTGATCATGCGGACCATCATGGTGAATAGTGGTTTGGTATCGAACGGCTTGACTGGAATATTTCTGACCTGAAGAGCCAGTTTGGAGTTGTCATACTCTCTATGAATCAGTGAAGTCAAATTAATAGCTGTTAAGATAGCGTATCCCATCTTCATAGGCATCTTCGCCTGCTGGATAAAACTGGCAATCAGTTCACCCGAATCAGTTGTGAGACTATAGCTAATACCCAGCATCGCAAATGACAGGATCCGCGTACTCAAGTTGAGTCCATTAGTCAGATCACTCCCGCCAATTATAGCTGCCGGATCAGCTGAGCCGGAAAATAAGGCCTGCTCTGAACTGAACAACCAGCCAGTGAAGAAGTAACTGACTGAAATGAGCGCGATCGGAATCATAATTTTCGCCAACTTGGCCGGATCAGTTCGTTTGGACGTCACCAGAAAAAGCAGGCACAAGATGACGACAAAGAGATTGACTTGCCACTGAAAGGTCAACCCGAGAATAATTGATCCCAACAGGATACCGACCGTTTTAGCCGTTGGATTAATTGAATCGATCATCTGGTTTGGATCACCTTCTTCTCTTTGATTTCATAGATTGTATCGGCATAGGCATCCACCAGCTCAAAGTCGTGACTGGTAAATAAACAGGTCATCCCCTGACGGCAGAGCTCATGCAGTTTATCCATGATTTTTTTCGCATTTCTGGCGTCCTGTCCATATGTCGGTTCGTCCACCAGAAGCAGTTGCTGCTCGCCTACTGTCATGCAGATAACAGCCAAACGACGCTGCTGCCCCTGACTCAGGACCCAGGGTGACTGATCGGCCTTATTTTCAAAATGGTGCTGTTTCAGCAGCTCCTGTGCTTCTCTTTCTGCTTCTTCATCTCCATCATTTCCCCATGCGGTCAAGCTCAAGACCATCTCAGCCAGGACATTTGTCTTAACGAACTGCAGAGACGGATCCTGGAAAACCAGACCGACTTTGCTGTACAAGTCTCTGGCTTTCATCTTTCTGATATCCTGTCCTTGAAGCCTAATGTCTCCAGAATAGGGAGACACATTTAAAATCGCTTTGAATAGTGATGACTTACCTATGCCGCTAGGGCCCACCAGCGCTGTCAAAGAGCCCTTAGTCAAATTGAACTGGGCGTTTTCGATCAGCATCGTCGTCTTTATCTCTTTTCTAAATAAAGAATGCCTCTTCACTGTTTTGTGAAAAACGGATACCTCGTCCAGTTCTAACAGGACTTCTTCATTTCCTGCGTTTTTTTCTGGAATTGATGAAGCTTCCACACTGATGCCTTCTTTAATCAGCAGATCCTGCTTCATCTGGTCAGACTGCAGAAGAGACAAATCGTGGAGCCGCTGATCACTGCCTAAAAGGAGCCAGCGGTCCACCCAGTCCCAGCGGGAAACATGGTGATCAATAATAATAATTGATTTTCCCTTAGCAACTATAGCTTTCATATACCCAATATAATCCTGAATGGTGTCTTCATCGACATTGGCAAACGGTTCATCCATGATATAAAGCGGGACATCCACCAAGTCAGCACAGACAAAGGCTGCCCGCTGCAGTTCTCCACCCGACAAGTCGTCAAATGACCGGTCCAGCAGGTACTCCAGCTTCAGGTCTCTGACTTTGTTTGCAATGATGTCGTCCATTTTATCGGCAGCGATCCGGTTGTTTTCCAGGCAGAACACCATTTCTTCTCTCAGTGTTTTCATGCTGAACGACAACCGGGCATTCTGAAACAGTGTCCGGACATAGTCTGACCGCTCAACTACCGATTTGTGCTGAACGTCTTCATTATTGATTTTAATGTGCGAGACAATCTGATGTCCGCCGTATTCGGGAAAATAGCCATTAATGGTATTCGCCAGCGTGCTTTTTCCACTGCCGCTTGTTCCGCAGAGCAGGACGATTTCCCCTTCATGGATATCTAAACTGACGGAGTCCATCAGCTTCTTTCCGCCGATCTGAAACGACAGGTCTTTCACAGATAAAGTCATATTACTCACTGACTTCACGTGCAGTCAGCTGATTCGTTAAGATCCCCGCCTTATCGAGTTTGTCACAGATCAGTTTGGACAAGTAGCCTGTAAAGAACAATGAGCTCAGCAGACGAATGACGAATATCGCCGCAACAATACGCCAGTCCATTGCCAGGTAATTGCTTCTGAATCCTGTCCACAGGAAAGACAAGACTGTAGCAGAAACGGCCGAGGCCATCGCTACTTTGTAGGTATACTTTTCGTATCTTGTAAAGGTAAAAGGCAGTTCAACACCAACGCCTTGTATGAACGCAGAAATCAGGACCATGACACCGAACATGTTTCCCAGAAGCACTTCGATCAAAGCCGCAATGACTTCTGTCACGATTCCGACAAGCGGTTTGCGTATCAGGTAGGTCGTTATGATGGCTGCCATATACCAGATACCGTAAAAAGGTTCATACCCGAGTACACCAAGTCCGAATGGCGTCAAAATAGTCGTTAAAGCCGTTCCAGCGTAGACAGCGAGCAGATAAACGACTCCAAATACCACTGAGATCAGTGCCATTAATAAATAGTCACGTAAAGTTAATTTGTTTTTGTTCATTTGATGTCTCCTTCTGGCACGTTACAGTGCAATGTGATTTGACTGACGTAGTGACTGACTTCACTGCCTACTTTGTTAGACACATACTCCAGATAATCGAAGACATCCTGAACGTTTCCACCAAGGTTCGTTCCATAATGACCAGACCCCGTCACCACGCCACGATCGATGCCTTCATTAACGACTTCAGCAATCGTTCCCATGTAGTCATCAGACCCCATTGGATACAGGGCAAACTTTCCGATGACCGGAAAATCGATGACGCTGCTTTCTTCTTTGTTCGCTCTAGGTTCATCCATTTCCAGCGTATAGTCGCTGTCACTGTCGCCTGGACACCCTTTTGAGACAGTTGCTTCAAGCGTCATGTGCACGCCTTTTTTGTACGCAAATACGAACGCAGCTTTCAATGTATCGAACACCGCTTCTTCTCTGCCGCGATAAACCGTTGAAATATGATCCGTTTCGGCCCATACTTTCGATAAATCGACCTTGTGTATTGCATCTAGAATAATCGTTTCGAACTGATCACTCATTGGTGATAAGTTGAAGCGAGCGCCTGTGATTTCCATTGTGGAACCAGGCTTTCCAGCTGAACATTTTCCGTAGTTGACATAGTTTTTTGACATGAAAAAAACTCCTCCTAACGAAAAAAATCCATAGGAAAGAGCCATAATATATAGATACTCCCTACGCAGCCATTACGCTGATCAGGTTACTGGTCTGATATACATCACTCTCAGCCTTCTTGAAAAGACTCCCAGGATCATTCGTATTTAGTTTTGGTGTAACAAAGAAACTATACCAGTTCGGACTGAAAAAAACAATCCGTTTTCTGAAACTTGTACAGTTTTCCTTGCAAAGCTTACAGTCTGGCCAATTTTTTGCGCATGATAAAGTCAGTCTGCTTATCATCGCCCATGTAGAACGCATGCGCCCCCACTTTTTCAAATCCCATTTTCTTATAAAAGGCTAATGCCGGCTGATTGTGTTCCCAGACCCCTAACCAGACGGAGCTTCTGACATTTTTTTCTGCAATAGCGATCGCTTTGTTTAAAAGAGCAGTGCCCAGTCCCTGCCTCTTATACCCCGTTCGAATATAAATGCGTTCGATTTCAAGTCCATTATCATCAAAAGCCTCTGTCTGTGCCTCTCCCTCATTCACTTTTAAATACCCTGCCAGTTCCCCTTTTACATCTAGATAAAAAAAGGCTGAGCCAGGTGTCTTGAGTTCTTTTTCGAGCTGCTCTTTTGTACAGGCTTTATCTAGGTAGGCGTTCATGTTTTCCTCTGAGTTGTCTTTTTCAAAAGTGTCTTTAAACGTTTCAATACTGATTTCCTGCAGGCTGTCCAGGTCTTCCAGGCCAGCTTTTCTAAATGTTATATCCATCTGTAGCCCCTCATTTCTTAAATGTATCAGCTCATTGTCTGACCTCTGTAAAATACTGTTCGGCATAATCTACGGCACTTCTAAGGCTGTAGAGTTTTGTCTGAGCGTTTCCGATGGTTCCTGCTTTAACTAACCCGTCTTTTTCCAGCCTCTTCCCTACTGCTTTAAACTGGTCTTCACCCAAGTCGATGTCTTCATAGGTTCGCCAGACGCGTTGTCCGTTTTCTAAAATCGCTGCGCCTTCTTCTTTTAATGGCGGATTCGGTGCTCTGTACTCCCCTAGGTGCATAGCTGTTGAGGTATCGTAATCTGTTCCGATCGATAATACCTGTGCATCTATCTCATAGAGTTTTTTTAGTGGCGATTGTTCGCCCAATCCAAAGTTTAAACTGTGGTCCGCTGTGATGTCTTTTGCATCCTTCCCCCACGCTGAAAAAGAGACCGCTGGATGGCTGCTACGGTACACATTGGGATACGTCCGAAACAGATTGGCTACGGCACCCATATACGGGCATGGAGTTTTGACCGGGTCAAAAGCAGGCATGGTTTCCCGTATCGTCTCCCACCAGCTTTCAGGTACAGGCGGGTACTGCCACCTGGACGGGTCACTCCAATCACCGGTTTGTGACGGCATCACAATCGTACCTCTTGATTCGTCGACCACTTCCATCAGAGCATCCACAAATGCCATTGCGCCTCCGTTTATCCATCCCACTTTTGATAAGGATGTATGAACCAGTACAACCGAATCAGCTTTTAGTCCACACCTTGTCAAGTCCTCTGCCAGTGACTCAACAGTGTGGGGAAAGGGGGTATTCTTGATCAATTCTATTCCCATCTTTTCACGTCCTCACTACTAATCTAGTTGTTGCTTATGTAAAAACGCCTGAAATAAGGCTTTCAGACGTTTAATTAGTATTCAGTTTAATCTTCCGACGGCACGATTTCAATAGTTTCTGATGCAAGCTGCAGTTTTTCTTCAGAAGCTTTGATTCTTTTTAAAATGGTTCTAAATAATTCATCTCTTACCTTACGCCGCTCTCTCGTTCCGACGATATAACGCAAGCTGACTTTTACCCAGTTATCATCAAAAGAGACAAATACCTGTGGTTTAAGCGAGGCATTTTCAATGCGGAAACGGCGCTTCATTTCTGTCCACTCCCGTTCAGACTGCTCATGATAGGTCCCGATTACGTTTTCCGCTACGTCCAGAAGCATTACTCGAGCATAGTCGATGTCGCTGCTGAAGCGGAGTGGAATATGTATCTCATCCCACAAGAACTGAAAGTCTGCCGTATAATTGTACACTGGCGAAGTAAAAATGGAGCTGTTGGATACGCGGACTATGCGTCCTGTATACTGATCCCCATCCACCCATTCCTGCATTTCCATCAAGGTTGTGCGCAGGACACCGATATCGATCACGTCACCTTTTGTGCTGCCCAAGAGGACCCGATCTCCCGTATTAAAAAAGTCCCCAAATAAAATCGCAAACCAACCGGCAAAGCTGACAATAACTTCTCTAAGTGCATAGGTCACACCCGCACCGGCAAGCCCTATAGCAGTTGTGAACCCTGTCAGATTACTTCCAAAGACGTATAGAAAAAGAATAACGATAACGAGGTTATTGATCCATTTAGCTACTTTACGTGTCACATACCAGTTGCTTGTATGCTTGAGATGTTTGTACATCCTGTTTAATATGAGCCGTCTGATAATAAGCAGACCAACTGTCACCAGCGCAAAAATAAAAATATTTGCTGCCAGCGGGTAAGCTTCCGTGTATCAGTTGATCCATTCCAGCATATGAGGCCCTCCTTTAAAAACGTTTCACTATTAGTTTAACAGCTAACCCGACTTTTCAAGAAAGATTTAGCTTCAGAACTGGTTACCCCCTATGTTCTGTCTAGATCTATCAGACGAAAGGCACGTGTCACTGCGCGTCCCAGCAGCTCCGGTCCCCTCATCATGGCTTCTTTTAAAGGCATTGGCGCATCAACGATCGGGATGACAGCCTGGATATTTTCTTCAGTCACTTCTGTCAGTCCCTCTTCAATTTTCCCTGCAAATAAAAGGACGGGAATCCCAGCCTCTTTACACAAACGACTGATACCGATCGGGACTTTGCCTTGAAGTGACTGGGTATCGAATTTCCCTTCACCCGTAATCACCAGATCTGCATCAGTCAGAAGGTCTTTAAACATTCCTCTCTCCGCCAGTAATGTAAGTCCGCTTTGAAATGTACAATTGAAGAATGATAATGCGGCAAATCCAATTCCGCCAGCAGCACCAGCGCCTTGTGTTTCGCGCTCATCCGTTTGAGTGGTCTGCGAAACCAGGTTAGCAAATCGGGTCATTGCTTCGTCATATGATGACAGTTCATCTTTAGATAGTCCCTTTTGTTCTCCAAATACGTAGACCGCTCCAGATTCTCCTAGTAGCGGATTCGCCACGTCAGAAGCCAGCTGCCAGTTGACTTCTTTAAGTCGCGAATCTAAGCTTGTGGTTTCGATCGAACTGACGGCTGATAAATCAACAGGCAAGATCAGCAGAACATTTCCTTTCCGACCTTTAAACACGGCGCCCAACGCCTGCAGGAGTCCCATCCCACCATCTGTTGTCGCACTTCCGCCTAAGCCGAGAATGATTGTTTCTGCCCCATGATCGAGCGCCTGTCTGATTTGCTCTCCCACACCAAAACTTGTGTGATTTTCAGGGTGAAATGTTTCTTCGTTAGCCTGAATGATTCCGGCACCTTCTGCGACTTCGATAATGGCCGTCTTGTCTTTTTCGATCCATCCCCATTTGCCCTGGTAAGGCTCACCATTGACGCCCGTTATAGTCTGCGACCTAATTTCTCCCTTTTCAACTGAGACAAAGGCTTCTACTGTTCCTTCGCCACCATCAGCTATCGGAAAACTATACACCTCATGCTGCGGCAGTGCATCAATGACCGCTTGATTCGCTTCTTCACTCGTCATCGATCCCTTAAACGAATCGATCGCTGCGATGATTTTCACATTTTGTTCCTCCCTTTTACTCTCTAATGATTTCCTTAGCTCCATTATATCTATATTGCTAAGTCAACCGTATTTAATGCTGACTTGATTCTATATGAGCCTGTATCGCCCACTCAGTCATATTATCTCATTGAGTGGGCGATACATCGCTTTATATCTACCAGTCAGTGACTTTTTTCTTCTCACTTGGAGTTATATCGCATTATAGCTACCAGTCACGGCACATCCTTTTTCGACTGGTCGCTATAGCTCGTTATTTCACCCACTCGACTCTTATTTCTATTTGAGTGGGCACACTAAAAATCTGTCAGCTGAATCCATAGAATCCATTCAACGTATTCTCCTCAATTATACCGTAATCTATCAATGATCTAAGTCAAAAGATATAAAGCAGAAAAAAGCGCGACGGAAACTCTCCGTCACGCTTCCTCCATTGATTATTTCAGTTCAGGCCAGTATTCTGCATTAGCTTCGATCAGCGCATCAAGGACTTTACGTGCTTTTTTTGCATCCCCGATTGTACGATTTAAAGTCAATGCCTGTAACGCCTTCCCATAAGACTCTTCCATATACGCCTCAACAGTCAGTTTCTCAAAGGCATACTGATTCTCGATTAAGCCCTTGTAGAATGTATCGATTTTCCCTACTGCATAGGGAGCCGGACCGTTCGAGCCTAGAGAAGCATTTACTTCAACCATACTGTCATCCGGCAAGTTTGAGACAATCCCATCATTTCTGACCATGACAATAAACGTTTTACGCAAGTTGTTTGCTATTGAAGCAGCCACTTCGACCATCATGTCACCATGTGCATCATTATGGACGACTTTCGAATCTCTTGCAGTCCCATTTTCGACAATGCGTCTGCACTCGGCAAAGACATTTTTCTCTCGCCCTGCTCTTACTTCATCTGTTCGCGTACGTTTCGGATCTGAGGTTGATAGTTTATATTCCGGGTACAGATAATACTGCAGATATGTGTTTGGAAGATAGTCCGGGAAATCCGTCAGCATATCTTCAACCATGGCATAGGTGTCCAGCCATGACTGATCACGCTGCTCTGCATCGACAGGTCTGAATCCTCCTTTCAAAATAATCTCTTTCAGCTCAGGTGCTCTGTCTTTTCCTGTTTCATCGTAAATTTGTGTGAACCATCCAAAGTGATTCAGACCAAAATAAACAGGCTCAAGCTTGTTCACATCATGATCGATCAGTTTAGAATAGGAACGCAGCAAGTTGACCGGCTGATCACAGATATTCAGTATCTTATTTTCTTTTGGGAATATCTTATCTAATGCCAGTGAGACGATTGCTGCCGGATTAGTATAGTTCAAAATCCACGCATCAGGACTCAGTCTACGAACGTCCTTGACCATTTCGATCATATCTTTTATTGAACGTAGGCCGTAAGCAAACCCTCCTGGGCCACATGTTTCCTGCCCGATCACACCTAAGCTCAATGGAATTTTCTCATCCTTTTCACGCATATCAAATCCGCCTGTGCGCATCTGACAGAACACAAAATCAACGTCTTTATATGCAACCTCTTTATCTGTTGTATAAACCAGCTCTACTTCTGGAGCTTCTTCTTTAAACAAAATTTTAGCAAACTCACCGATGACTTCCTGGCGCTTTTCATCGATGTCATATAAAACTACCCGGTTCAAGGCAAATGCGTCCAAGTGTGTGGTCATCGCTTTTAATATTCCTGGAGTCCATGTTGACCCTCCACCGACTAATACAATGTTATTTTTTTTCATAAGTGACCTCTCCTTTTCCATTTGGTTGCTGTTTATTTCTTGCTTTTAATTTCATACATGTAATTATCAACAATGTTGCGCATTTTGGAAATCCGTCCACCATATACAACGTGTACAGTAGTCGCATCCGGTCTGACGATTCCATTCGGATTGGTTTTCTTCAGTAGGTCTTCATGAACTAACTGTCCATCTTTTATTTCGACTCTCAATCTGCTGATACAGTTATCGACGTCTACGATATTATTTAATCCACCTAGACCTTCAATGATATACTCCGCTGTTTTCCGGTCAGCTTCTTCTACGGTGACGCCTTCAAACTCTTCTTCATCATCATCGAAGTCATTTGCTCGTCTTCCGATCGTCATGACATTGAATTTTGAAATAATAAATGTGTAGCTGAAATAGTACATTGCGAAGAATATTGGCCCGGCAATCAGGAAGATATACCATCTGGTATCCATTCCCTGGAAGACCCCAAAGACGATCCAGTCGATGATTCCTCCTTGAATATTCCCTATAGCTACTCCGAAAATGGCAGGAACAAGAAATGCTAGTCCAGCAAAAATTGCATTTACGATCCATAGCACTGGGGAAATAAAGATAAATGTGAACTCGATCGGTTCTGTGATCCCTGTTAAAATAACGGCTGTTAATCCAGCAAGGAAGAATTTGAGTACACGGTCACGTTTTTCAGGCAGTGCCATGCGGTACATAGCTAAGACAGCGGCCGGCATTCCAAAGACCATGTGCAGGATTTTTCCTTGGGCCAGGTACTGAGTGGCTTCTGTTGAGAAGGGTAAATTATTGTCCAGCTGATACAAATAAATCTGCAAAGCGCCAACAAGTGATTCGCCTTCGATATTTTCGACGCCTCCAAGTGCTGTGAATCTGAATGTCTGATTCAGTATGTGATGCAGTCCAGTAGGATTGATAATTTTTTCTGTAAATCCATACAAGAACGTACCAAACAATCCACTTTCACTGATCAATTCACCTGTCCAGATAATGGCGATATTGACTAAAGGCCAAATGAATGTAAGTAATAACCCGACCACTACCATGACTAGCGCTGTAACGATTGGCACGAAACGCTTTCCGCTATAGAATGTCAAAGATTGATGCAGTTCAGTTTCTCTAAATTTATTGTGCAGGAAGACGCCCATTAAACCGGCAATGATCCCTCCTATGACGTTAGTGTTATAAACAAAAATACCTAGTGTGCTTGTAAATAATGAATTCTGTAAAGTGGCCTCAACCTGACTCAAGCCTTCAACTTCCATTAAGAAGTCGATTGACGTGGAATCAGCTGTAAAACCTTGAACTTGAAGGAAATAGCTCATACCCAGCAGCATTGCAATGTACCCGACTGCTCCTGCATAGACGGCTACTTCTTTGTCCCGTTTGACCATCCCCAAAGGAATTGACATTGCGAATAAGAGGGGCAGGTGTCCAAAAGGCAGGCCGGCAATTCGTCTGATCAGGCCGAAAATATTCTGAAGTGTTTCGTTTCCGAGAAAGGGGGCCATTTCAATAATATTCGGGTTTTGAAGTGCTGCAGCCAGCCCCAGGAATATCGCCATGAAGGACAATAAACTGATTGGAAAGAGTAATGACTTACCGAAACTCTGGAAATTCTTCTTGAAATTTGTCATGATAAAACTCCTCGTATTATAAGTTTATGGTACTAATCTTAGTTAGTATTGCTTGGATATTCTGGGATATTCCCTAATAATAGGGCCATGGAATAGGTCCACCG
>NZ_PVTO01000039.1 GCF_003003275.1 Alkalibacterium olivapovliticus
GTTCCCATTTCGAACACAGCCGTTAAGCTTCCCAGCGCCGAGGATAGTGAAGGGTTTCCCTTTGTGAAAGCAGGACGTTGCCGTGCAGCTCTTTTTTTGTTATAATAGCTTTACATTATTCCGCAATAGCTCAGTTGGTAGAGCGCACGACTGTTAATCGTGTTGTCGCAGGTTCGAGCCCTGCTTGCGGAGTTTTTGTTTGAAAAAAAATACATAATGCCGCTTTAGCTCAGTAGGTAGAGCGCATCCATGGTAAGGATGAGGTCGCCGGTTCAAATCCGGCAAGTGGCTTTGATAAGACAACGTTTATAGGACGTTGTCTTTTATTTTTACAATTCGTCCATGAATCGTCCATGGTTTAGTGAATAGCTTTTCGTTAACATGATAAATTAAACCCTCAAAAGTTATTACTCACTTAAAAAATAGTTACTGAATCGCTCTGCTGTCTCACGGTGGTGCGATTTTTGTGTATGAACGTAAAAGTTCATGGTTGTTTTCGCATCAGAGTGTCCTAAACGCTCCTGCACGTACTTTAAGGGTTCATCCATATTAACTAGCATTGATGCATGGGTATGGCGCAACTCATGAAATGTAATAAGCTTTACATTAGTACGATCACAAATTACTTTTTTTGCTCTTCTGACATTCCTCTCTTGAATAAACCCACCAATTTCGTTTGAACAAACAATATTCGATTTAGGATTCTGACTATTTTTATGATTTATTAAGAAATCCATTTGGCTTTGGGATAAGTCAATTTCACGCATTGAGGTAGAGGTTTTAGTGTGGTAAACAATTTTCTTTTTGCTCCAGCTATATTGCTGTTTAACTATGATTAAGTTATTCTCAAAGTCTATGGAGTCCCAAGTTAAACCTAAAATTTCACCTGATCGCATACCTGTGTTCAATGCCAACCAAAAAACCATGTACGATTGGTATTCCTTTGCAGTTTCTAAAAAGGTATGTGCTTCTTCTTTAGTCCAAATCTGTGCGGTTCTGTAACGTGTACGAGGTTTATCGACCTTATCTAAGGGATTATTCTTTATTTCATCCCATTTCACATATTGCTTATAGACATTGTTCATCAAAGTGTGGGCTTTAATAATAGTCGAATTTGCTAGAGTTAGACTTTTCTCCTTCCATAGTTGTTGAATTTCGTAAGGCCTTATTGAAACTAAGGTACGATGGGCAAAAGTTTTTTCTAAGTGATTGACGTACAATGATTGGTAGTTCTTTAATGTACCTTCACTTAATCTATCTACAGCTAGCAAGTTAAAATAGGTGCTAACTGCTTCATCAAAAGTAACAGTTGTTTCTTCAATGTATGAGCCTGAATACAGTTCATGTTTTAATTTTGTTTCGTCCGATAGTGCATCACGTTTGCGTGTCCTAGTAGATCCATAGATGTACTTTTGGGAATCACGTACATATACTGCTGCAAAATACCTTTTACTTCCATCTGTTAATGTTTTTTGTCGTATAGCCATTTTTCTGTTCTCCCTTCGAGTAAAAGAGAACAACTACATGTACCTATTGTATAAGTTGTTCTCTAAATACTCAACTAGTCATTTGGAAACTGGTCAATCCAAATGTTTAAAAAATCATTCATTTCATTCACCTTGAAAAGCCATTTATTACCAATTTTTCTTTTTGGTAATCGAGGATCTGGAAACATATATTTATAAATACTTGCTTCGCTTAGACCAGTCATGAATCTCAAATCCTTCATGGTGTAGAAAAATTTATGTAGCTCAAATTGTTGCTCTAATCGATTTTTGACTTCATCTTTCACAATTTGATCAATGATCTCTTTATCCATTTGAATCGTTATCTTACTCTCACTTTTAATCATAAAATTACTCCTTCCTAGATACTGTATTCATTGAAAACATAGTCATTCAATTTTTCCTATCAACAAATTTCTCTAATTAGAGAAATTGTTATTTTTAACAATATCAGCTTCAACATTAGTCAAATCTAATTGACATATGACCAGATCAGCTGTTAAATCCTTAATTTCATTACTGAGCTTCTGCCTGTCTATTGCCGAAGATGTTTCCTCCATCTGCAATTTGAATAGCTCTTTTCTTTTTGCCTGCAACTTTTTGTTCAATTGATTAACCCGATTTCCCATAGCTATTTTCCTCCTTAATTACTTATTTTCTTAAACATGTCTTTTGGTGTTTTATAATCGTGGTCATTGAAATCGTCAATAAACCTCAAATAGGGGAATCCCAGTAGTCTAGGCTTCACCATTCTTTCATTTTTGTAGATGCCTTGTCCCTGTCCAAATATAAATTGAGGAACATCTTCTTTTCGATCTATTGCAGTAATGTAAGTTTGATTATCAGCATTACCCAACACTATTTTAAGTAACATATTAGACTGAATTGATTTACTTAATGTTTGTGCATCTATTTTTTGGAATACAAGAATCATGAATACTCCGGAACCAGAACCCATTTGAGAAATTCTTTTAAGTTGTTTTTGAGCGGTCTTAAACTTTTCTTTTGAACTTTTATCTTGTTCATCACTCATTGAATCATGCCATGAAGGATACTCATCAAAAACTAAAATTATTGGGTCTAATTTAAAATCTCGATAGTCGGCAGAGGCTTTACTTTTCAATTCGCGATTCATAATTTGTTGTCGTTGAAGCATTTTTGAATGAACCCTATCAATAAGATCACAAATATCATTATCTTCAGTAGCAACTTTATCTTGAGCAATATAATTACCATAATTCTTCCAATCGCCATTTTTTGGATCTGCAAAATAGAGCTCATAGTCTAATTCTTTATTGACCATTTGAATTAATAATCCTAGTAATGCGTATGTCTTGCCACTTCTAGTAGCCCCAATTATTTCAATATTTGATAAATCCGTTATTAGTCGGTTATCAAACTTCAATTGATAATCATTAACGCCATCTAATGCCCAACTTACATATTCAATTAACGAATCAAACTTTGGCTGAATCTGCAAATGGACTGAATATATATAGTAGATATGCCAATCTCCATCCTCTGATATATAGCTCTGCTCCAGCTTGTAACCTTTTATATCTGGACTTATTTCAGCTTTTGCTAGCCTTATATTATCTCGAGTAGATGATCGAATCCAAACTTGACCAGAGTCCATTTTTTTATCGTCAAAATATATCTTTATTTCAGGCAGAATCGCATATTTTACATTTTGATGGGTGATAGAGGTCTCATATCTAGCGAGGAGTATAGCTTTACGTAACTGCTTTGTTAACCTCCAGCGCCTTATCGCTTGTTTTGGACCCTTATCCAGTCTATTCCTTACAGACCAACAGATAAGCAAAACAAATAGTATAGCTACAACAGGGGAAACTAAATATAATCTCCATTTACTCATAACTATTTGCCAGTTGATTAAACTTGTTGAAGCTAGCGCAATATTTAGTGTTTCATGTGTTAATTCTAGAGATGATAACGTCAGCAGCAATATTGTAATCGAACCAAATGCTAGCCAACCATTTCTTTCTCTTCTTGTCGGTATATTAAGCATTTAAACCTACTCCTTTGACTAAATATATATTTCACCTGTTCCTATTCCTATCATGCTATTTTCCTACTTTAATGATTAAAAAGGCATAATAGCAAGGTTTAGGTAGGTAGGAAAATATTGTAATAATTCCTACCATTCCTATCACTATCACTTCCTTATCCAGCCTGAAGTGACACCGTATGGGAACTTGATGCTAGATCGATACTCCCATTCATCTAAGCTATTCATTATCGTTCTAACCTTTTTCGAAATTTCAAGGCTAGATGGTTGCGTGAACATAGCGATTTTAACTAGTTCTTTAGTGGAGACTTTATTTCTTGTGGGACCATTACCATTAGAGGGATTACGCTGCAGATGAAATGCGAAGTCATTGATTTGATTTTGCAATTCTTTTCCTTCAAGTGCAGTGCTGTTGCTAATCGGACTTTCGAGATAATTTAATATTTGTTCTTTGTCAGGATCAAATAAATTCTCACGATTTCGAATACTGTTTAAAGTATCTGAAATGTTTTGATTAAAGCCAATGGTCATTAAATCGATTACTGTAGGTATCTCAGCCTGATTATCTACAGTATATTCAGTTTCCATAACATGCTTAGCCTCAGCTAGCAATCTAGGCAAAATCTCTCTTCGCCATCGTCCATCAAACAACTCTGTCTTACCCTGGTTAGGTTGAGTTTGAGAAATAACAGGAAGTAATCGTCTTTTAACAGCTTGTGACTGATTATCCAAATAGGCAATATCATTAGAAGTCCCTGTTAGAATAGAGTGCCTCAAGACCCTTTTTTTGTCGCCTGAATAATAAGATCGATAGAATACCGTAGTTTCAGTAATGAATCGCTTTATAGCAGATTCTTTTGCAGCTAAGAAAGCAGTCATTTCGTCATCATTTACCACCCAATTGAAAGACATTGTATCCTCTCCATCAGGGCTCATTCCAAAAGAAGGTAATGAGTTTCCAAACCATTCACCACCCAGTTCATTCAAAAAAGTGGTCTTTCCAATTGAGTGGGATCCCTCCAAAATAAACATGAAGTCAAATTTTGAGGAAGGGTAATAAATCATAGCGACTAAAGAAACGAAGAAAAGTCGTGATACCCATCTGTTGTAATCACTATCATCCAGTTTGAAAAGTTCAATTAGTTCTGTGTCAATTTTTCTTGAAAAATTTGGGTCGTAAGAAGTCGATTCAATGAAATCTTTAACAGGATGAAATCTGTTAGCTAAAGCAACCTGTTTTATTGCCTTATCCAAGTTTTTCACAGAGGCTTTTATAGAATATTCATTGCTCAGATAAATCTCAATCATCTCTTTATCTGTTTCAGTCAGAAAATCGACTTTTAATGTGGATTCAGATTCGATTTTATTAAAAAAATCTTTTCGGTAGTATTGATTATTGAATTCATTGAAAGCAATACGGTCCCTTAGGTTGTCATCGTTTGTCAATATCAAGTGCAAATTCGCATAGCTGTTTGTGACTTCGCCTTTCGAATTTTTCTCTAAAGCACTTTTCCATATAGAAGGCGAGAGATTGGCATTGTTATTCTTCATGATTGTTCTCCTTTATATTGACCATTAAGTGTTCCCAAGGCTTTATACCTTGTTCCTCGTAGATTTTCTGGTATTTGCTCAGCCACTTTCCGACACTCTCATTAGGCTTAGAATTTTTAAACTGCTCATAAAAATCTCCTAATCCTTCTTTAACTGTTTCTGGACCGTAAATAGCGTTAATTTTGTGAAAATAAGTCAATAATCCTGAGTTATTAATTAAATAGTCTCGAGTTGCTTCTAATGAATTGGCTCTTGATACCATTGGACTAAAAGTGAAATTCGTCTCATCTAATGCATCGAGTAGCAGACTTGTCTCAAGACGATAATTCTTTGTCTGAGTATCGAAAAAACGGTATTTATTTGTGACAGAGGATAGAACAAAGTTATTTAACTCTTTATCTGATTTTATAGTATGTATCCTCTCAGAAGCTTGATGTGCAAGCTTCCCTTTTAGCTTTTGTTCAAAACGAATAACTGTATCAAATTGATTGTAGTGATCTTTTAAGTGACCATTAGTCTGTATCATTTCTCGTTTTTTATCGTATACTCGTAACACAGAATTACTTCTCTTTAGTGATCCAACATAGAAAGAAGCTACGTCTAAATTTTCTTCAATGTATGGTTTCAATTTCGAAGCATTTGTCCGTCCATTTGAAAATTGGACACCTGTTTCTTTGCTTATAATCGTCTTGTAGAGTTCATCCACATCAATATTGGAGTCGATAATGTCTATTGCATTATCCAATCTTGAAAGTCGGATAGAATAAGCCTCATCAGCAGAATTTTGAAATAAATCGTACAGCTTCCATCCAGTTTTTTCTTGAAAACGATGGAACGACCATCCAGAGAAATGAACAACAATTCCCATATTTTTGACAGTGTCATGATAGGCTATGCAAGTATAAAATGGAGCATTAAATGTAGTCATTCCAGAATTATAACCTTCAAATAAACGACCTTTTTCTTCAAAGCCAAACACTTCTTCTAACTTTGATTTCTTCATGAATATCTCTATCAGTGATTGAGCGTGTTCATTCCAATTGGTAATTGGCGTATTCTCAGTTGGTTGCAAAACTAGCGTTACTTGGTCAACCAAAGGTACTACTTTTATTTTTCCCATTTATATTTTTCCTCTCTATTATTATTGCAAAACTCGAAGAATCAATGATTATAATGGCAACGTAGGTCTTTACAAGAGCCTACGTTGGATAACCAAAGTCAAAGGCCAATGTCAATAAAAGCTGAAGCCGAAAGCCACCAGGAAAGCTAAAGCTTTCCTGGCCGCTCTGCTTGGCTTCGAAGCTAAGCTAATCCAACATTGCCTGGTCAATGGTTTCCATTAAGATGTTTTGGATGCTTCGATTTGAATATCTTCAGCTTGCACAGATAATTCAGATTGGAATTGACCGTATACTGACGCTGTTGCATTTACAAATTTAATCTTGCTAAACTTTTTATATTCAACTGCGCCTTTAGGCACTTTAACAACTATTGGTTCGCCGCCATTTAGATCAGGAGCTATATCATCACCCTCATATTTCGTATTATCCAACGCAATTATGCACTTATATTTTGTCCCTAATATTTTTGTAATCCTACCATCGGAATACGAATTCCAGGGTTCATGTGCTAAAATACGAATATCTTTTCCTTTGAAAAATTCGTCAGTGTCAAATTTTAAGAATTGTCTTAATTTTTTCATTTTTATACTCCTTTTGTTGCAGGGGCCCTCTGCTCACCTATTTAATATGACCATAGGAAGTCAAATTTTGTAGCGAATTCTCAACTACAACCTTAGTTTAATGTCTAAATTATGGAAAGTGAATGGAAAGAAATAATTAAAAAATTGCTTGTAAAAGCTTTTTTTATAGTATTTTCAGCTAATTATAATCTTTAGATGTCATGGAAAGTTGGATTGTTAAAACTATTTACCTACAGAAATTAGAATTAATGAATATCCAATTAATATGCCGGGTAAAAAGAGTATCCAGATCGGTATAAATATTAGTGGAAATTTAAAGAAAGCTTTTTGTGTATGGTAAAATATGAGAAGGACTTACATTATGAAAATACAGATAGAGGTGATTTCATGGAGTATACAATTGAAGAAATTATAAATAAGGTTATCGAGCAGTTTAATATATCCAACGTAGGGATAGCTGATAGAAATAGGTATAGAAAAAGAATTGAAAAAATAATCAAAGATTTTGAATTTGACGCAGTCGACGAAGACGATGTTCCAGTCTCAAGGAAACGATCTGGGAAAAAATACAGTGAGAATGTTAAGGGTTTCATATTGTTTAATAACGATCATGAAAATTATAAACGACCTCCAACAGCATTTGAGTATTGGTTAAACCAGAGTGAATACAATAGTTATGCACCAGTCAAGCCTGCTGATTATTATCAAAGTGAGGTAGAAAAAATAGAGATAGAGCGAGCCGAACTGCTTCCTAAAATCGATTTGGAAAAAGAAATGAGCTATTCGCAGGATTATATAAATACAAGGACAATTAGCGAAGAGGATTTCTCACAAAAAAAAGTTGAAATAATGTCTAGAGCATTATTTGATATGTTTTTCATTTTAGATGAAGAAAAGCTACAAAGAGATATGGAAGCTTATCTTTATTCTTTAACAGAACAAACTCCTGAAATGAGAAGAGCAATTGATGATTTAGAAAATCACCCTCATAGATATGTAAGTTATAAAGAAGAACTTAATCAGGAATTCAAAACTAAGTTAAGTGAATATTTAAATATTAAGCCTAAGCACAATGATTATTAGACTATATATCAAATGATTCAAAATCTAGCTTTAAATATGAAGCTAAGTCTCTACCATAACTCCTTTATTCTTATATTTTTCGTTTTGTGTCACGCAAGCGCCCATGCAGAGTTTCTTTGCATGGGCTTTATCATTTTCAGCATACTCTAACGCCAATAAACAAATTGGAGCCTGCACTACGTGTCCTATTTGTTTCTATTCGAGAGTATCAAAACAGGTCAAGTACCGTTAAAATTTTTTACAGATCAAGGATCAAAAATTTTTAATCTAATTCTTCGAATTTCCTTGACCTGTTTTGACTGAATGATACTTCCTCACCAACAAAACGGAAAAATAAACTTTTTGAGTCACGCAATGCGTTTCTCAAAACAAAAAAATAAGAAAGAGTGAGGAAAATGGAACAATTATCATTAGAGTTAGAAACTATATTGGAAGTAGTGCGAGTGAAGCAGGAAGTCCAAGAAAGACCAACAGGGTATAAAACAGGAATGATTTCTTCCTCATACGCAGGCAATTTTGGAATCCGTGAAATTGGAGACGAAGCAAGTGAGGTAATGTTAGTAGTTGTTTTAAACACAAAAAACCAAATAAACGCAATACACAGAACTTTTGCTGGTTCCCTCAATTCAACTGTTGCACACCCGAGAGAAATTTTCAGAACAGCAATCATGAATAATGGAGCTAGAATAATGCTATATCATAACCACCCTTCAGGGAATACAGAACCTAGCGAAGCAGATTTATCATTTACTAAACGAGTTGTAGACTGTGGTAAGTTATTAGGAATTGAAGTCCTTGACCATGTTATCGTGACGGAAGATGAGTACCTCTCATTAAGAGAACAGGGAATGATGTAATCTATAAAAAAACCACGTGTGTTATCTACACGTGGTTTTATAGATTATCTTAAATGTAAAATTACTAGCGTAATTATTCGTATTTTTTAAAAAAACAAAATCAACCACACATGAGTTCATGTTTAAGAATCTTAGGAAATACGATATGATATACTATAAGTGCTATTGTAATTAATCGATTCGTAGATAATAATTAGATTCACAAAAAATGTAATGGGGAGAGTTTATATGTATAAAACCACCATAATGCAAGAAGTAGAGAAAATCCTTAGAGGGTTTGGAAGTAAATATTTAGTGGAAAATAAAATAAACAAGTCTAAAGTAATTGAAGATATTGATAATTATGATAAGAACTTAATTGAAGTAATGCTTCAGAGCAGCACTATAAAACATAATTTTACTAGTGAAATTGCAGGACATAGAATCTTTAAAACGAACAAATTTATTGAAGTTTTTCAAGCTGATGAATTTTGGAAGGATTCATACACTAAATTCTCTAATAAAATTGGTTTAACTAGTAATGAGACATTTTTAGATGAAGCAACTGAAGTGATATTAGATTTCCCATATAAAGATACTGTCCTAAAAGCAAGTATGTCTAAAGAAGATACTGATAAAAATGATTTAAAACCAGACGAGCCCTTCTTAAATGAAATTATTGCGAGAGAAGAAATTGATATTCTGCTAGATAAAAAGATACTAGTTAATGCAAAGAAATATACAGCTGAAACTGAAGAAGAAGTTTCGGATATATCAAAGAAAGATAATTTAATTTTGAAAGGAAACAATTTACTTGCATTACATACTCTGAAAGAAAGATATCCTGAAAAAGTTAAATTAATTTATATCGATCCTCCTTATAATTTAAAAGGAGACTCATTTAAGTATAATGATAAGTTTTCAAAATCTACATGGTTAACGTTTATGAAAAATCGACTTGAAATCGCTAGAGAACTTTTATCAGATGAAGGATCTATTTGGATTAGTATTAGTGATAAGGAGATGCATTACTTAAAAATTTTAGCAGATGAAATATTTGGAGAAAATTCTTTTGTTGGTACTTTACCGCGTAAAACACGAGATGGTAAATCTGATGTTCCCTTTAATCTATCCCAAGATTTTGACTGGCTATTAGTTTATACAAAAGGTAATGTTGAAGATCCCGTTGTAGGTAGGGAAATAGATAGAAAATATTACAAAACAGAAGATTTCCCAGAAAGACCATGGAGAACGGCAGATTTAACTAAGCAGACGACCGCTAAAGAACGACCTAATTCAAACTTTACTATGATAAACCCAAAAACTGGGAAAGAGTATCCCGTTAACCCAAAACGATCATGGGCAGTTACTAAAGATACATTTCAAAGCTATTATGATGCTGGTGGGATTGGTTTTCCAGACGATTACGAATTTATGTCTGGAAATAGACCCTTTAGAAGAGTTTTTAAAGATGAAGACGAAGCAAATACTAAGCCAACTTATGTGAGCAGTGACTTCATGGTTAAAGATTTTATATTGTCATTAGCTAAAGATGTAAAAAATCAAAAGGGCAATGATCAGATAGATGAGCTGTTTAGTAGAGACGATTTTGATTATGCTAAGCCAGAAGAACTAATAAAATTAATTATTGATGTTACTACTTCCGAAGACGATATTGTGTTGGATTTCTTTATGGGCTCAGCTACAACTCAAGCTGTTGCTCATAAAATGGGTCGTCAGTATATTGGAATAGAACAAATGAATTACATCAATACCGTCTCTGTTCCTAGACTCCAAAAAGTAATTAAAGGAGAACAAGGTGGGATCTCTGCAGCTGTTAATTGGAAAGGTGGAGGTAGTTTTGTTTATGCTGAATTAATGGAAAAAAACCGAGGGTATTTGGATGATGTTATTGGTGCTTCTGATCAGAACACGTTAAGAAATGTTTTTAATCTAATGTTAGAAAATGCTGATTTTGATTTCCGTGTAAAATTAGATGAATTAAAAGATGGGTTCAATACATTATCGCTGGATGACCAAAAACGAGCCTTAGTAAAAATAATTGATAAAAATCAATTATATTACAACTTTTCCGAAATCGATGATGCAAATGTTCGTGATTTAATTTCTGATAGTGACTATGCATTCAATCAGAGTTTTTATAAGGAGGAGGACGATGAGTAAGAAAAGAGAGAAATTATTGCCTCTTTATGAAGAACTTCTTCGCTTTGATGAAGATATTTTTGAGAGAACAGAAGCATTCGAATATCCAGAATACATTGAAAGTAATCTAGTTCATACGTTTCGTGATTATCAAGAGGATGCTCTACGTTTCTTTCATCACTCTCAAACATCTGAGTTGTTTGATTACAGAGACATTAATCACGTATTGTTTAACATGGCAACAGGATCTGGAAAAACAGATTTAATGGCTGGATTGATTTTATATCTTTTTAAAGAGCATAATTACCAAAACTTTCTATTTATAGTGAACACAAAAAGTGTATTGAATAAGACCATTGGTAACTTATTAAATCACACTACTGATAAATACTTATATAGTAAGTCAATAGAGATTGATGGGAATAGAATTAGTTTTCAGCAAGTAAAAAAATTTCCAAAGAAACCAAGAGAAAATACTATTTATATAAAGTTAGATACAGTTCAAGCGGTTGCAAATGATATATACACAGTTAAAGAAAACTCAATGGGCGCTGGAGATTATGCCAAAAACAGAGTAGTGGTACTTGGAGATGAGGCGCATCACTACTCTGCTTCAACAAAGAAAGAAAAAGAAGATGAGCAGTCTTGGGAAAGTGCCATTAACACCATATTACATGCAAGAGAAGATAATTTGCTATTAGAATTCACAGCTACGATTGATTTAGAAGATAAAAATATTTATGAGAAATATAAAAATAAAATTATCTATCGTTATACTCTAGATCGATTTATCGCAGATGGTTATTCTAAGAACATTCGACGTATTCAAACTTCTAATTCTGATTTAGATAATATGTTAAACACTGTGTTACTTAGTCAATATCGAAAATTGTTTGCACGTGAAAAGCATAATGTAGAGATTAAACCAGTTATTTTATTCAAATCTCAACGTATTGGAGATTCAAATGACTCAGAACAATATTTCAATAAGCTGATTGCCTCATTAACACCTGCATATCTAACTGAATTTATTACTAGACAAATGCAGATGGACATCATTGAGGCTAGTGAGACACTAGAATTAACTTTTGAGTATTTTATTTCTAAAATCAATGAATTCCCACAAATTATACGGGAGATAAAACGTGATTTCGGTGCAAATAGAGTAATTAACGCTAATGACTCAGGTCAGAAAGGTATTCTTGAAAAAGGACAGTACGAGGTATTAAACAGTTTGGAAAGTCCAACTAATATATATCAAGTTATTTTTGCAGTTGCAAAATTAACAGAGGGTTGGGATGTACTTAACCTACATGACATTGTAAGAATAAGTGATCCTGCTAAAACAACTGGGTCAAAGAAAGCAACTAATTCTGAAGCTCAACTAATTGGACGTGGAGCACGTTATAATCCCTTCAAAATGGATAATAGAAAGAGCTTTACAAGACGTTTTGAAGAGGGCAGCCAATCGAGTCTTTTATTAGAAACACTACATTATCATACAATAAATGAACCTCAATATTTGAAAAACTTAGTTGATTCATTAGATGCAATGAACCTGCCAACTGGAGAAGACACAAAAAATCCCCTGTTAAATGTAAAAGTAAAACCAGCATTTAAGAGTAGTAATGCTTGGAAAAGTGGAAAAATATATTACAACGAAGCAGTAACAGTAACAAACGAATACTACGATGGGTTGGATAAATATGGAATAAATAATAAAAAAGATATTGTCATTCCATGGATTACGGCTGCACAAGAGGTTAAATACTCGGATTTTGTTCGTGAGGATTATTCTCAGCAACATAATGTTATAGTTGAGATAGACAAAAGATATTTAAATAAGGCAATGAATCGATTATCTTTTTATCATTTTGAAAATTTAAAAACATTTCTTCCAAAATTGTCATCGCGTGATGAGTTTTACGGTGAAAAATGGTTGAATTTATCGCAGCGTACAATATATGCAAGGGTTACACGATCTATGGCTAAAGAGAATCTTAAACCAGAAGAAAAATTAAAGATCCTAGAAATATATTTGCAAGAAGTCGCTCAGAAAATACAACTAGGCTATCAAAAAGTAAAAGGTACGAATCGCTTTGTCGGTTATCCTATTAAAGATTATATTCAAGATTATCGCAAACGAATACCACAGTATGATACGGGTAAAGAAACTGTATATACTGTTACTCAAAACGTTAAAAATTATGATATTAAAGCACCTTTCTTTGTTTATAATTCTGCAGTTGTGAATTTATTGGAAAAAGAATTAATCGAGCGTGTAAGCGAAAGAGTTAGTGAACTAGAAGAAGAATATGACGAAGTTTATTTGATTCGAATGGATGAAAATATGCATCGTGAAAGTAGAAAAAGAGATGACTTGAAACTTTATCAATTTGATTCTAAAGCTAATAACATTCATTATAGTGGATTTCAACCAGACTTCATTTTATATTTAGAAAATTCTGATTTCTATATGCAAATATTTATTGAACCAAAGGGAACTAATCTTCTTGAAAAAGATCAATGGAAAGAGGATGTCCTAACATTCATTAGTCAGCACGAAGGTGAAATAATTATTGATGAACATATTTCTGGGATGAAAATTAAGGGAGTTAAATTTTACACTAAGAATGATGGACGGAAAACAATTAATCAAATTGGAGAGTTAGCATTAGGAAAAAGATTTAAAGGTTTATCAATGGAGTAATACTACACATACTTAAATAGGGAGTGAGTACCTTGGATAATCAAGTATATGGGCAATTGATTTCAAGAACAGCAGAAGTTATGATTAGAAATACTACTGAAATTATATTTAATAGAATTGACAAAGCTAAAACAAGTCGTGATGATAAACAAACTATCTTAGAGTTAGAAGAAATAGTTTCAGATTTACTTAATGATAAAAATCAGCTCAATTCTATTATTCATCAGTATGAAGAGATGTTAGCTATACAAAAGATTTCAGACAATGATATTGAGTTCATAACTGAAAATGTTGTCCCAATACTCTCTGAAGTACTGGAGAGTGATGTAGTATCAAAAGGGAATGAGGAACAGGCAAAATCAATGTCTGAAGGCTTAGAAATATTAACCCCATTATTATCAACTGAAACTTTTAAAATTTTACAATTGCTAGGATTTAATTTTAGAGATGCTTTTGGAGTTCCCTTAACTAACGTTGTCAAACAAGCAATTAATAAAACCAATACTGAAGAGCTACAATACGAAAATAACATTGCTGTAAATAATGCAAATGCAGAATTATTTAAATTGCTTCAGACCGAAGAGGGCAGAGAAGCTTTTAGAACATTTAAAAATCAATAATATATAATAGAGTCATAAATCATTTAAGACTTATGACTCTAACTATTTAATGTAGTTGTTCTCTAATGAATCCATGAATCATCCATGGAATAAAAATAAACAATATTTAATATGAGAGTTTTCATTTACAAAGTACTGAAATAACAGATTTTATAAAGAAAACAAGAGATATAAGAGTAACTATTGAGAATGGTAAGGATGAGGTCGCCGGTTCGAATCCGGCAAGTGGCTTTGAGATCAAGGGTTTTAATAGTGTGTAAAAATCGACAGATAATAAAGAAATATGAGCATAGATTATCAAAGAAACCGCTGAATAAATGGTTGTACAATAAAGGACGTTGGTGAGAAATTCTCACTAACGTCCTTTATTTGATTATATTAGAAAACAAGTGAGTTCTCCTGTAGAATAATAGT
>NZ_PVTO01000040.1 GCF_003003275.1 Alkalibacterium olivapovliticus
GCAAGACAAAATCAAAATGCAGCTTAAAAAAAGAGGAAAGCCAGATGGCTTTCCTCCTACATGAATCTATGACCAACACTATTTGACAAAGAACCCGTTTATTAAGCCATTTTGCGCTTAATAACGTCTTTTTTTCATTTTAAATGGGGTTCTTCTAAGTTTCTTTTACTTAAAAGCCTTAAAATTTCTTTAGTATTACCGATAATGAGAAAGAATGCACATAGTGAAAGAGGGAATGACAATGAAAAAAATAAAAGGAAGAAATAAAAATACCGGGCCAAAAAAGAAATCAATTCGGTCAAGGGTAATTGTATTATTTACACTATTGGTTTTACTCCCAATTATTGTAGTCTCCGGTGTGCTTTTTTATCGGATGGATCAGGCGGTGACGAGACGTGTTCTGAGAGAGCAGCAAGAAGCCACCAGTCGAATCGTTAATTTAATGGAAGAAGCTGGTGAAGAAGCAAGTAATAGTCTCATTGCGGTTGCAGCTTTACAAGATATAACCCAAGTCTCTGCCTTGGAGGATACTTCCCAACTCGAAGAGTTACTGCTGATCGTTCAGTCAGCTTCCCAATACATAAGTGATATGTTTTTGTTTGTTCCTGGTGGAAACTCAATCGGAACCTTAAGTGACTCCGCACTAGAGTCCACTTCTAGTGAGTGGGCTGCCGGTGCCACAGAAGCAGAAGGTGAAATATATTTTTCTGAGCCCTATACAGATGTGGTATCAGGTGCGACTACAATGGCTGCAGCAGTCGAAATCACCCAAGAAGATGGTCAGTCGAGTATTTTGGGTGTTCAGCTCGATATGCAGAGTATTGCAGACATTATCGAAGACAGTCAGATTGGTGAGACAGGTTACCCCTTTGTTATTACTGAAGCTGGATATTGGCAATTCACTCGGGATTCAGCTCTTGCAGGATTAAATGTGAGTGACCAATCTATTTTTACAGAGGCCGTAAATGCTTCTGGTGAAATTTATAATGATTTTAATAACCGAAGTTTCCCTATTTATTATGAGCGCGTCCAGGAAATGGATCTGATAGTATATGGAGCGGTAACCTCAGAAGAAATGGCAGTGGAACAAAATTTATTCTTGAACAGCAGTTTGCGCGTTCTGCTCATCAGTAGTGTAGGAGCCATTGGTTTAGCTGTTTTGATTGCAAATTATCTTGTATCAATAACCCATACTCTAAGAGGAGCCTTATTGGGGATTCAGGATGGCGATTTGAAAACACGTATTAATTCATTTAAATCCAGAAAGAAATTAGCAAAAGGTAATAAAACGCAAAAAATCAAAAAGGAAAAGGGGATTCAACCAAATGGACACGAGTTGCATCAAATTGGATGGAGCTTCAATACGGCAGTTTCTGCATTCCAAGTGACCGTTAAAGATATCCAAATGAGAGCTAAATCAGTAGACGAACTGGCGTATGACTTATCGGAGATAACCGAACAGACTAAACACGCTACTGAAGAGGTTTCCGAAACGATACAATCTATCGCACAGGCTAGCGGTGTCCAAACTAAAGATACTCAGAATACCGTCACGTTGATGGAAGCATTATCCGAAAATGTCACGCGTATTTCTTCCAATATGAATGAAGTTGGCAGACATGCTGATGAGACCGTTCTTGCTTTAGGTGAAAATGATCAGAATATGGCAATGGTGAATAATACCTGGAACGACACTATTAACTCGTTTAATCACTTGAAAGGCGATATCAGTACAGTAGATGAAAGAGTTCAGGATGTTGAGAAAATACTAAAAGCCATCCATACTATTTCAGAACAGACTAATCTGCTGGCCTTGAACGCCTCTATTGAAGCAGCTCGTGCGGGAGAAGCCGGAAGAGGATTCTCAGTCGTAGCCGAAGAGATTAGGAAGTTAGCTGAACAAAGTAATGCTTCATCTGAAATGATTGCCGACATTATCCATGTCATTCAGAAAGATTCGAAAGATATGGTCAAGACGGTCGATCAAGTACTTGAAGACAGTTCAAAACAGACAGCCTCTTTAAAAGACGTTACTCAAACTAATGAGAGCATTTCATTGAAAATTCAGGAATTGGCTAAACACATCAGCCACTCTCTGCAGTTGACTGGTTTAGTCGAAAAAGATAAAGAAGAAGTAGTCAACGCTCTGGACAGTATCGAAGCATCTGCAGAAGAAAACGCTGCTGGTACAGAACAAGTTTCAGCCAATATAGAAGAGATACTTGCATCAATGGAGGAATTTGCTGTCTCAATCGACCAGTTAAAAGATCTTGCAAGTGGTTTAAGAGAATCAACAAATCAATTTTCATAACCGTTAATGATTAGAAACCTTGCGGGTCAGTATAACGACTCGCAGGGTATTTTAATTGTATTCATGTTTAAGACCCCCTTCTTGAATACGAAGAGTGTATAATTGTGACAAAAATAAGAATAATGACTTACTTTAACTGAAAGCATAAACATTACACAATGGTAACCGATAATAAGTTAAGAATAACCTATCTATATCAATTGAGTAAGAGGAGAGATCAAATGAAGAACGTCAAGCATCATATTAAACGACTGCAGGAAAGGTTCCAGACCATTAAATGGCCGAAACTTAATACAGGAGCAAGTGGTTTCAAGTTTAAACGAAAGGGTAAACCTGATTCGATCAAGAGAGATCATAAGAGTCTTCGCATTCCTATTGCTGCTACTTTGATTGTTCTTATGCTGATCCCGGTCCTTTTTTCCATGCTTTATACATATAATCAAACATCATCGCTCATTACAGATAGAATCGAGGAACAAGAAAAGCAGATAACTGCAAACTTAGTGGCTAACATTACAAATGCTGCCAATTCAGCTGAAGAAACCGTTCAGCGTTTGTCTCTTGACGGCGTGCTGCAACGTGTTGCCAATGGTGATGAATACGCACAGATGGAACTAGGCTCCCGTTTTCAATATGTTGTAACGGGTAATCCTTATATTGCAGATGTCCATTTCGTACCATCTAATTCTGACAATCAGTTCGTTTCAACATTATCAGTGGTAAGAGGAAATCAAGATCCATATGATATCTACCCATGGATCGATAGTGGTATGGCATCATCCGGTCTTCAATGGACAGAACCTCATGTATATAACAATCGTTCACGCATGACGGTTACCAGAGCAATCGGTACAGGGAGTAATTTACAAGGTGTACTGGCTATCGATTTAGATATGAACGTGATACGAGAAGAAATCAATAAGACACAAATAGCAAACACTGGATTCATCAGTATTTTAACAGATGGTGGGGACGTTGTAGCCTCTTCACAAGCAGACTGGGTTGGGGAAAATATGTCATCCTCTCCATTTTTCCAAGATTCTACAGAAGCTGAAGTGTCCACCTCAACTTCCGAAAATACAAATAATGATGGAATGGTCTATGACAATGAGGTCAATGACGGGCGTTTCGGCATTTATTATGAACGAATTCCTACTCTGGGTTTAAATGTTTACGGAATGGTCCGAGCTAATGAAATGGCTGCAGAACAATCGGTTCTGCAAGGGATACTGATTTTCGTTACGATACTGACAATTATTATAGCCGGGATAGTTGCTTTGATGGCATCCGGCTTAGTCGCTGCCATTTCAGAATCTCTAATGAAGGCATTCAAACGTGTCGAAAACGGAGACCTGACGACACGTCTAAATAAGAAAGACTTGATCAATCCTAATCTTGTATTAATCAAAGGTTTGGATAAACTAAACGATAAACGGGGTAAGAAACCTAAGGAAGGCAAAGAACTTAATCCAAAAGGAAATGAGATCCACCAGATCGGCTTAGCTTTCAATCGTACATTAACTACTTTTGAAGACACTGTAAAAGTGATTCAAGGGAACAGCCAGAATGTGTCGACCATGGCTACTACCTTAACTGAAATTGCAGAACAGACAAGCCGTTCAACTGCTGAAGTTTCAGAAACAATCAATGGTGTAGCGGAATCCACTTCTATGCAGACTCAAGATACAGAAGCAACGGCCAATCAGATGAATGACCTGGCTGAAGCATTAAGTGAAATAGATAAAGCTGTTGCTCAAATGGGAGAACACGCTGATAAGACAATGGTTGTTAATGGACAGAACACTTATGCAACCCAGGAAGTTGAACAGAAGTGGAACGAAACGCTTGAAACACTTGGCGATTTGAAAGATAAAATCGAAGAAGTGGATGGAGATATTCAAAACATCGAAGGCATCGTGCAGGCGATTACGACTATTGCCTCCAAGACCAATCTGCTTGCATTAAATGCTTCAATCGAAGCAGCTCGTGCAGGAGATGCCGGACGCGGATTCGCGGTTGTTGCTGAAGAAATTCGTAAGCTTGCTGAACAGAGCGCTACGTCTTCAAAAGATATTCAGACCATTATCCGCACAATTCAAGAAAAATCATCTGGAATGGTAAATCATCTCGAAGAAACGAACGATGACAGTAAAGTTCAGACAGAGAAAATAGATGAAGCCATTAAGTCTTCTGAAAATGTTGCTGCTTCTCTTGAGCGTCTTGTGAGCAGCATGATAGTTGTCATGCAGTCTTCAACAGTCATCAATGCAAAAAAAGAAGAAGTGGTTGCTCAATTGGAAAGTATTGCAGCAGGTGCTCAGGAAAACTCGGCCGGAACAGAACAAGTTTCAGCAAATGCAGAAGAAATTCTGGCTACAATGGAAGACTTTACAACTCACATTAACCGATTGGAAGATGTCGCAAACATTCTTAAAGCTTCAGCAGAGAAATTCGTAATCGGTCAATCCCAACTGAGTGATGACACCGAAGACAACTCAGTGGAACTAAACGATTTAGCACCAGAATTTGCATAATTAAAGGAGTAGAACTAATGGCACAACATCTCTTATTTAAAGCGGGAGGTCAAACTTTTGGCTTTCCTATTACTATTACAGATAAAATCATTGCACTGGAAAACCATACGGCTGTTCCGGATGTGTCGTCTTATATAGTGGGTGTGCAGGAAATCGAAGGAGAAGTACTGGCTATAATTGATTTAGCTGAACGATTTTACGGCATGTCAGCTCCTCAACCGGAAGAAGCCGACATTATATTAGTAAACTGGAAAGAAACTAAAATCGGTTTGCTGGTAGATGAAGTAACGGTCGTCCAGTCGTATCACACTGAAGACCTGATTGATTCAGATGAGGAAAAAATAGATGGGTTGTCCACTTCTTATATTACAGCTTTCGTTCAGACAAGTGATGGCATCGTTCCTATTCTTGACAGTGACTGTCTGTTCGCGGAAGAAAAAGGCGAGGAATTGAGACGTCTGGTATCAATCCAGAAAGTACAGAACTAATTAAAGAACGGATTTGGAGACTAAAATGTCGGAACAGATAAAAGTAGGAATTTCAGATTATAAAATAGCAACTGCTCCTAATCAGTTAGTAACAATAGGATTGGGATCTTGTATCGGGATTGCCTTGTTTGCTCCGAAAGCGAAAATGGGAGCGTTAAGTCATATCATGCTGCCGGACAGTACGTCTTTTAATGATATTTCAAATTGGCCGAAATTTGCAGACCTGGCTTTGCCGAAGATAGTGGATGAACTGAGAGAGAAGGCCAGTGAAGAAGAACTGCTGGTGAAAATAGCTGGTGGAGCAAGTATGTTTTCCTTCTCGACAGAGTCACCGATCCTGCAGATCGGTCAGCGCAATATTGAAGCCGTCAAAACCTGTCTCGAAGAATTGAAACTCAAGATTATTTCTGAACATGTCGGAGGAAAGATGGGTCGTTCAATGTTTGTCGATCTGGATACATTCGACGTCAAAGTCAGAATGGTCAACCGTGACGAATTTGTATTATAAATGAAAATGAGGAATCAGGAATGAGCATTAAAGTATTAGTCGTTGACGATTCCGCTTTACTCAGAAAGGTACTGTCAAATGTACTGAATGACTGTAAAGGAATTGAAGTGACAGATGTTGCTAGAAACGGTATAGAAGCCATGAAAATTATAGAAAAAGCGCAACCAGATCTAGTTACACTGGATGTTGAAATGCCAATGATGAACGGACTGGAAACATTGAAGGCAATAAAAGAAGCCTATGATATTCCCGTTATTATGCTCAGCTCTAAAACCAATGAAGAAACGACAATTCAAGCTCTTGAATTAGGAGCAGAGGACTTTGTGGAAAAACCTGTTTCCATACAGAAACACTGGAATACATTTAAAGAAGATTTGTCAAAACGCATTCATGTTCACTTTTCAGAGGAGAAGCATAATGACATCACTATTAAAAAACAACGATTACTAAATGATTCACTGCTGTCTAAGAAAAAGCACCTCAAAGCTATTGTAATGGGTGCTTCTACTGGCGGTCCTAAAGCACTGGTCAAAGCCATACAAGGCATTTCTTCAAACTTATCTGTTCCCGTGTTTATCGTTCAGCATATGCCAGAAGGATTTACAGCTTCATTTGCTAAAAGGCTTGATACAACTGCAAGCGTACAGGTTGTAGAAGCCGTTCATGGTCAGAAAATAAAATCTGGAACAGTATATCTGGCACCCGGAGCCAGACACTTAACCATTAATGGGGACAGACTAGAGCTGGACACCAGACCGAAAGTTCATGGTGTAAGACCGGCTGTCGATTACTTGTTCGAAACTGCTGCGCATACATACGGCGAACATATTCTGGCGATTGTGTTGACTGGGATGGGAAGTGATGGCGCACCAGGATGTGAAGTAATCAAACAGAAAGGCGGATACATTTTGACACAAGATAAGGAATCATCGATCGTTTACGGAATGCCCCGTGTCGTTGTAGAAAGAGGTTTATCCGATCAATCAGCTAGTATTAATGAAATAGCTGATATACTTAGAGAAATGACAAGGTGACTATATGACAACTTTAAATTATGACTATTTTTATGACTGGGTCCACCTGAATTTAAACATCCGCCTGGATGCCTATAAAGAAAAACAGCTGAACAGACGTATCCAAACGGTTATGCGTCAGGCAGGTGCTAACACTTTAGAAGAGTATTCATCATTGATACATGGAGATGAAGGCGTAAAAAAACAGTTTCTGGATTACATCACAATTAATGTCACTGAGTTTTTCAGAAATAAAGATTTATTTGAAAAGTTTGAAGAACTGCTCTTAAATGATTTATCCAAGAAATTCAATGAAATCAAAATCTGGAGCGCAGCTTGTTCGATTGGTGCTGAACCTTATTCTCTGGCTATGATCATTAATCGCCATTCGCTGCCCCTTAAAAGAAAAATCATTGCTACAGATATTGACGAAACTATTCTGGCTAAAGCTAAAACGGGTATTTATAAAGAAAACGAACTGAAAAATGTGTCGCTGCTTGATCGCACAACTTTTTTTAAAGAAGACAATAAGCGATTTGTGTTAGATGAAAAAATAAAAGGGATGGTTGAATTTAAAAAGCACGACTTAGTGCTGGATTCATTTGAACAGAATCTGCATGTTATCGTGTGCCGTAATGTGACCATTTATTTTAAGAATGAAGTGAAAGAAGACATATACCAGCGCATGAGTGACTCATTAGTCAAGGGTGGTCTTCTATTTACGGGAGCGACCGAAACGATTTACCAGCCTGAACAATATGGATTAAAGAAGGTCTCGTCATTTATTTACGAAAAAGTTCTTTAAGACCAGAGGGGGAAGATGATGGAAGATAATAGTGCATACCGCGACCTCTTTTTTGAGGAAACAGACGAAAATTTAGCGATTTTAAATCAAGAAGTTTTGCAGCTCGAACAAAATCCTGAAGACAAACAGATTATTGATGCCATATTCAGAGCCGCTCATACTCTAAAAGGCATGGCCGCGACCATGGGCTATGACACAATGGCAAAGCTTACTCATGCTGTTGAAAACCTGTTCGAACTAGTCAAAAGTAATCAGATAGTTGTGTCAAGCGACCTGATTTCACTGTTCTTTGACAGCTTGGATACCTTAACAGAAATTGTCGAGAAACTGAGACTGGATGAAGATGATTCAGTCGATATTTCATTACTAGTCAGTCAGCTGGAAAAAGCAGCGTCTAATAACGCATCCGATGCTAAGAGTAGCGTTGAGGTACAATCTGCCAACAAAACACCGTATGAGTTTCCAGTTTTAGAAGAGTCTGATAAAGTAGCTATCCACTCTGCCTTAAACAGCGGATACCAGTTATATGCGATAGGCGTTCGAGTAGAAGAACAAAGCATGATGAAAGCAGCCAGAGCATTTATGGTTATCAGCAGACTAGAACAGATCGGTGACTTCGTGCAGATGAAACCCTCGGCTGAGATACTTGAGCAAGGTGAGCTGGAAGAGTCCTTTACTGTTTATTTCTTGTCTAAAGAAGATAAGGAAAGCATTGAGAAGTATGTCGAAGACAGTAGCGAAATTGAGGAAATTTGGGTTAAAGAAACGACTGTCGATGAGGACTTGAATCAGATAGTGACAGGTGAAAACGAGAATGAAACGGTAGCTGAAACTGTTGTCGAAGAAGAGAAAGTAGAAGGTCCTGTTGCTGATAAGAAGAAGCAGACAGCCAAACAAACCATTCGTGTTGATTTATCCCGTTTAGATCAGTTTATGAATCTTGTTTCTGAACTGGTGATTCACCGGACACGTCTGGAAGATATGTCAGAAAAGAATCACCTTCAAGAACTGACCGAACCATTAACTCAAGTCGGGAGGATCACTACTGAGCTTCAGGAGCTGGTACTTCAGTTGCGCATGCAGCCGTTTAATGTTGTCGTTCAGCGTTTTCCACGAATGATGCGTGACTTGACCAATGAATTAGGTAAAGAAATCAACTTCGTTACGGAAGGCGAAAACACCGAACTGGACCGAACCGTTGTCTCTGAAATTGGAGAGCCGCTCATTCACTTGCTCAGAAACGCTGCTGATCATGGCGTCGAAATGCCAAACGAACGCGAACAAGTCGGTAAACCTCGTGCAGGTACAATCAAATTATCAGCTTATCCAGAAGGAAACAGAGTCATTGTCACACTAGCGGATGATGGTAAAGGATTAAATCCGAGACTTATTGAAAAGAGTGCCCATAAAAAAGGCATTTCTACTGATGGGATGACTGATGAACAAATTCAGAACCTTATTTTTCACCCGGGATTCTCAACTGCTCAGGAAGTGACAGGCATTTCTGGTCGTGGGGTAGGAATGGACGCTGTTAGTCAGAAGATTTCCAATTTAAACGGAAAAATTGAGACCTTCAGTGAAGTGGGGAAAGGGACGACATTCAGAATTACCTTGCCTTTAACTTTATCAATCATTCAATCTCTGCTGGTCAAAGTCGGTCAGGAAACATTCGCTATACCACAAGCGGTTATCGACAAAGTTAACCGTTTTGAAGAAGAGGATGCCATCTCTGTTCACCAGAAAGAAGTGTATCAGTATGAAGGCAAAACGATTCCACTGATTCGTGTTCATAATGCACTTGGACTGCCGGACTCAACGAAAGAGCTGCAGCATGTCATTATCGTATTGATCGGTGAAAAACAGTATGCACTGATCGTCGACGAGCTGATCCACCAGAAAGAAATCGTCATTAAAAAGTTAGGTAAAGAAATCAGCCATGTATCTAATTTCCTTGGTGCTACTATTTTAGGAGACGGCAGTATCTGTTTGATTTTAGATGTGACGTCCATTTGCACACGGAAGAAGGCAAAAGCAGATGAGTAAAGACCATTCGCTTCTTCGCTATGATGCACTTCAGGAAGTCGTGAATATTGGTGGCGGACATGCGGCGACGAGTTTAGCTAAATTGATTGGTCGTCCGGTAGAAATGGATGTTCCATTTGTTGAACTACTTTCCTATGAAGAAGTCTATCAAAATATCCAAGCAGATGATACAATTGTTAAAGTAGTGCTATCTGAGTTGATGGGAAAGAAATATGGCGTATTTTTATTCGTGATCGATCCTGATGATGCAGATAAAGTAGCGCATATGCTGCTGCCCGATCAAACTGAGATGTCTGAAGAACTGATTGACTCTTCTTTAAAAGAGTTGAGTAATATTATCTTTCAATCATTTCTGCAGGCAGTCGTTCAGTTGATTGACAAACCGCTGATTGCGTCTCTTCCAGTCATGACCACAGATCTTTTCGGCTCTATCCTGTCAAGTGTCTACATGGAACAGGAACAGTATAGTGATGAGCTGTTTATTATCAAGAACAATTTTTACAGCTTGGGTCACAAAATTGAAGGTAGTCTGTACTTCGTCCCTAAGCCGCAAGCCCTAGAATTATTATTAATCCAATTAGGAATTTAACAGGAGGAAAAACAAATGAGTAAACGTGTATTGATCGTAGATGACGCAGCTTTCATGCGTATTAAATTAAAGGATATTCTGGAGAAAAACGGCTATGAAGTAGCTGGAGAAGCGCAGAATGGGAATGAAGCTGTTGAGAAATATAAAGAGGTCCAACCCGATATCGTCACGATGGATATCACGATGCCAGAAAAAGATGGCGTAGAGGCACTGAAAGAAATTAAAGCACTAGATAAAAATGCAATCGTCCTAATGTGTTCAGCTATGGGTCAGCAGACAATGGTTATGGATGCTATTCGTGCCGGTGCAATGGACTTTATCGTTAAGCCATTCGATACTGAACGTGTGATTAAAGCACTGGATAAAGCGATCAGTTAATTCAGTTTCAACTCATCATTACAAGTTTCAGATTTTTGTCACAACATCTTTTTGTCTCAGTTAAACCAAGGGGGATTTACGTTATGCAACTGATTGTATTTAAATTAAAAGAACGGTTTTATGGCTTCACAACGGAAGATATAGAGGAAATCACTACAACTTTAAAGGAAACAGTTATCCCCCAAGGTCCGTCCTGGACAAAGGGATTAATTAACCTCAGAGGACAGATTATGACACTGATCGACCTTGAGGCACTCCTTAATGGGTCTAGCGCATCAGAAGAATTATGGTACAATAACACCATCATTGTGAATACTGATGATAATCCTCTTGCACTGATGGTCGGAAAAGTTATCGGTGTAACGGATATCACTGAAGAACAAGTACATAAGAATGAAGACGAGGAGGATACTCTAGTCTCAGGATATGTTTCTGCATACAATGAAATGGTCAGTATTATACAAATTAATTCTATTCTGAAAGAGAAAGAGGAAGTAGCGTGAGCCAACAAGTTTTATCACAACAAGAGATAGATGCTTTGCTGGTAGCCATGGATAGTGGTGAGATCGATACAGATGAAGTTGAAGAGGAACGTAATACCCCTAAAGTAAAATCCTATGATTTCAGACGTCCGGTCCGTTTATCGAAGGAATACCTTTCAACGATCACGATGGTCTTTGAGGATTTCTCGAAACTGGCGTCCAATTTACTATCGACTCAATTGAGAAAACCAGTTGAAACAAAAATTGCAGCCATTGAGCAAGTGTCGTTTGACGAGTTTGTTCATTCTGTCCCAAGTTTCACATTAATGGGGGTCTTTAAAAGTGCGCCCTTAAATGGACTTCAGATCCTTGAAATCAATCCTCAGTTCAGCTTGCAGATCGTTGAGTTATTGTGTGGGTATACTGAAGTATCGTCTGGAGAGACAATGAACAGTAAATCAAGTTTTACTGATATCGAACTGGCGATTTTAGACGATGTATTAAAGTCCCTGCTTCGTTCATTTGAAACAGCTTGGAAAGAAATTAAGGAAATCGATGTGACGCTAGAAGATACGGAAACAAAACCGCAGCTGCTACAAACGATGTCTCCAAATGAACCGGTTGTATTGGTGACGTTACAAGTTACACTTGAAAACCAACGTACATTTATCAATATGTGCATACCATACATATTCTTTGAAGACATTTTAGATAAGTTAAGTTTTAAAAACTGGTTCCATTCTGGTAAGGAATTTGACTCATCTGAAAGAGGACAGATTGCTCACAGTTTAGACCGTGTCCCTGTCAATATCGAAGTGAAGCTAGGTGAATCAACGATGGATGTGTCTGACTTCCTGGAGATGGAAGAAGGAGACATTATTCAATTGGATGAGAAAACATCTAAACCCCTTTCGCTATATGTCGAAGACAGACCTTATTTTAAGGTTAAACCGGGAATGATCAATAATAAACTGGCAGTCGAAATATTAAAATTTACGGGAGGAGAGAGCGACGATGAGTAATCAGTTAACACAGGAAGAAATTGATGCTATGTTAAGTGGCGGTGCTATGGCAAGTGATGAGCCTGAACAGATTGAGGATCCATTGAGTCAGGATATTAAAGACATCATTGGCGAAGTGGGAAACATTTCAATGTCTCAAGCCGCCACTACCCTTTCTACATTATTGAATAGACAAGTCAGCATTACAACACCTGTGGTTAAGGGTCAAACCATTAAACATATCATGAATGCCAGTGAAACACCTAAAGTTGTCACTACCATAGGATTCAAAGAAGGTCTGGTCGGGAAAAACGTCCTGATGATCAGTGTTGATGATGCGATTATTATTGCGGATTTAATGATGGGAAATGATGGAACAAATGCAGAAAACAATGAGTTTTCTGAGCTTGAATTAAGTGCAGTTTCAGAGGCCATGAATCAGATGATTGGGTCTGCTTCTACAGCTATGGCGACGATGTTTAACCGTCGAGTAGATATTTCACCACCTGATGTGAAGAAGTGGGAAAACGCGGAAGAAGCTGCTATTGATATGCCTAACCAGGATGAAGTGGTATGTACTACGTCATTCCGTTTAAGTGTTGAAGGATTATTGGATAGTGAGATTATGCAGATTTTACCGCTGGATACTGTGATGGAAATTGCCGACATAATGATAGGCGACACAGCTGAAGTGTTACATGGGCGTGAAGGAATCAAAGTTGTTTCGGAGTCTACTGAAGAACCGAAATCTCAGACTGTTCCGAAAGAAAAGTCTGAGCAACAGAGTGAATCGGTAAGTATTCAGACACCTAAGTTTCAGGAGTTGAATCGTGGAGAGTCTAAACACTCACCGCGTAATCTGGACTTGATTATGGATGTTCCGCTTGATTTCAGTGTGGTACTTGGCAAGAGCCGAAAGACGATCAAAGATATATTATCGTTGAGTACGGGATCTGTCGTTGAACTAGATAAGATGACAGATGAGCCGCTTGAGATTTACGTAAATGGCAAGCTAATTGCGGAAGGTGAAGTTGTTGTCATCAACGAGAGCTTCGGTATCCGTATTACGAATATTTTAAGTAAAGAACAACGCGTGCGTCATTTGAATAAGGATTAACTTAGAAGTCATGGAAGAAGCAGGAGAAATCCTGCTTCTTTTTATTATTTACAAGCATATAATAGTTCACTTAAATAGGGTGCTTGCTTTTCGCATTTTCAGCTGAAGCTTGCGGTGGGCGGCCTCAACTAACTCCGCCTGCGGTGCAGTCAGAGTGGATTTTCGGCCTCGCTGGTAAAGTGTTAGAATTAATACTTGAGATACGATTTACTTTTAACGTTTTAAATAATACTTTTACCACCTGCGTCCCGTTTGAAAATCCAAAAAAAGAATTTCTTCTTTTGCTAGAAGTGACTAGGTAGTTAAAAGACAGCGTTTTGGATTTGGTTTAGTTTTTGTATTGATTTATTCAAAGAGTCACTTAGCTAAATAATATGAATATGAAAAATAGTGAGAGTTTATTCACTTTTGATGTATTTAGGTCACAACTATTGTAATTGGGTGGGTTACATTGTTATTAGTTTTTCGATATACTTGTTTTAGTGGGAGTGTCAATAATTATGTGTAAATGAAGTGCTCCTTCTATAAAATCGATTTATTAATTTGTTAATCTTTCAAACATTTTTTCTAGCTCTGCTTCAGCTTGTTGGAAGCCGCGGTGAATCCGTGTCAAAAACTTCTGATTGTACGTATCAAAACGGGAAACCAAAAAGCGATCCATAGATTCTTCATTCTGAAA
>NZ_PVTO01000041.1 GCF_003003275.1 Alkalibacterium olivapovliticus
AACAAACAAGAGAATCGTAAGAAGATTCATTTAGTTAAGATCTACTTCGAGAACGCACTATTTTGTAGAAAAATTCCCAATTTTTCCAAGAACGATTAATTTATTCAAGAAACCAGCTTAAATTATAGAGCTATGAATTATTCAGGAATATGTATACTTCTTAAGATTCCATACTTTTTTAATCCAATTTAAAAATAATTTGTTTATTTTTACTCCTAATACTATGAATTTTGCGTAACAAATTACGATTTCAGTAATTTCTCCTTCTTTCTATGTGTATCACTTATTTCTTATCCTACTTTCTTTAAAACTTTACTGCTTTTGATCGATAAATCAAAGAAATTTAGTGAGTTTTCATTTCTTTTGACTATATTAATAGAGAAGACTAAACAGAAGGAGCTTAATAATACATGATATTAAAAGAACGTACCGAATCAGTCCAATACCGAATTCTTGAATCCTTAAATTTCCGGAAGATATTGTCCTCTAGTGAGAAGACACAGTTTGAAAATCAGGTCAAAGGATTTAATGGTGAGAAGCAATTTGATAACGAGTTGAAAAGAGCTTGTATAGATGGACTGGTCATCAATGATTTGCTTTTGAAGGCGTCAGATACTTATTATCAGATTGACTCCTTACTTATCACTACTGACCGCATCTACCTATATGAGATTAAGAATTACTCGGGGACATTTCACTTTAGAGATGGAAATCTCTATTCTGAATCCGGTCATATTATTCAAAGTCATTCTGCACAAGCTGACAGAAAAAAAGCGTATTTACACAACTTACTCCTTAAGTATGGAAATCAGAAGACTATCTCAACTTACGTCGTCTATATCAATCCAGATTTTTATATCTACTCTCTCCCAAAAATGGATTCAGTTATATTTTCAGGACAGCTGGCAAACCATTTTAAAGATATAAAGAATAATGCCCCGTTTCTTTCAGAATCAAGCTTTAAAATGGCTGATAAACTTGTCAGCCTTCATGATGACTGTTACCGTCCGTCTAATTTACCTGAATATGAATTTACTCAACTGAAAAAAGGAATCTTGTGCCCTGACTGTTTTTCATTCGACTTTACTGCCTCAAGACAATTCCGTATATGCTCAAATTGTGGCTGTCGAGAAAAGACATCTGAGGCAATTCTAAGGAGTGTGGAAGAATACAGACTGCTTTTTCCTGAAAAACAGATAACGAAACATTTGATTTACCTATGGTGCGGGAGTGTCTGGTCAGTATCAAGAATACAGGACGTTTTAAGCTCCAACTTTCACACTCATTATTCTGGAAGAAGCTCTTATTACAGCTGAACACACTTTGTCTTCAGTAGTTAAGCCGTCTTTACTGTCAACTTCTGAAGTAAATTTGGATTCATAAGAAGTACGTCTTTCATTCGAAAAAACTACTGAAGATTAGCTATTAATCTTCAGTAGTTTCTACTAAATACATCTCAACTTCTTACAATAAGGGGTAATTTTCGCATGCGAAAATCATCATATGAAACAAAGGTGTCTCCTTTTGCTGGAAGAAGTACATATTACAGTTGAATTTACTTTATCTTCGGAAGCTGACCTCCCTTTTTAGAAAACTTCTGAAGTAAAATAACATTCATTAAAAGTAAATGTCTCATTAAAAAAACTACTGAGGATTATCACCTAATCCTCAGTAGTTCCTAATTTTAATACAGTAACTTCTTACAATGATCCATTTCGTCTGTTAAATGGAGTCATTATAGCATAAATAAAACGACTTTAGGCTTCGCTCACGATCGTTCTCAAATACTTCATAAAGTCATCTTTCAAGTCGTCTCGTCTAAGTGCGGTCTCAACCGTAGCCTGCAGGAAGCCAAGTTTGTTCCCTACATCGTATCGTTTCCCTTCAAAGTCATAAGCGACCATGTCTTCCTGCAAAGCCAATTCTTTAAGCGCATCTGTTAATTGTATTTCATCGCCTTTTCCTGGCTCAGTTTCTGCTAGAATTTCGAAAATCGCAGGGTTAATAACATAGCGACCCAGTATCGCAACGTTAGATGGTGCTTCTTCCACTGACGGTTTTTCAATTAATCCATTAACAGAGTAAACTCTGTCTGCCAGCTGTTTCCCATCTACGATACCATACTTGTCCACATCTTTTTCTTTAACAGTCTGAACGCCCAAGACACTGGACTGATACTCGTCATAACAAGTGATCAGCTGTTTCAGACAGGGTGTCTCTTCAGTATGCACGATGTCATCACCCAGCATGACGGCAAATGGTTCATCGCCTACAAAGGTTCTGGCACATAAAATAGCATGCCCCAGTCCTTTAGCTTCTTTCTGACGAATATAGTGAATATCGACCATATCGGAAATATTATTAACTAATTCCAGTAATTCTGTCTTGTTTTTCTTTTCCAGTTCGACTTCCAGCTCTACTGAATGGTCAAAATGATCCTCAATAGCCCGTTTAGTTTTACCTGTTATAATCAATATTTCTTCGATACCACTGGCAATCGCCTCTTCAACGATATATTGAATCGTCGGTTTGTCTACAACCGGCAGCATTTCTTTCGGCATCGCTTTTGTAGCAGGTAAAAACCGTGTGCCAAACCCAGCTGCAGGAATAACTGCTTTTCTGACTTTTTTCATTTCTACTCTCCTCGTTTATCTCGATATTATTTTTGCATATAATATGATTAAAACATATAGAGGCTTATAAGTCTAATTAATATACGATGACATTGGTTCATTTCGCCTTTCTAATCAGTGCTCACATTGAATCTGTCAACTGTTTAATCATCTTTTAATACAAAATATGTGATGGATATCAGTGACAGAGAAGAAACACCTTATAATTCAATCATGTATCAGCTGAATGATTCACCCAAAAAATCGACGGAAACAACTACTGTCATTATGAACCGCTATTTTGACTCCCAATACTTTCCATACTCCTGCATGAAACTCTTCGGAGAATCTTTGGGGTATAAGCGCAGTCTGCCATACATACTAGGCGAAACGTATTTTGTGCCCGACCGGGGAACCAGTAAAAAACCAGCCAGCTGGTATGCCCTGCATCATGTTGCTAATTCTAATTTTAATTCAGCTGACAAAAAGCTGACTCTTTTTACAAAACAGCACCCTATTCTGACACAGGATACCACTCATGTGGGCTTTGAAAAACAGCTGAACGTTGCCTCACACCTCTATTTTACTCAGACAAAGCTGGTTGAAGGACTGTTCAATCACTTTGATGTCAGTCGGAACAGAATTTATCGGGAAAATCTCGTGCACCAGCGTCTGGAGCGGGTGTCATATCAGCTTCCCAGCTTTACTGCCTATGACTTTTTCCAGTTTATGACATTTTATAATGCCCAGAAGAGTCTCTCTACCATTTTAGGAGAAGACACTCCCTACCTTGACGAGGCAAGAAGCAGTTTTCGGCTGCCAAAAATGGACAAGTGAGTGTGAACAAGTAGGTTCATTTGTGAATAACCTAACGATTTTCAACTAATTTTTCAAAATATAGAGGTGCTGAATGAGTATGGTTCATTCAGCACCTCTTGTTTTACCCTATTTAAACCACTCGAACGTATATGGGACTTGCCGTAATGTAGAATACTGCTCCGGCTGAATTCCTCACCTTATACTGCTAAGCTTTTCCGACTGACACTTTGTCCACGATAACTGGAAATCCCTGCCCTTTAGTCACATAGCCAAACACATCTTCATCACTCCAGCTGGGGTTATTGTAAAACCGAAGCTGACCGTCATGAATGCTCTCCACTCTTTTACCGATATATGTTGAATCAGGATCAGGCTGGCTTAATACAGTATGCGGATTTTTACTATTGCCTGGCTTAATGTACTGAACCCCTATTTTTCTACAGATGCACTTCACCACTGCTTCTCCCGCTGCTATAAACAGGTCACCTTGAGTATAAGCTTCATGATCAAGGCGATTGTCAATAAATCCGTACTCAATGATCACTGTTTCTGTTCTGCCTGTCAGCCGGTGCATAAAGTAGTAGTCTGCCCCTTTTCTGATTTCTCTGGTGAACACCCGGCGTAATGGAAGACGGGTCACTTTAACGATTGCATCGGCCAGGTCCTTCGCAAAGGCAGCCCGCGCATGCACGGAATGAATGGTTTCCACTCCCCGTGCTGATCCGTTGAATGCATTCCAGTGGTTTGATACACAGACATCATACTGATTTTTAATCCGTGCGATCCGCTGTGTCGGATCAAGTGAGAGATCTGACTGCCTTGTCATGTACACCCTTGCCCCAATCTCTTTTAACCGTTCATATTGATACCTGCTGATCTCAAGGGTCCAGTCTTTCTCTTTGATACCAAATCCTACTGCTCCCGGATCTGTTCCGCCATGTCCTGCATCGATTATAATGGTTTTACTCAACTTTTTTCCTTCTTTCTCCATAGGATTAATGTTCAAGTACGTTTCTGAAATGTGCGAGTTTAGCAGCTGTCCGTTTCCGCCATTCATACACTGTCTTACGGCTCACACCCTGTTTTTTGGCTATTTCACTGATAGACAGCTGTTCGATTGCCGCATCTTTCAGATACAGTTGTTCTTTAGGTGCAAGACAGTCCATCATAGACGGCAGAAGTTCCCAAATAAGCCAGTCTGAATCAGGCTCAATCATTGCTTGTGGTAATGACTGATCCAGAGTCTCACCCAGCAGCAGTTCTCTTTCTCCATTTTTAATACTCTTTCTCATTTCATCTATCACAGCCCACCTGATTTTCTGAAAAGCAAATCCGGTAAACTGATAAAAGTAAGCCTCCTGATTCAAGTCACTTGGGAACGTTTCATAGGCTTCCACCAGTTTCAGTAATCCGACTTGAACGTAATCATCATAGTCCGGATGATTAAACCCTATCCCGCATTTTCTCAGCACCCCATACACAATACTTCTGTGCACAAAGAAAAAGTCATGCTCCAGTTCTTCTGTTAATTGTCTCTTCATTAGTTTTCCCTTTACGAAGATCTTCTGTTTTAGTTTTGCACAAGGCCTTGTACACCTTTAATATAGACGGACGTGTCTTCTCATTCAAAAGACCGAAACAGTCGTTTTAGCAGACGAAATAACACAAATAATGTATTTCGGACGAAAAAGAACTGATTTTGGAGAAATAAACAGTTTTTTTAAGTAAAATCTAATATTAAAATGTGAACAGTTCATTTCTCAGCAAAAAAGACACTCATTATGAAGTGTCTTTTTTGGTCCTATTTACTTCTTTGATGAAGCGGTCATTTTTTGCTTACTAAAAATGTCTATCAATCGAACGCCCTTTTTTTGGCACCGAACAAATAAAAACAAACACCTGTTCCTTATTAGTATTATGTCACAGCTGAATTTATTTTTTTAAGAGATAAGATATTTTTTTTATGCTGTTCCTGAATCATCGAAAAGAGGGAGAGTTTATCGGGATGGGTATGGCGAGAACATTTTTCCAGCTGGGATACACCAGAGTTCAGCATTATGCCATTAATGAATGAGGAAGAAATACAACGGTAACGGAAAAGCGATTGACAAAATGCAGGTTCAGACTTACTATTTGAAGTGAGATGAAGATTATCTCCAGCTGAAGAAAGAGCATCAGAAGAAGCATAGGGCATTTTGATTCTTTGCAGATAACAAGTAAACAATACTGATCGAGGATGGTGTTAAAATGATTTATCAGTTTAAAGTCACTTTAAAGGACGTTGGCATACCTGTATGGAGAAGGATTCAAATAGAGAGTGAGTCTACCTTTGAAGAGCTGCACTATGTTTTAATGGCTTCTTTTGATTGGTTAGGCTATCATTTGCATGAATTTGAGATACGCAAAACCAGTGGAGAAAGAAGCTCGAACATACGAATTGGGTTACCTGAAGGTGGTTCATTCGATGCGAAAGATTCTCTTTTGTTTCATATGAACAGTCCCCTCGCTCAGTCGATCGATTTTGGATTTCCACGTTTTTTACATGAAAAGGAAGAACAATTATCAGCCTGGTTCAAGATGGAAAAAGACCGTGCTTTATACACTTATGACTTCGGTGACAACTGGGATCATGACATTGTGTTAGAGAAGATTTTAGAACCAGAACCACATACGCTTTATCCCCTTTGTATAAAAGCTAAAAATGATACACCACCTGAGGATAGTCGGATGGAAATGCTCGATGATGAAATAGACTTAAAGAATCCTGACTGGAAAGTAATCGTTGAAGACATAAATGACACGTTCAGGACTGCACATTGGAAAAAAGACTTTTTAGATCGAGATCATTTTATTTAACCCGTAAAATGAGTGACGGTAAAGTTAAGTTCTTACTTATCGCATTTCCAATGACGTAAAATCTGGCCGTGCCAGATTAACAATACAGTGACTTCAAGTGTCATGTGGACGAATGTGCAGTTCATCCGGAATCTGTATTTGGAACTGCATTTTTTTAAATAACTACCACACTCGTCTCGCTGGAAGAGGCTCATATTATAGTTAAACCGACATTATCTTCAGAAGTTACAGCAATTATTCTCTCAACTTCTGAAGATTCCGGGTTTTCTATAGAAGTAAGATCGTAATCTCGAGCTACTCCTGAAGATTAGGCGTTAATCTTCAGGAGTAACCGGTTAAAACTCGCTGACTCCTTACAATAAGCGGTCATTTTTCGGAAACGAAAAATTTCAACTAAAAACAGTCCCGACATTATATTAATCTGCAGAAAAAGAGGGTCCCATCCTGATGATGAGACCCTCTTTTCTTTTTGAAAAAAACTAATTTAACGGATTTCACCAGTATGAGCATCGACTTCCTGATCTTCACCGCCTTCGATGTCCACATCGTATACAGTAAACCCGTCTTCCAGCTCAAGATCCCATTCTTCAACGTACCCTGATCCTGCTGCTTCAAGGGCAATAGCCATCGCTTCCTGCGGACTGATTATGCCGTCCAGATCAAGGATGTCATCATGATCTGTATCAGCTTCAGTTTCTTGAGACAAAATTTCTCCGGTCTGGGCATCGATTTCCATTTCATATTCGAATTCTCCGTCCCAGCCTTCAAAGTCATAGACGTAACGGCCGTCGTCTCTTTCAAATTTAATCTCATCTATATTGGGACTGCCGAATTCATTATTGAAGATCTCGATGGCATCCTGGACACTGATCGGAAACTCGATGTTCTCGATTCCCGGACTGTCCGGATCGCTTACCTGTGCATCAGAAGCATCGGTTGAGTCATCCGTAACTCCTGTATCATCTGCATCTTCCGTTCCTTCTTCACTAGTGCTGTCATCTGTCTCAGTCGTGTCTTCTTCTGCTGTACCTTCTTCGGCACCTTCATCTACTGTCGCGTCTCCAGTATCATCCGTTTCTGTTTCTTCTGTCGTTTCCGGCGGAACAGGCGTTGTCCCCAGTGAGTCATTTGCGCCACCATCACCGCAGGCAGCCATCAACGCTACCGATGATAAAGATACCAGCATCAGCTTCATTCGTTTTGTCATGTTCATTTTGCATCTCTCCCTTTTTTAAATAAGTTCCATTCAACTTTACCGCTACCTTCGCCTCATTAATTCATAAGACTTCAAGCTCCTTTCGTTTGCTCTCATTCAACTCACTTTCTTATCTATAGTCATTAGTTTAGGCTCTGAAGATTAAACGAACATTAAAGCTGAATGTTTTTTAAAAAAAGGTTTATAAGTCTGAATTCTATGAGAGGTTTCACTGGTTCTTATTTTTTGGGAAGTGAAAATGTAAAGGTGCTGCCTTTTGCTAGTGCGCTTTCCAGAGAAATCGTTCCTTTGTGTGATTCGATGATCCATTTGACCATGGCCAGACCCAGACCGATGCCGCCTTCTTTTTCAGATGTTCTGGCCGTATCGACCTGATAAAAGCGGGTCCAGATTTTGCTTTGATCGGATTCGCTGATGCCGATCCCATTGTCTCTAATGACACCCTCGATTTGATTCCCCGTTTCCCTTAATTGTACAAAGACATACCCGTCTTGTTTGCCGTATTTTATTGCATTGGTAATCAGATTGATCAGCATGCTCATAATCATCGTTTCATCAGCCTGAAGAATAAGATCGGGTTCAATTTCCTGATGAATCGTAATATTATTTTTATCCGCCAGTATTTTCTGCTCTTCAATAACCACTTCTGTCAACGCACTCATGTTCACCTCTTCGATTGTCAGCGGCTGCGTTTTCCGGTCTGAACGGGAAAGAAACAATAACTGGGCAATCAGCCGGGACATCTTCTGAGACTGCCCCATGATGACTTTCAGGGCACCTAATAACTCCTGCTCACTTTCTGCACTTTCCAGAGCATATTCACATTGAGAAATAATGACTGCGATCGGTGTCCGCAGTTCATGTGATACGTCAGAAGTGAACTGTTTTTCTGTCTCAAAAGAATTTTCCAGTCGGTCAAACATACGGTCAAAGGTATTGGCTAACGTGTAGATCTCATCTTTTCCTTTGCCCAGATTGATGCGTCTGGATAATTCATTTCCATCTGTAATCGATTCAGCGGAATCCATAATTTTTCTCACCGGCGAAAAGGCTTTTCTCGTAATAAAATACCCTCCGACTATGGCAATGATGACCATAAAAGGCAGGATGATCAGCGAGACATTGACCATTGTCTGGATAGTCGACTCCGCCTCGGAAAATGAAGCAATTCCCCGTATCCATGCATTCCCGTACCCGTCAATATAAATCAGGCGGTCATACACTGCCCATCCGCTGCCTGCGATCGACACCGTCTGAATTTCACCTGCGGAAAACGCCACATTGTAAGTGAAATTCGGCGCCGTATTTCCATCTATAAAATGACCGTCCGTTGTATAAAAAGAAAGGTAAACCCCCTCTTCGATCATCCAGTTCTCCTCTTCGACCTCAAAATCGCCCTCATCATACCCTATTTCCTGAAGACTTTCTTCAACCACCTCAAACAGGCGGCTTTCTATAGAAGAAGTCAGAACTGTATTCCCCACATAGAAAATGACAGCCAGCACTAAACCGATAACGGATATCATGAGCAAGGCATACCAGAGAGTGACTTTTGCTTTAATCGATAGTTTAGTCATGGTCTTCCCTCATGACATATCCCATGCCTCTGACTGTGTGAATCAGTTTTCGGGGAGCGTCTTTGTCGATCTTGACCCTTAAATAACGGATGTAGACATCTACAATATTCGACCCGCCAACATAATCGTAATTCCAGATATGCTGCTCAATCTTATCCCTTGAAAGCACAATGCCCTGATTATGCATCATGTACTCTAAAATGGCGTACTCTTTACTCGACAGAATAATCGCCTGTTCTCCTCTTTTAACGGTCTTCTTATCTGTATCCAGGACCAGATCAGCTAACGTCATAGTATTGCTCGTCTGCCCGGTATGCCTTCTCAAAAGAACCCGAATACGTGCCAGCAGTTCATCAAAAGCAAAGGGCTTGATGAGGTAATCATCCGCTCCTGAATCCAGCCCTTTCACGCGGTCTTCCGTAGAATCTTTTGCTGTCAGCATAATGACCGGTGTATCTTTCTTTTGTGATCGGATCCTCTTCATCAATTCGATTCCATCTATTTTGGGCAGCATGATATCCAGAATAATGGCATCATACTCCGTAAACTCAATGTAATCCCAGGCTTCTTCCCCATCAAAACACTGATCGACACCATAATGTTCTTTTTTTAATCGTTTGGCGATAATCTCATTCAACTCAGGTTCATCTTCAACTAATAGTAAGCGCATCTGTTCTCCCTCCATAACCCGTTGTCTATTTCATTATACTATCACTCGCTGATTAATCTAGGATTAAAAGAATGAAACTCACCTTTAAAATTCAGTTTTATGTCTGCTCATACTCATTCAGGCCAGTTCATTTAGCTTTTCATGACAAGTTCTCGTTTTATTTTACTCAACTTGTCAAGAATAGGTGTTATTCGGAACAAGTTGCACTGAGTTTAGATCAAACTTCTCTAGATTCCGTGTATTCGTGACAAGCAGCGCTGATTTCCGATCAAACTTGTCACGATTAGACAAATTCCCTTCAACTGAATCCAGATCGCTTACTCTAAGTCTCTATTTTCTATAAATTAAAATAGCATGGTCTGAGTTTCACCACTCAAACCATGCTATATTTTCAGATTACTCTCTATAATTTCGCCTTATTAAGCTCATCCATAAAAGCAGATTTCCTTCTGTACATTTTCCGTACCTTTTCAGTCATTTCTTTAGCTGTTTGTTCATTCAATACTTTACTGCATTCCTTGATCAATGAAGCCACTGCTCTGTAACCTGATCGATTTGTAGCCATAGACGCTTCTTGCTCGATAAGGTGTTTGTATGCTAGACCAATTAAATCTTCATGAGTATCTTTTAAATACTCAGCATATTCCCGAACATACCTGACATTGCTGGTGACTACTTCAGCTAAGGCAGGCACATCCTGTTCTTCCTTAATTAATCTCAGATAAGTTTGATTATAGCCTAGAAACTGGGCGTTCTTTTTCAATTTCATCTTGAGTTCTTCATAAAGGGTTTGTTCATTATCTTTGTATAAGACTTTTAATTCATTGTAGTAGTCAAAATTTCCAGACAAGAAGAGCTCTTCCCCTAATGTTATTTGCTCACCATGCATACCAGCAGACTTGTACGCTTTATATCTTAAATCTTTCCACATTTCTACTTTCCCTGTATAGTGCTTATCCTGCTTTTCACCATCTCTAGTTAATTGAATGACGTGAAGATAATCCTTCCGGTCAAAATAGTGATCGATCACCTTTTTTCTGAAGGTTTCATATTCAAGGTTGTTCAATAAGAAGAGCATCTGTTCGTCTTCATCGCCTCTTCTTTCAATCATACGAAACACTTTGATCAGGTAGCGTTCATTGTTGTATTTTGTCGACCAAGTATGTCCTTGTTGTAATCGACTCATCAACTCCTGAACATAGCTTTCGTAGATAGTTTCATCTTCTGCCAGACCGTCAAGGACTTCAAATAACCCCTCCTGAAATTCGTCCCACACAGGCACTTCATTATGATCCAGTTCCTTAACGATTTTGTTAAATACTGTCTTTTTATCCTCAAGACTTAACTCGCTGGTCGAAATAGATTTCACTACTCTTATACAATCATCCACTATTTCTCCAAGAGTCCAGTCATCATCTTCAAAGTATTCCAGTAATTCCAGCAGCTGGTTCATGACTAACAAAGCAATGTCACAGGAAATCAAAGGATTTTTAATGTTGACCGTCCTATTAAGTACCTGCTCCATCTCTAAAGCATAATCGGCACTTCTTCCATGACGTAAATGACCTTTATGATCGCTGTGTTTTTCTTCTATAGCCTGCAGCACTCGTTTACTTTCGGCTAACTCATCCTCAGGAGCCCTTTCGCCATATTGAAAACGTAAATGATGTGCCATACTCGAATCATTTTCTGCTCTCTGCAGGATAAACCGGACAAGCTCCTCCTTTGATAAAGAATCTAATAGTGTTTCAACTGACTGCTCATCATTCGTTTGAAATTCTTCAGATCCTTCAATATAGAGCCCTTTCTCAAAAAGGTCTCGCAGTGTATAAAAAGCCGCCACTTCATGTTTACATATCGGGCCAAAGTCATATGGACAAGTACAAGACGATTGAATGTCCTCTTGTTTATTTAGTTTTATTTTCACTTTGTACACATACGTTCCAAATATGTCAGCTTCAAATGAATCATACTCTGTCTGATACATTTTTTCTACAAAGCCTAGTTTATAATATTGCTTCCCGCGTTTTAAAATGGTTGAATTGATCTGTGTTTCGAACTGTGTTAAATTTATCATCCGTCCATCCTTTTCTCACTATAAAGATACATTTGAATAACTAATTTCTCTGACATACTCCTATTCACTCACACCTTATTGCTAAATACACATCAAACACTATTGTCGTATTCAAACTCAAAACTAGTCGCTCATTAATTTTCTCGACGCTGTCATTTTCTTTCAATAAATCAAAGTAATAATTGACCCACTCCATTGTAGCTTCGAAATTTTCGTGGCTTGGATTCTCGATCACTTCTTTAAATGTAGCATACCCAAGTGAGCTGCCTAATTCATTTGCATGACTATGATTCAACTATACCCATACTATATATTCATTATAAAATAGAAAATCTCAGTTTTACAGCATCTTTTTCGGAACAGTCTTCTTCTGATTCCAGCCCATGTATTTTGCCCATCGACGAGAATCGGCTGCTTCTTCTTTGTCTTCTCCTTCATAAATGGTTTGTAAGAACCTGGCATATCCACTCATTCCACCTACATCATCCATAACGGATAGTCCTTCTCCATTCCTATCTTCATCATCTGAAGCCAGAATATCTGCGACGACCAGTTTTTCAAGCAGGCTTTCAGTTCCGCTTTCCATAGCGATAGAAGCATGGAGCTCGTCTATTGTCAAATCAATGAGTGAAGCCTTTCTTGCTTTTTCAGGCTCAGTATCCTGATTTTTCTCTTTCCTGGCCAAATAATCAGAAAATGATTCTCTTACTTCCATCTCTTTAAAATGGTCCAGCATGTCTTCTATGTCCTGTCTAGCTGCTTCATACTGTTCATAATACCCTTCAAATGAATAGGGTCCTGTATATCTTTTCCTTAACCAGACAGCAAAACTGCCGGACTCATAGTCGTCATCCCAGTATAAGTCATGCTCTGCTTCTGATGGCGCCTGAAACAAAACACCCACCAAATCTGACCAGCCCTTTACAGTTTGACCCGTCAGTTGTGAATAGACCTCTTCTGGAAGAACAAACTGCCTGAGATGGGAGTTTTGCCAGCCGAATAATTTTTGTATTGCATAATGCAGCGCATGAAGTGTCATGTCAGAAGGAATCATTAGTTCTCTAATAATACTGTCTCCTGTCAATGACTCACCGTACCTCTTCATTATCAGTTTATCATTACTAGTCTGATAGTCTGAAACCAGTTCCAGACGAAGACGGACCGGCTCTATTTGCTCACTGTGTTCTCTCATAAAAGTACCTCCATAATATTAGTAGTTCAGCTTTTGTAGCCTTAGTACATTTAGTATATCTGTCATTGTGCCAGATTTCATTATGATTAAGAGATCCATAAAAAATCCTTCCTATAATCTTTCCTTACATTACGTTTAAAAACTAAGAAAATAAGAAAGACAACTTATTTGAGTATTGCGGACAGTTTGAGCCACGTGGCTCTATTGGGATGCAATATTCATTATTTTCACTTACTCTATATTTCTAGTGAGTGATGAAGTCAGCTATCAAGTCATCGGTTTTCACAGGAGAGGGCTGTTTTTACATCCAGGAACGTACAATTTATTATTGCACTGTTATATTTGTGACTGCTAAACTGTATTATGCAGTTACTGCTAGATAATAATGTGCACTTTTATCCCATACTTTCGTTCTATTTGATAAACTAGAAGAGTTAG
>NZ_PVTO01000042.1 GCF_003003275.1 Alkalibacterium olivapovliticus
GTCATGCAAGCTCATCCGTTCTATTAAGCCTTGATATGAAGTTTCTGTTCGTCAGTGCAAGCATTTGCGTCCGACTTCCTTCAGATTCCGCCTCACGGCGGACACCCTTGTCTTTCGCTAACAGTTCCTACTGCCAAGTCTGTAGTGGACTTTCACCACCAAGTTGTCGCCCATGCCGGGCGCACATGAAATAAAAAAGGATATCATTTATCATGATATCCTTTTTCCTTATTCAGTTTTAAAGGGCGTAAGCTTTGCTTTCCTCAAGAAAGACGTTACGATCTTTTTCAGGTACCATAGATCCACCAGTCGCCCACGCAATATGCGTTGCCTGATGCATTTTGTCAGAGAGACCTTTAGACTTGATGTAATCATTACCTTCCTCAGTAGTGGCCATACGGTAAGGGCCAATCATGCCAGCTACAGCAGCCGGTTCAAGGAAAATCGACTCTTTCTCATACAGGCTGGATAGTAACGCTTTGAACACATCGTCCTGAACGGAAAAACCGCCACCGAAGAATGTTCTCATCAGTTTTGCAACTAATCCGGAGGTCCGCGGAACAGCTAATCCATCCGCTATCGTCAGACCACCTAATCCCAGGTCAAAGACAGACACTTCATCGTATTTTTCTGTCAGCAAGCCGACCAGCATGCTTGGCATCTTAGTCGGTTCTGCAAAGAAGCAGTGTACGTGTTCACCAAAAGCTTGTTTCAGTCCAAAGGTGATGCCACCAGGTGATCCACCAATGCCACATGGCAGGTAGACAAACAGCGGGTGATCAGCATCTACTACGACGCCTTCATTTTCCAATTGTTTTTTCATACGATAGCCACCAACTGTGTACCCAAGGAATAATTCCTCCGAGTGCTCATCATCTACAAAGTAACTTTGCGGGTTGGCGTCCGATTCAGCGCGTCCGTTTTCAACGGCTCTTGAGAAGTCAGTATCGTGCTCGATAACTTCTACACCTTTACTTCTTAAATAGTCTTTTTTCCATTGTTTCGCTTCTACTGACATATGAACTGTCACGTTAAAGCCCAGTTTGCGGGCCATAGTTCCGACACTGATGCCTAAATTCCCAGTCGTTCCCACTGCAATATGGAACTGAGAGAAAAACTGCTCGAATTCTTCACTGGCAAATACTGAATAGTCTTCTTCCATACTATTCAACATGCCGTGTTCAAGAGCCAGATTTTCTGCATGCTTCAATACTTCATAGATCGCGCCTCTTGCTTTGATGGTTCCTGAGATAGGCAGGAGATCATCACGTTTCAGCCATAACTTCCCTTCGATAGGGGTCATGAATGTTTCGTTTAAGTGTGCCTGCATCTCTTTGATTTGTGACAGGGGGGATTCGATGATGCCTTCTGTTTCTTCAGTCTCGGGAAAGGCGATTCGAATAAAGGATGCAAAGCGCTGCAGACGCGCTTCTGAATCTTCAATATTTATCATTGAGTAATTAGTTTTAGGTGTCGCTTCTTTTACAGGTAAATACATTGGATTCTGCCAGAAAACTTCTTTTGAGTGTTTGATGTTGTTCAATACAGGGTTAGAATTAATTAGTTGATCCATTGTGATAGTTGACATTAAATACTTCCTTTCGGGTTCATGTTCTCATTCATCTTCCAATCCATTTCAGCCACCTCATTGTAGCATAATCGGTCCAGAAATAAAGCATAAGAAGAGGCTTCTCATCATAAGATAAGAAACCTTTTATCTAATTATAACAAGTTCTATTTATCTTGTTCAATACTTAATTATTATACAGCTTATTCAAATAATCAACTGACTTTGTAATCATATCCTTCAGCACATCACTATCGATATCATCTACCTTGTTGATGTAGACACACCCTTTTCCAGCTGTGTGTTTGCCCAGTTTTGACAGCAGCTCTTCTCTTTCCGGTAAAGCCTGATAGAGATACAAACTGATCTTGGCTTTTCGTGGAGAAAATCCGACAAGCATGGAATCTCCCTCATGTCCCGATTCGTATTTATAATGATACGAGCCAAAGCCGATTATACTTGGCCCCCACATCTTCGCAGTCAACCCTGTGGCTTCTTCAAAAATAGACAACAACCTGTAGGCATCTTCTTTTATTGACGGGCGTTCCACTGTTTCAATAAAGGCAGTCACACTTCGGTCAGTTTCGGTTGTTTTAGCTTTATACATTGCTGTCACTCCTCTTTAAAATTAGTCAAGAATTGTACGGAATTGTCAAGGATTGCCCAGTTCGGTAAAGTCAGTAGGCCCATTAAGCAGAGTTTGCTCATATTCTGCAGTTTCGGCCTACTCAGTTATGGTCAATGTCTGACTTTGCTGAAGCTGCTACCACTTCGGCTCACTCGGTGACTAGTCTAATCGACTTTGCTGAAGCTGCTACCACTTCGGCTCACTCGGTGACTAGTCTGATCGACTCTGCTGAAGCTGTTGCCACTTCGGCTTACTCGGTGACTAATCTGCTCGACTCTGCTGAAGCTGCTGCCACTTCGGTTCACTCGGTGACTAGGCTGCTCGACTCTGCTGAAGCTGCTGCCACTTCGGCTTACTCGGTGACTAATCTGCTCGACTCTGCTGAAGCTGCTGCCACTTCGGTTCACTCGGTGACTAGGCTGCTCGACTCTGCTGAAGCTGCTGCCACTTCGGCTTACTCGGTGACTAATCTGCTCGACTCTGCTGAAGCTGCTGCCACTTCTACTCATCTATTCTCAAAATGGAAGCTACACTTACAGTATAGCTTAAACTGTTTCCTTTCCTTCTGTATAGGCTTTAATGACTTCTATAAATTCATTTCCGTATTTTTCCAATTTTGCTTCTCCAACCCCGTGTACGGAAAGGAAATCCTCGGGTGTAAGCGGAAAGACTGAGGCCATACTCATTAACGCTTTATCAGTGAATACGACAAATGGCGGCTTGCCGATTTCTGTAGCGATTTCTTTTCGCAAAGCCCTCAATTGTTCAAACAGATCCTCTTCATATTCTTCGGTAAATGGCTGTTTAGCCTTAACTGTTTCTTTCTGATGTTTGGTCATAAACAACTGGTGACGTGCGTGAAGCAGGTCGACTGACTTTTCAGTGAATTTCAGTATCGGGTACTGATCTCCTCCTACGTGCAGGAATTGTTCGCTGACCATTAAAGCAATGATGTCTTTGATCTCTTCATCAGTTGAATCTTTCATAATTCCGTGAGTCGACAATTCATTAAAGCCCTGGCTCTTTATCCGTGCATTCTCTTTTCCTCTTAGTACATCGGTAATCAAGCCCATTCCGTACTGCTGGTCCATGCGAAAAATACACGACAGTATTTTCTGACAGGACTGAGTGACTTCAACCAGCTCAGTCTCCCCATTGCAGTTTGAGCAATTGGCACAGGAATCAAATGAAGGATTTTCATCAAAGTAGTCAAGAATCGTTTTGCGCAGACACCGACCCGTTTTACAATATGAAATAATCGTATTTAAATTCTTTTTTGCGTGCGGATGGTTTCCCTGTTCAATCAGCAGATTGTTAGTAATAATGTCCTGACTGGAGTAAAATAGGATCGCTTCAGCTGGAGCCCCATCCCTTCCAGCACGTCCTGCTTCCTGATAGTAACTTTCCATATCTAAAGGCAAGTTATAGTGAATGACCCGCCTGACATTGGATTTGTCGATACCCATTCCAAATGCATTAGTTGCTACAATGATCGGTGATTTATCGTATAAAAAATCTTCCTGATATTGTGTCCGTTCAGCTGAAGTTAATCCCGCATGATAATACCCGACGTCATAGCCTTTTTTCTTTAATAACGAATGGACGCGTTCAACATTTTTGCGTGTATTACAATAAATAATACTCGATTCCTTGTCTTTTAACAAATCCAGTAGTTTGACCTGCTTTTTCTTAGGGTGTACGATTGAAAATGTTAAATTCGGACGGTCAAAACTAGCAGTAAATTCATAAGGATTACTCAATTCCAGTTTCGCTACGATATCTTCTCTGACTTTTTGAGTGGCCGTTGCCGTAAATGCGGCAAATGGAGGATTCGTTGAACAGTGATCTCTGACTGCTGGAATCGCCTGGTAACTTGGTCTAAAGTCGTGTCCCCATTGAGAAATACAATGGGCCTCATCAACCGCTATCAAGTTAACCTGCATCTGTCTTAACCGACTTAAAAAGTACGTATTTTCCAGACGTTCGGGCGAAACATATAGCAGATCAATCTCATTATTCATCGCCTGACGAAGTGTTTCGTTCTGTTCATCTAAAGTCAGCTGACTAGTTAAAAAACCAGCCTTTACGCCCATTGCCACTAATCCATCTACCTGATCTTTCATTAAAGAAATAAGAGGAGAAATGACTAGAGTGATCCCTTCCATCTCTATGGCCGGAATCTGATAGCAAATCGATTTCCCTCCACCTGTCGGCATGATGCCCATAGCGTCTCGTCCCTTTAAAATGGCTTCGATGATGGTTTGCTGCCCTGGTCTAAATGACGTATAGCCATAATACTGTTTAAGTGTTTGATTGATTGTGTTCACTATATCGCTCCTAAATTCTTTCGGGTATGTACAGATGTTTTTATTCAGACTGACTCATTTTACCATATTAGAGTTTTCACTAATAGGATGGTTCATCTATTATACTTATTATCCATCCACATATAATCTCACGTATAAATAGTCTGAAATGTTATTTTCTATTCGCATAACCTGTTCATAATGGTTATAATTAGCATAATGAAAACGTTCAGGAGGAGTAGCAATGCAGAAGTACCCAGTAGCGGATATTTTAGATGTCTGTGTCGAAGCCGGTAGAGTGATGCTTGAGAACGGCGCAGAAACCTACCGTGTGGAGGATACATTATACCGTATCGCCAAGAGTTATAACCTAGTTTACATTAATGTATTTGTTGTTCCTACCGCCCTGATTTTAACTGTGCAGGGATCAGATGGTCAGGATCATACGGAGCTCCTTCGAATGACAGACCGGCAGACGAATCTTGAAAAAGTATCAATGGTGAACGATCTATCGAGACAACTTGCTCAGCGAGCGCTCCCCCCTGCAAAAGTAAAGGTAAAGTTATTAAATATAAAAAATACGCCCCGTAATTTCAGTCGCTGGCAGAGTAATCTAGCGATTGCATTGGCTTGTGGCGGTTTCCCGTTGCTGTTCGGTGGAACTTATACTGATATCATCCCGGCAGTAGTAGCCGGTGGACTGGGTCATATAGTATATGAAGCAGTCAATGCCTGGACAAATGTCAGTTTTTTTGCTGAGATGGTCGCTTCTTTTTTCATAGGATTATTGGCTGTTTTGTTCATTTCATTGGGGTTTGGTCAAGATATCAACATCATTATTATCGCCAGTGTCATGTCTCTTGTTCCGGGTATGGCTATTACGAATAGTTTCAGGGACCTGATGGCTGGGCATTTACTAGCAGGCGTCGCTGTACTGGCAAAAGCCTTACTCACAGCTGGTGCAATTGGAATCGGCATTGCGATGGTCCTGACTTTTCTATAAAGATATTAAGGAGACGTCTATATGAATTTAAACTACTTATCTTATTTTGCTGCTGCTCTTATCGCTACTTTCGGATTCGGTGTGTTGTATAACGTCCCTACTCGAACCTTGTTTGCCTCCAGTATTTCCGGGGCAGTTGGATGGATTGTCTATTACTTTTTGGCTTTTGAAATCGAATTGGATCTCTTTGTCGGTGTTGGTGTCGCAGCCTTTTTAGTCGCTTTCTTCAGTCAATGGTACGCTCGTCACTTCAAGATGCCTGTGATCGTCTTTGCAATCCCCGGTATTATTCCTCTAGTACCTGGTGGTTCAGCCTATAACATGATGCGGGCATTTATTGAAGGCAATCCGGAGATGGCCTTGATGTTTGCAACCGAAACGTTTCTGATTTCAGGAGCCATTGCAGTCGGGCTTTCAGTTAACAGTGGACTGTTCCAAGTGTTTTCAAACCGTGCATTTGGTAAACGGGAGAAACGTTATCTCCCATAGTACACTGAAGTTTTAGCCTTTGCGACTAACCCCCTTAGGCACCTGCAGACATGTTCACTATAAAAAACGGAAGTCTCTCTGTTAAGGAGAAACTTCCGTTTTTTGTTTTCTTCATATTTGTATACTGAATGTCTTAATAGCCACTCACATAATTTAATGGGTTAACTGGTGAACCATTTCGGTGAATCTCAAAGTGTAAGTGTACACCCGTAGAATCTCCTGTTGTTCCCATTGTCCCGATACGCTGTCCTTGAGATACTGATTGTCCTCTGGAAACGAGTAGGTTAGGTGTCATGTGAAAATATCTGCTGGAGTATCCTCCACCATGATTAATGTCCACGTAATACCCTAAAGCATTATTGTATCCGGCAGCTGTTACAGTTCCTGAACGAGTGGCATTGATTGCACCACTGCCTGCAATATCGATTCCACTGTGTAATATGCGTGTTCTGAATATTGGATGTATTCTATAACCAAATGGTGATGTTAAACGACCACTAGCCGGTCTGCTCCATCCAGCATTTGTCTGAGCACCACTATTATTTGAACTTGAGTTATTGCTTGAAGACGTTTGAGATTCTTGAGCTCTCTTCTCTGCTTCTGCTCTTTGAGCTGCAGCTCTATCTGCCGCTGCTCTTTCTTCGGCCTGACGACGCGCTGCTGCTTCTGATTCCGCCTGACGTCTGGCTGCTTCACGCTGCTGTGCTGCTGCCTGCTGACGTTGCTCTTCTTCACGCTGACGTGCTGCCGCCTGCTGACGCTGCTCTTCTTCACGCTGCTGAGCTGCTGATTGTTCTTCATTACGTCGCTGAGACGCTGCTTGTGCTTCAGCTTCTTCGGCCTCTGCTGCTGCACGCTGACGCTGTTCGTTTTCGCGATGCTCTGCTGCTGCCTGCTGACGTTCTTCCTCTTCACGACGTTCCTGTGCTTCTATTTCAGCTTGAACTCTTGCTGCTTCAGCAATTGCCTGACGTTCAGCTTCTTCTTCTGCACGACGACGTTCCTCTTCTTCGCGAATACGCTGTTCTTCCAAACGACGTTCTTCTTCGATTCGTTCTTCTTCTGTTTCGATTTCAGATGATAATGTCATAGCCTTCTGTGATAAAGCGTATTGTTCACTAATGAAGTTTTCTTTTTCATTTTCGTTCATTTCATACAATTCAGCTACATGCATGATCTGATCATCCAGATCAACTTGCTGATCAGTCAATTCTTCACGAGTAGCCTGCATTTGCGCCAGGACATTTTCTACTTCTACACGTTCAACCTGAACTTGTTCTTCAGATTCTTTAACCTGTTTCTGATCACGGATCTGGTCTTCAATAATTGAGCGGTTAGCCGAAACTAACTGGCTGACAACTCCCACACGGCTGATTAGATCAGAAAGATCTTCAGATGACAGAATAATATGTATGATATTCGTCGGGTTCCATTGGGTTTGTGTTGCACGGGCCTGCTGCATTAATTTCTCATCACGTTGTGCGATCAGAACATTTAAATGCTCGATTTCTTCGTTCAAACGTTCGATTTCTTCGTTAGTTCTATCAAGACGGTCACTTTGCTCGATTAAATCTTCAGTTAACTCGGAAATTCTAATCTGTAATGCCTGGATACTGCTTTCCAGTTCTTGTCTTTCTTCTGCAAGCTGCTGCAATTCTTCATCAGTTTCTTTAATGACAGATCCTAATTCACCTGAGCGACTTTCAACTTCCTGTTTTTCCTTTTGCAATTCTTCCAATACGCTCTCAGCTTGTACAGGTGATCCTGCAATTGGGAACGATCCTGCTAAAAGGATTGATGTTAAAAATCCAACTGTAAATTTCTTCTTCAAAATTCATTCCTCCAAAATTCTCTCTAGTCCACAACTTTGTCTGCAGATTATCTTATGCAATAGGTTTTAAGTTTAAATATTTTTGTTTAATTAACTAAACTTATAATAGCATCTAAAGTATTTTTATTAAGGTTTTAGGTCATTACAGTTGTATTACACTTGATTTTAGTCAAATTTTAGACAAATAATCACTTAAATTAGACACAATCTGAACAGTTATAGCTTGCTTTTTTAGATTTAGATAGGAAAGACGCTCCTAGAGCGCTCTAAAAGGCATGTTGAATAAACTAATGTTGCTTATATTTTTTAATGAATATAAATGCACCCTGTCCATTATTATTGTCCTCCCCTATTCACAATCTCTCTGTCATCCCGTCCCTTTTCTAAGAGAGATTATTTCATATGGAAACACTAAGTTAAAAAAACTACAGGCAGCCATGACTGAATCATGGCAATCTGCAGTTTTTATGCGTTTCTTATGATACTTGGCACCCATCGGTGACTCCATCAAACCAGAGCGCTATTTCTCTTTCAGCGCTTTGAGGTGAATCTGATGCATGAACCGTGTTCTGGGTTTTACTGATCCCATATTTTCCTCTGATCGAACATTTATCCGCATTCCTGGGGTCAGTTGATCCATTTAAATCCCTGACAATTTCTATGCAGTTATCTCCTTCAAGTATCACTGCCACCAGCGGACCACTTGACAGGTAGGAGACTACCTCATCAAAAAACGGTTTGCCCAACAAACTTTCATAATGCTTTTCCGCTCTATTTCTGGAGCTTGTCATCATCTTCAAATCTATAATAGTCAGCTCTCGCTTTTCAAACTCCGACAGAATCAAACCAGTCAGTCTGCGCCTCACAGCATCCGGTTTGATCAGGACGAGTACGGATTGAGACATATGCGATTCCTCCTTGTGATCGACCTTTCAACATATCGGTCTTCTTCTGGAAAACTGTCAGTCCTGTTTCTCAAATCATTTTCTGCTCTTTAGCCAGCAACTTCCCTTCGTAATCTTCAATTTTGTAGTTCAATCTATTTATAACCTGCTCTATTTCTTCTTTTTTCTTTTTCAGCTGTTCTTTTTCTTCTATTAATATCTGTTTTCTTTCTTCGAGCGTCTCATCCCCTGATCGAACCAAATCAGCATAGCGTTTCAGAATCTCCAGAGGCAGTCCAGCTGACCTCATACAGGCTATAAAGTCCACCCATTTGAGATCTTCTTCACTGAACGTTCTAACGCCTGATTCATTTCTAGTGATAGGCGGAAGCAGGTTGATGCTTTCATAATAACGAATCGTCGAAGGACTGATACTCATTTCTTTTGCGACAGCAGATATATTCATGTTCTCCTCCTTGATCAGTACTCGATGGCTATGCAGCAGCATAATTTAAATCGTCTGATTCTGTCAGTTACCGATCCAAATTTGAGAATCGTTCGACTATTTCATGTGAGCGATGATCGATGAACAACGTGCTGTTTCTGTCTAAATCAGCTATCCTTTTCAGATCTTCTTGTGACAAGGTGAAGTCCTGACTGTTGAAATTCTGTTGGATTCGGTCTTTGTGTACAGATTTTGGAATCGCAACGATGTTGTTCTGAGTCAGCCAGCGCAGGATGACCTGAGCAGCTGTTTTTTTATATTTCTTGCCTATCTCAACTAATAATCCATTATTGAAGATATCCTCTTTTCCTTCAGCAAAAGGAGCCCATGACTCGTGTATCACTCCGTACTTTTCCATTATGGCATGGTCTTCCGTGCGCTGATTGAACGGATGTGTTTCGATCTGATTGACAGAGGGTACTATTTCATTGTGGATGATCAGATCAACCAGTCGGTCCATATGAAAATTACTTACACCGATGGATTTAAGTTTTCCTTTTTTAACCATCTCCTCCATCGCTCTCCAAGACCCGTAGACATCTCCGAAAGGCTGGTGGATCAGATAAAGATCAATATAATCCACTTGAAGTTTTTCCAAAGCTTTTTCAATAGCCGCAAGTGTTCTATCATAACCTGTATCGTCTATCCAAAGTTTAGTGGTCAGAAAAATATCTTCTCTGGGTATCCCACTTTTTTTGATCGCTCTACCCACTGCTTCTTCATTATTATAAGAACGGGCTGTATCAATCAGGCGATACCCCGTTTCTAAAGCATCCAGAACTGCCTGTTCACATTCCTTGTCGTCAGGAATTTGGAATACTCCGAAGCCAAGTAAAGGCATCTCCAGTCCATTATTCAATGTGATAGTCTTCATTTAATTACTCCTCCTGTTGATTTAATATTAGTTAGACAGTTTGGGTGAAGCCCCTACCACTTCATGAGGCACATAGGCTGCTTCAAGGTATTCCATCTCTTCCTGAGATAACCTGATATCAAGAGCAGCGACTGCATCATCCAGATACTTTTCTTTAGTCGCACCAATAATCGGTGAGACGACTAGAGGTTTATGCAGCAGCCAGGCCAAAGCAATCTGAGAGCGAGACACGCCCTTTTTCTCAGCGATTTCAGCTGCTCTGTCCGCAATGATTTTGTCCTGCTCTTCGGTTTTACCGTATTTCATATCCTGGACTTTATCCATCTTAGACCGTTTCGTTTCAACTGACCAGTCACGAGCCAGTCGCCCGGATGCCAGTGGACTGTATGGTGTGACGGCAATAGTCTGATCTTCACACAATGGCATCATTTCCCGTTCCTCTTCACGGTACAACAGATTATAATGATTCTGCATGGAGACGAATTTAGTCCAGCCATTTTTCTCAGCTACATGCTGCGCTTTCTGGAATTGCCACGCATACATTGCTGATGCCCCTATATATCTGACCTTCCCGGATTTAACGACATCATGAAGGGCCTCCATCGTTTCTTCTATAGGCGTATTGTAGTCCCATCGGTGAATAATGTACAGATCGACATAATCCATTTCCAGACGTTCAAGCGACTGCTCGATTTCATGCATGATTGCTTTTCTGGATAATCCCCCGCTGTTCGGTCTGTCTTTCATTGTTCCGTGGACTTTGGTTGCCACTACGATATCTTCGCGTTCCGCAAACTCATTCAGCGCCTTCCCCAAGATGCGTTCACTTTCTCCTTTTGAGTAGATATTCGCTGTATCAAAGAAATTGATACCCAAATCGAGCGCTTTTCTGATAATTCTGCGACTGTCTTCTTCCCTCAGTACCCAATCGTGTATCCAGTTATCCGGGTCCCCAAAACTCATTGCGCCCAGACAAATCGGTGTCACGTCCATACCGGTATTGCCGAATTTAACTGTTTTCATATAGTGTACTCTCCTTCTTTGATTTGATACGTTAACTTTACCACTTAAAGTCAGGTTTAAGTCAAAGGAAACTTTATCTATTTAGATTTATTTAACTTTTTAAAATGAAAATGCATAATCTTAAGGAGTTAGTGATTTCTTTTGGGAGTGTCAATAATTATGTGTAAATGAAGTGCTCCTTCTATAAAATCGATTTATTAATTTGTTAATCTTTCAAACATTTTTTCTAGCTCCGCTTCAGCCTGTTGGAAGCCGCGGTGAATCCGTGTCAAAAACTTCTGATTGTACGTATCAAAACGGGAAACCAAAAAGCGATCCATAGATTCTTCATTCTGAAA
>NZ_PVTO01000043.1 GCF_003003275.1 Alkalibacterium olivapovliticus
AACAAACAAGAGAATCGTAAGAAGGTTCATTTAGTTAAAATCTACTTCGAGAACGCACTATTTTGTAGAAAAATTCCCAATTTTTCCAAGAACGAGTAATTTATTCAAGAAACCAGCTTAAATTATAGAGCTATGAATTATTCAGGTTAAATTATGTGATAAGGAAACCCACCATAAATATTTTTTTCATTCTTTTTAAGAACTAAACCCAATCTGGTGATTTAAGCTTTTGATAACGGCCGTAACAATTTTGAAAGGTATTGCTTCTTCTTGACATTCTAGACTTAATTATTTAAATATCTATCCAGCCAAGTTACTCAATAGCAAGGTGAATAAAATCAGTTTTTATCATCTAGCTTAACTTAATAATACTGGTCTTAACAAAAACAACCAACCTGACACTGATAAATTTAAAGACATTGACTTATTAAGTTCGTCTCGATTTTCTTGTGGCTTTGATTATAAAAATAAATTTACAAAGATTGTTAAACTCCGTTTGACAATCTTTTATAAGCATGATTTCATGTATTTAAATTCACTTTTTCTTCTTGTCATCTGTATCTCTATGAGGATTCTGCTGCATATACTCTGTATTTCCGTGCGAAAAGTTTTTAGGTTTACTTCTGTGCTCACCAGTCCTTGGTAGTTTTTTTTCAAGTGCTTTTTTTATTTTTTCTTCAGGAATATTTTTTTCTCTAGTCATATTCTTCACCACCATTCATCTAAGCTTATATTTTCATGTATAAATTACTAGACACCTCTTTCATGTCAATCAGTATATCTTTTAAATATCTTTCATATTCATCTAATATAAAGTTCCTATCATTTAAATTTTTTTCGAACCCATAGAAAGTATTATACAATCCAGCAACTAGTGTTCTAATATCATATAAATCTTTCAATTTTTCACTATCCATAGTACTAAATTCAAACGAGCAAATAATATCCAACCTGGACTTTACTTGTTGAACAGTGTAAGTATTACTCTTTTTAATATACCTTTTTTTCAATCTCTTTGTTTTATTACTTAATTCTGATATCTCCTCTTCTATTATTTGCTCTATTTCTTTCAAAATTATTGTTAGTATTGTGTCTACTTTTTTTAGATATTCTTCTTTTTCTTCTGTTATTTCATTATTTCTTTTTTCTTCTAAATCAGCTGAAAATTTAAGCGATCTCATTGCTATATATATTGAAATAATAGCTACTATTGTAGAAGCTATAACTCCTACAAAGTTTACTATATCTATAATTGATATATTTGACATCTCTATCAAAGTTTCATTTATAGCTTCTAACCCAATATATAATTTTTCATTTTGGAAGAAAATTTCAATCCCTCCTTCTATATTCACCTTTTACATATATATTAGTTTAATCACATAGATTGTCATTTTATATTTCGTTTAGTTTATTTCTCTTGTGCAGACCAACTATATCTCTATTTTTTAATGTATATTTACAAAAGCTACTCTAAAGCCCACTTGGATTTTCTCTTTTTTATTAATTAACATACCTATAGTTGATTCATCTTAGTGTTTTCTTATCTATCAACAGTAATCCTTTTTATATAAAATAGTATTGCGAATACAACTTGATTTTTTCGAATTATTACTCACAATAAAAACGCTCAAGTCCTCAAATTATAGTATAAGTAGAATCAAAACACGTAACCATTATAACATTATTAAGTGTTATAATGGTTACGTGTTTTGAATTTGATGTAATAATTTTTTTATATAACTATACTTAATTTCAAAGGAGAGAAAACATGTCAGTAAATGGAGATTTCGAACAATTTTGTAGTAATTTACGAATGAGTGCAGATACAGTTACTAAAATTCAAAAGCGGTATAATACCATAACCAAAAGGATTAATAGCGATTACAGAATTTTGGATTCCGAAACATCATATAGTCTGTATGTTGGATCCTACGGTAGAGGAACCGAAATATGGACAAGTGATATTGATATATTGGTTCAACTACCGTACAAAACATATGCCAAATTTAACCGATACAATACTAACGGTCAATCAGCCCTTTTACAAGAAGTAAGAGAAAGTCTCAGAAAAACCTACCCTACTTCTTTTATTAAAGGGGACGGACAAGTTATTGGTATAAATTTTACGGACAGCATAAATTTTGAGATTGTCCCGGCATTTATCAACACTAATAACAGTTATACTTATCCTGACAGTAATGCTGGCGGTACTTGGAAAACAACAAATCCCAAAGCAGAGATGACAGCGATGAGGGAGAGGAATAACGCAACTAATAAAAACTTAAAAAGACTTTGTAGGATGGTAAGATCTTGGAAAGGTAACCATGATGTTAATATGAGTGGAATCTTAATAGATACCCTAGCATATAATTTTATTAATCAATGGGAATACAAAAATAAGTCATATTTATACTACGATTTAATGAGTAGAGACTTCTTTAAATACCTTAAAAACATTGATAAATCAGTTACTTCTTGGAAAGCACCCGGTAGTAATCGTAATGTTTACAAATCTGGAAATTTTCAAATAAAAGCAAAGATTGCATATTTAAACACACTTTCTGCCATAGACTACGAGACTCGATCTATGCCAATTACATCGAGAAATAAATGGAGGGAAATTTATGGATCGAAGTTCCCAAAATAGCCATGGTTATAAATTAGAATCACAGATTAGAGAAGCCTATGGAAGAGTCACCTATACGCAAACCTCTCATGACAAAATAATTAATAGATTAATCAAAAAAAATAATCAAATAAAATTGTGGCAAATTGTATTGGCAGCTATTACTACGAGTGGATTCATTGCTTCAATTCTTTCAAACAATAAAATTGCAAGCATACTAGGTGCATTGGTCTCTCTCATCTTATTACTATTAAATTCTTACGCAAAAAATTTTAATCTTATCGCGGCTGTAAGTGAACACAAAGAAGCCTCTGATTTATTGTGGAAAGTACGTGAAGAATATGTCACCTTGCTAACTGATTTTGAAATCTTGAGTATTGAAGAAGTAATGGAGAGAAGGGATGATTTACAAAACAGAACCTCTAAAGTATATAGTAATTCTCCCAGAACAGATAAAAAAAGTTATTTAGAAGCTCAAAAAGCATTAAAAACAGAAGAAGAACAGACTTTTTCAGAAAATGAAATTGACGTAATGCTGCCAAATTCAATACGTCGAAATAACAGAAATAACAATAATTAAATAGCTAAGCCGTACTCCCGAATTATTTCTAAGAAAATAGGTATTGATATAGATAAAAAGACTAGTATATGTTTCTAGTCTTTTTATCTATATCAATATTCTTTAAAAACTATCTTAGGGTAGTTATAGATCAAACAATGTTACTTCTTTTTCAAAATTATTACTTCCACTATGAGTCTTTACTTAATAGCTTTTCTAATTTATTTTTGAACTCATTATCTTTTTCCGGAAGATGATACTTGTACTGAGACTTCATTAAAAAGTGCGTTAATTCAATCAAATAGCTCGTTGAGTACATGTCATTTATATAATACGGTGTTTGTAAATTAGAGTAAAAGGCCTCATGACTCACGACGAACTCATAAAACCCTACCTTCTCAGCAATCCGATACAATGTTTTTTCATCAGTAAACAACCAGTCTACGTCCCCATCATACACAACGACTCCATATGATGTCACATAATAATAGACTACCTCTAAATCTAACTCTTGGAATACTTGTTTTTCCCGCTTTAACACTTCGGTGTAAAATTGGCTTCTATCCTCTAAGAAATTGATCTGCTTAGTTTTAGGCACTTTCCTATAAAACCAATTGGACTCCTGTGCTATGTTTTGAAAAAATACTTTGGTGAACAGCATGATACTTAACTCTGCAGGGTAGTTAAATGTATCTATTGGTTCGTTCGCCTTGTTTTTCTTTTGCTCAATGTCGTCCACTTTTTGGAGTATAAAGTTAACATGATTATACGCATAGTGTCCCCAGGTTCTAGAGGTACGGCTATTATCAGCGCGCCTGACAGCTGTCCAAAAAAGAGCATAGACTTGTCCAGGATTATACACTTCTAGTAAGCGAGTGATTTGATTTTCTATTTTTTCTCTATCGTTCGTATGCCTAAATGAAAAGTGATAGTTCTTGAGTTCCATACAGACACATCTATATAATTCTTGTTTAATAATGTCACGCCACAACTCATTAAACGCCTTAGCTTCATACAGCGTTGACCCACTAGGATACTTTAATGATTGAAACAATTCGTCTCTATCCTTTACACATACTGACGAAACATTTAATTGCCAGTAAACTAAGTTGGGATACATCCTTTGAGGAAACGTCCTGTCTCTTACAAATGCACTCATGTTACTGTCTGGCGATACTGAAATAATGTCTTTATTGAATAGGTGCTGTAGTTTTCGAGAAGCGTCTGCACGATCAATGAACAGAGGGTGGTAATTATCGTCGTAATCTTCAAATGACCCAAATCTATTGTTCATGTTGTTTACAAACATGCCTTGTAAGACAGTCGCGAGTACTACTTTCTCAAACAAACTGCACCCCTCTATCAGTTTTACTGCTTGTTGGGGATAAGATTCTTTTATTTTTTCTCTCTGATCATTAAGGCAATGCTCACATTCACACATCTCTAAATGCTGATGGCCACACTCAAGACAGTAAGGTACCGCTGTGTCTAACCCTTGTTTTTGATAGGTTTGCTTATTGGGTAATTGTTTATATAGGGGCGTTCCGTCATACATACAGGTTAGAGTCGTTTTGACTTTAGGAAAATGTTTTCGTAAGCGACTACTCTGTATGTCTTCCTCAATATCACGAGCAATATCTTTTAGGGTTCTCTTTTTGTCATAATAATCGACAAGGATCTTTAGTATATCTTTTTTGGTCTTTCCTTGTAGGTAATCGCCTTTGGTATCAAAATCCAAATTTAATGCCATTATATTAGTCTGCATATGTCATATCCTCTACTTTTTTATCCTTGTAGTGGCTAACTATAGTTAACACACCACTGATTGTATGCTGTTTGATTTTCTTAGTTCCTGTTTCAAAATGGACCGAAACTAGTCCCATTATATCACGAGCACACACTAAGATTAACACTAAACGGACTTGTTTCAGTCCAAAAGGTGTGTTGATTTTGAGAGAAGACAAAATAATCGATAATGAAAACATTATTGGAACCAACATTAGGCGGCTACGTAAACAAAAGAAGGTTGGCCAAACGGAACTCGTGAAGCAGCTTCAATTAATGAATACTGATATCACCAGAGAGACATTAGTTAAAATAGAAGCGGGCAGACAGCACATTAAATTAAGCCAATTAAACGGTATTAAACGCACTCTAGAGGTTGATTATGAAGCGCTATTGACTGATCAAAGCAATACATAACATACTGTATCTTTCTGTCACAGCCTATATTCAATAAAAAGAAGTTAGAAAATAATTTCTTCCTTCTTTTTATTCTAATTTTTATTTAAAACTCGCTTAATTCAAAAAAGTATTCCTGTTATTCGCTAATGGTTCAGGAGATTCAGCTGCTACTGAGTATCCCCTTGTATTCATGTCTTTTCGATTAACAATAATAATAGACCTTTCTTAATTTTTGCTAGAATGATTGTTCTCTTCGATTCCATCTGGCTTACTTCTTTTATGCGATTTGACAGTCTGACCATTTTTTCGTCTGTGTTTTTTTACTTTTACTACTCTGGGAGCCTTTCTAGTACGCTTCTTTTTCATTGCAGTACCTCCTCGTATGATTTTACTACACTAATTTTTTAACATTAAAGTTCACTTGTGTGTCCAGGACTTTATCATTTTTTCAGAAGAAATTTAGGTGAATTTTAGACACACCAATCTTGCGATTTAGTATTCTTAAATTACTGTAGCCTTCTTTTCATCATATTCTTTTTCTAAATCAATAATGTAGGAAAGGACTATAAAAACGAAATCTATAATTAATTTACTCTCTCTGTACCCTATGATTTCATTGCTGTGAGCAAAACTTTCGTTATTTCGAACAGAATTGAATTTTTCTAACACCTGAGTGGGTAGTTTAAGAATTTTAGGGGTCATAACGGACTCAAATGAATTGTACTGATGATGAAAACGAATGTACTTGCCATACATATTATTAATATTTTCTTTACTCGTATAATCGATCCCATGCTTCTCACAAAGTACCCTAAAGTATTTTGTCATATACGTATGTACTCTATCTAAAGCTAATTGTGGCTTATCTTCATTGAGTACCTTCTCAATATCTTCTTTTAACATCAGATAACTTTCTTCAAGATTTGAAACATTAAGTGCCGCCATATCAAATGATTTATTGGGAGTACCTTTTAAGGTTTCTAATTCTTTCTCAGCTGCTTCTTTCAATCGATATAATCGATAAAATTCTTCTTCAGTCGGATCCGATAATCTAAATTCTTGCTCCCAAAATTCTAATAAACCTAAGGATAATGTAGCAACCACTTGATTGCTTTCGAGTTTCCAAAACGCTCTTAGTCTATTGGCTTTAGACCCGCTTTTCTCATTGTATTTCTCGTCAAAAATATTCAAACGTGTCTCATCAAAAACAAACTCTTCAAATTTTCGATTACTAAATTCCATAACATAACCTGAATCCATTCCAAATAGTGTTTCTAATTTGGATTTAGTTGCTCTCTGTATATCGGACATTCTATACCTCTCCTCATGTGTTCGCTCTATTAACCAGACTGATTTTTTTCACGCAAGATAGCTGAGTATAGTTGCTCTAAAAGAGTATCTTTGATAACTGGCTTCATTGCCTTTTCCAATTCTTTTTTGTTTTGAAATTCAGTACTATAATCTAAATCATACAACTTGGCTATTATTTTCTTTCTCGAGCTATCAAATGTTATGTCTAGCTTTTCAAAATCTGGATACTCACGATAAAAGTCTTTTGTTCGTTCTTCTCTTTTTTTTATTTCTTGTAATCGTCGATTTTCCATTGCTTCTTCATATTCTTTTTCTCTCTTCTTTTTATTCTCGATCATTCTCTTCCTTATTTCTTCAGGTGGCACATACACGATCTCTTTTTTATTCTGAAAACGTAAGGGTAACAATAAATCAATTGTCCTGAGCAGTTGCTTTGTTTCCTCCGGGTTTAAGTAGGCCCGCTCGTGACAATTTTTCATCCATTCTTTTTTCTGAGGTTTTCTTTGGCCAACATACCACTCTATAATCATCGGATAAATGTACGTCAGATACCCCGGAAGACCGAATTCTCCATTGGTTTCTTTTGCTATCAGTGCATGTAAAATTAAATGTTCAAACAGATCACAGAAGACGAGTTTATCTTTTGTGTGTAAGGTAAATGGATACTTGTACTTTATAATAAATTCTTTGTTAGCTAAATTAAGATACCTATCTTCAGCAACGTGATGACAAAATAATCCTTCGGCTGTTCTCGCGTATTTTCCTTTAGTGATTGATTTAATTTCTTTTTTTAAGAATCTGTCGTATGATTTTTCTCTATAGTAATCATCGTTACTTCCTCCATGTTTGTGCAATAAACGATGGACTGCTTCATCATAAGACAAATTAACCAGATCGTTATAGTCATTCAATTTCTCGTTCATGATTAGACTCCTCTATTTTTCACTTCAAATAATTCACTACTTTTTCTTCACACTTCAGTGCTAAGAAAAGGATTTCTTTTTTTAGATAAGTGGTGTTATGTTATAAAAAAAGTGCGCAAAGCGATTCAAGTAGTGAGTACAATCTTAAATTTTATCTCAAAAACCCGGTGTACAAATGTTCGACGCCCTTGATATGAAAGGATTTAGTGTCGGATATTTGTACACCAAGACCCCCAAAAGCGGTACCTCGTGTCGAACATTCGTCCGACGCTGTAAACCCTTTGGCACAGCCAAAGTCACCTACTTTTTCAGTTGAAGACTGAGAAAGTGGTACCCGGTTTCCCTTATGCTCTTACATTAAAAAAATACGGATTAAAAAAGAATGACTAAATCAAAAACCTGGCCGTTTTTTTCTTCGTTTTGATCTAGCGTTGATCGGACTAATTGCCTATTTCGCATTTAAACTGACGAATAAACGTTAAACTTTATTGTGATTAGAAAACAGAATCATTTCGCATTGATAAATAATTTCTTTTAAAACTTTTCTTTTGACTTTAGGAATACCTATAGCAAACTATTCACCAAACAAACAATAAAAAATTTTTAGAGACGACACGCTCTCATAGTTTTTTTAAGTCTACTACTTACCTTTTCCCTTCATTTTTAAAAAATCGAGCGAAGCGACACTAAATTTAATCGAGTTTACGAGATAAATTTTAAGAGGTAATAGGAAACTTCCTATCAAGCCAAAATTTTCAATTTTGGGGTTTGTCATGACAAACCCGTTGCTTGCCTTCCATAAGTTCTTCGTATTTTGTTTTTTTAAAATAAAAGGGTCTACGACATTCAATTAATTTTCACTGGTTTGAGTCATTTAAAATTAATTGAAACGTTATCGGTTGTCTGTAGTCGCTCAGATTTTTTTATGATCAGTCTGGTATCATTTTTCTAAAAGAAAAAACGAACCATAAAAAAAAGAAAGAGCTCCTTTAAAAATCGATTTCCTTTTTCATGACCTTACACCATTTGATAAAAAAATTTAAACTACTTTTTCTATTACTATCGACTTATGACGCTTGATTAGTTTATCAGTAATAGTGGATTGATTTTTTAGTTCATGGGAAAATCAAGGAGGTATTTGCAACACTGCTCATACCTTGGTCAGTCTTTTTATTTTGAAAAGAGCTAGAAATCGTCGAGACAAAGTGACTAAAGAAAAAAGGGAGTGACGTCGAATGTTTCGAAACGAGACCGTTGTCTTCACAGGAACATTAGCAAGCATGACTCGGAAACAAGCACAGGATTTAGTTCGATCATTGGGCGGAAAAGTTCAGTCTAGTGTTTCAAAAAAGACAACTCTTTTGGTCATTGGAAGAAGTAACCTAGATCTTTTTGAACAAGATCCCCGTTCGTTAAAACTCAAAAATGCTGAGGAGCTACAAAAAAAAGGAGTCCCTCTCAAAAAATTATCAGAAGAAGACTTTATCACACTGGCCATTAACCAATTACAATCCAAACTGAACAAGTCATGATTTTATTCAAGAAAAGATCACTTGCCTCTTCACTGTTCCAATCATAAATGGCCATAAGTTTTTTCACCGACTGATTTCTTTTTTTATTTTTTTCAGTTGTCATTTTTTCTTTCAGAATAAAAACTAGAATCGATTGCGCTATTATTTTTTGACTGCACTTATCTTAAAAAAGAACATAAAGATTATTTTAAAAGTCGCTCACTTCAGAAAAAAAGTGTGATAAAAATGATCAGGATCAAAAAATAAGTATGTCTTTTTTTGATCCCTTTTAATTATATTGTAAGAGCATAAGGGAAACCAGGTACCACTTTCTCAGTCTTCAACTGAAAAAGTAGGTGACTTTGGCTGTGCCAAAGGGTTTAGAGCGTAATACATTTGTATGACACAGTGGTACCACTTTTAAGGTTATTGAATACAAATGTAATACACTCAAACGTTGATGTATCAAGGCTGTATTACATCTGTATTAAGGTTTTATTTGATTATTTTACTCAATCGTTAGAAACAAGTAGACTCCTGTTTCCACTTGTTTAATCGGTTCGTCTACTTTTTCGTTCTCTCTCTTTATGCCATATGAAATACTATGTACACTTCTCACTCTTCACTAAAAGCAAATGATTATCTCATTCATACTTTTTTAAATTATACATTTAAAAATAAATAGTACACTGACTATTTACCTTTACACACCATCGTATGTATTCATAAAAAAATCGACCTCAAAAAGACTATCCAGTAAACAGTACTATTTTCTGGATAGTCTTTTAATATTATTTTCTGGTCAAGTACCTAAATAGGGAGTGTCAATAATTATGTGTAAATGAAGTACTCCTTCTATAAAATCGATTTATTAATTTGTTAATCTTTCAAACATTTTTTCTAGCTCTGCTTCAGCTTGTTGGAAGCCGCGGTGAATCCGTGTCAAAAACTTCTGATTGTACGTATCAAAACGGGAAACCAAAAAGCGATCCATAGATTCTTCATTCTGAAA
>NZ_PVTO01000044.1 GCF_003003275.1 Alkalibacterium olivapovliticus
AACAAACAAGAGAATCGTAAGAAGGTTCATTTAGTTAAAATCTACTTCGAGAACGCACTATTTTGTAGAAAAATTCCCAATTTTTCCAAGAACGATTAATTTATTCAAGAAACCAGCTTAAATTATAGAGCTATGAATTATTCAGGAATTATGCAGATATTAACATTTGTTGTCCATGAGAATTCAATACTTTTCTCTATCAAGGCATAGAGGTAATAATATATTGAACCACCTTTAATAATAAACTTAAGGTAATGGAGATAATAGATAAGCAAAAAATAACAAATGGGATGATCTTTAGTTTTTTATTACTTGGAATGTTTATAACAGAAAATGAGACTATAAACAAACCTATACAGCTTACTATAAGCAGTAATATTAGTATGTTAGTAGTATAATTTTCAAGAGTAATCATCAAATAAAGTAAAAGAAATAATTGTAGTAACAAGAAAATAGCCCTACTAATTTCTATATTCTTTTTAATCACAAAAACCAGCCTTTCTTACTTATTTAAAATTAAATTTAATTTTATTGTACTTTAATTCATAAAAAAAGTAAATAGTGAAATTAATCACAAAACCTATGATAAAAGTATGTATTTCGAATTCGAAAAAGTTTTTGAGTAGGTTAAAATTACTTAAAAAAAGAGCAAATCGAAGCTTTATTAGAAAAAGATTGTATTGCTTTCATAGGAGATAGATTTTTTTATAGAATCAAATCAGTGTTTCTGCTACTTTTTAATACAGATTTTAAAGAAAGGTATTTATACTAAGAATTTATCCCTCTTTACTCAAGTCGTCTTTCTTTAGAAATATGTGGCATCCGCATTGGAACACCAGCAATCACTTCACGAGGATTTAAAGAAGAGGAGTGCAGAAAAGTTGCCGAATTGATTGTAGATACACTGACAGCAAAAGAAGATGAAGAAAAACTGGCTCAAGTAAAAGAATCGGTACGTGAGTTAACAAGACGTTTACCGTTGTATAAGTAAAAAAATAAAAATTATGAATACGGAACCCCTCTCTCAATTTAGAAGAGGGGTTTTAAAGTTGAATCTATAAAATTAACGTTAATAAAAACTTAAAGAAAAATTCGGTATTTTGGAGGTTATCAAATGGGGATTTTGTTACACTATTCACAAATATACAATATATTCAGAAGGGACTTACAGATATGAATGTTATGACAATTTTAAAGCTTTTAACAGTTTTGGCGATACTTGTTTCTGGACTAATCGTGAAAAGGAGAATAGGAAATCGACAATTTAATTATTGGGTGCTATCTCTTCAAACACTGACACTCGCCTTATATTTTACCGACACGTTCTCACGAATAGGAGTATCCTTGTTTACTTTTGATACTATTTTCTGGAGTATATTAGCCCTCGGTATAGTTTGTACAGTTGACTCAATGAGGATTGTTACTCGTTTAGCACTAATAAATATATTGATGAATTTTGTATTATTTAATCTTGTTGCTTTTTTTCTTGGCCATGTGTAATAAAGAAATATTTGAAATAATAAATAAGAACATTATAGCACTAAGAAAAGCCATCCTTAATTGTTCATAAAAAAGATGGTTGTTAGCTTATTATTTAGGTATTTTTTGAATGTTTTGATGTCGGCGACATTCAAAGAAAAGGATGAAATTTAATGAAAACTAGGATATAAGATTGTCTTAACAGTGCCTGCTAAATTTAACATTTTACCAGATCAGGAATTTATAGCTATTAAAGGAGAGTTGGGAAGTATTACGTATGTTCCAAAAATTAAAAACATCTTCAAAGAAGCAATTGAAACTAATGAAGACTTACGTTTTAAAGATGATTTTAATGAGGATACTTAAGGGGAAGAGATATCATGAAATGAAGTCCTTATTTAATCATCAGGATATTCTGTCAAAGCATAAAAAAAGTGGTCAATAGCTGACCGCTTTTCATGTTGAACAGATATTAAAATAATCCTGTGAATTTAGATGATAATAAACCCAATAAAATCAGATCGTTTGATCCTCGTCATCCAGTAAATAGATATCCGTACTCAGTTCCAGATCATTCTCGTTATCGCGGAAAAGTCTGGGACCTAAAATCTCCAGCTCATAGACTATGTCATCCACTTCTATGCGAAGCGTCTCCTCTGTATGTACTATATCGTATTCTTCATATAGCTGTTCTGGTACAAACGGAAAAGGATACTCAGCCACAAAAGAATGTGCATTGCGTATTTTCATACCTTCAGATTGAAAAGTGATCTTAGGAGAATCCATTAAATCAAAGCTGAAGGTACCTTCTTCCTCAAGAATGCTGTCGATATCTACACTTTCTTCTTGAGTACAGCCAGTTAAGAAGATAAAACTGGAAAATCCTAATACTACTAGTTTTGAAATACTTATTTTCATATGTTTATTCCCCCTGTGATTATATTATAGCATAAATTTATATATATGCGTGTACAAGGTGCATTGTAATAGTTCTATATAAAGATCTAGTATTCACGAGTATTGTATCCTATGGTGAGTACCGAATTGAAATTAGATTATTCAAAATACAAAAAGTCGGCCTCTAATTTTTCTGAAAAGAGGACGACTTCTACATTATATTTTAGTTATATGTTCAAAAAATCCTTTAATAACGGCTTAAAATATTTTCCCGGGATTCAGTCGGTTATCTGGATCGAACACCTTTTTAAGGGCACGCATGTATTTCAGGTTCACTTCATCAGTCATGCTTTCCATGTATTCTTTTTTGACGATTCCTATGCCGTGTTCGGCTGAAGGGAGTCCGCCTAAATCAGCGACTTTCTGATATAAGTCTTTAAGCAAGGCAGCTCTTTTACGTGTCCACTCTTCTTCACTCAAGTCGTCTTTCATCAGCAGGGTATGCACATTTCCGTCTCCGGCGTGACCAAAATTCAAGACGTTCAGTCCATGTTTTTCCTGCATCTGCTTGGTGGATTCGATCAGTTCGGCAAATTTGTTGATTGGAACCACTTCATCCAAAAGTTCAAACTCGGTAAAGACCGTCAATCCGAGCAGGATATTGTCTCTTAACGCCCAATTTTTCAGAGCTTCTTCTTTTGTTAGGACATGACTCTCCAGAGCGGTTTCTTGAGCGATCTGTTCGATCAGTTCCACGCGTCCGACAAGCTCTGTCTGATTATTTCCGTCTAATGTCATCAGAAGATAGGCTTGACCTACTTGAGATTTCAAAGGATAGCCTAAATTCTGTTCAGCATAATGCAGGGCCTGACGTTCGAATAATTCCACGCCTGAGGGATCAGCACCACTTGTTAAAATTGCGAGCGTCGCATCAGTTGCCTGCTGGACAGTATCGAATGCGAGTAAAAGTGACACACTGGCTTTGGGTAGAGGAATCAGTTTCAGTTTGATTTCTGTTGTGATCCCTAAAGTCCCTTCTGACCCTATAAATAGATCCTTCATGTCGTAACCTGAACTGCTCTTGATATTTTTACTACCTAGCGTCATCGTTTCACTGCTTGGAAGGACAACGGTCATTTCTCTAATGTAATCCCGAGTCGTCCCATATTTAACCGCACGCAGTCCACCTGCATTTGTCGCCACATTTCCACCGATCGTTGAATGTTTGGATGCAGGATCTGGCGGGTAGAAATACCCTTTGCTTTCTACATAATGATGTATTTCTCCAACCAATGTCCCAGGTTCAACTGTCAAAGTCAAAGTCTCTTCATCCAGTTCAACTATTCGATTCATCAAATGAACATCAATGATCAATTCATTTCCTTCAAGAGGTACTTGTGCACCAGCCACCCCTGTTCCTGCTCCTCGAGCCAGAATATGAAGGTCCTTTTCAATTGCGAAGTCGACCAGCTTAATGATTTCTTCCTGCGTTTTCGGAAGGGCAACGGCATACACTGGTTTAATATTTTTAACATAAGTATCGTGATAGTAGTTTTCTGGAACAGTTCCCCCTATGAATAGGCGTGACGGGACTGAAATAATCTCTGTAAGGTTTAACATGTGATTCCTCCTCGTATAATAAGTTTGTATAGAAAGCGTTTTATTTCTAACACAATCTTAACTGAATCCAGGGAGGAAAGTCTAACAGAAAAATCAAAGTCGACTAATAGGGTACAATCATCCATGAATTGAAACTATTCGTATAAAATAAGGTGATGAATTGACTTGTGCATGACAATACAAATGAGATTAATTAACGTGTATAATGGAGGGGACAAATACTACATACAAAGAAAGAGGAATTAGAATGTGGAACTGGTTTATAGATTTAAGTCCAACTATCCAGACACTGTTGGCGACACTGTTTACGTGGGGAATGACAGCGGCAGGGGCTGCGCTGGTTTTTACAGCAAAGAGAGTAAATCAGCGGGTAATGGATGGGATGCTGGCGTTTGCTGGTGGAGTGATGATTGCGGCAAGTTTCTGGTCACTTTTACAGCCGGCGATCGAGATGGCTGAAGGAGGTCCGCTTCCATCATGGATTCCGGCTGCAGTCGGGTTTATGACGGGAGGATTTTTCTTATGGGGGGTGGACAAGTTACTGCCTCACTTGCATCCGGAACTCATTCAGTCAGGATCTAGCGTAGACAAAACAGAAGCAGAAGGAAGGAACCCTGAAAGTTACCGCAGAAGCACATTACTGGTCTTGGCAATCACATTGCATAATATTCCAGAAGGATTTGCAATCGGTGTCGCATTTGGCACAATGGCTCTGACAGGAGATATGTCTCAACTGATCGGAGCAGTGACGCTGGCGATTGGTATGGGTCTGCAGAACTTTCCGGAAGGCACTTCCGTATCGATGCCTTTAAGACGGGAAGGGATGTCAAGAGGACGGGCATTCTGGTATGGACAGCTATCCGGTTTTGTTGAACCAGTGTCAGCCTTGCTTGGACTGTGGCTGGTGTCACTCATACAGCCGCTGCTTCCTTATGCACTGGCTTTCGCAGCAGGAGCAATGGTCTTTGTAGTAGCGGAAGAAGTGATACCGGGTTCTCAGGAAAATGGGAATAAAGATTTGTCTGCTATATGGCTCATGATTGGATTTACGGTGATGATGGTGCTGGATGTGGCTTTAGGGTAGGAACAGGAAGCATTTGAATCTCAAGTTACATTTTTTGAATATAAAATGTAATCAAGTAAGATGTGCAAAGCTGTCCTCTCGGCAACTGCTTCTTGTACAATTAATGAATAAGTTTATATGCACGATAAGGGGAATGCTATTGGCATTCTTCTTTTTTGACTATGCGATTAATAAAGCTCTAAGAGGGGCATCGAATCCGAAAGTTAAATAATCTGCGGAAGATAATACTATAATTATTCCATTAGCCTATAGTTCAACTATGATATAATAAAACAAATAGAAATTACATATATACATCTTTATATTACCTTTTATGATTTACTATTAAAATTTGAATAAATGGCTTACGGTAGACTTCATAATTTAATTCTAAATGCTTATACAAAAGGAGAGCTAAAGGAATGAAACAGGTTCTAAGTAAGATTATTAATGGTGATTTGGCCTTTACTACGATGTTTGATTTTGTAAAAGATCTGGTCTTTTTAATGGAAGTCAGAGGAAGCTCTTACCACTATATTTACGTAAATCAATCTGCATTCAAAGTTTTAAAATCAGATGACAGCATTTACGGGCGTAAGCTGGAAGATGTTCTGTCCCTTGAGCAATATATGGTGTTAGCCCCTAAATATGATCAGGTTCAATCCACACTTAAATCAGTAGAGTTTATAGAGGAATCATCAGTTAGCGACAAAGTGACTTTTGGTGAAACATCGCTGAATCCGATTGTGACGGAAGAGGGAGATTGTCGGTATATATTGGCGATTGTTAGAGATGTTACGGAAATAAAGCAAGAAGAGCAAAAAACAAGAGCAAAAGAAAAAAGGCTGGATTCTCTTGTTAAATACAATAGAGAGGCTGTCTTTGAGTTTAATCTTGACGGGCGATTTGTTAGTGTCAATGATAGGGCCATGGAAATTTCAGGCTACGAGTATGATGAGTTTATCGGACAGTCATTCAAACCCATAGTGGTGAAGAAGTACTTAGCAGATGCGGTTAAACTGTTTGAAAAAGCGCTTAGCGGAACATCGGCAGAGTATGAAATAGCCATACACCATAAAAAAGGTCACCAAGTGTATTTACTGATCAATAAAATTCCGATTATTGTTGATGACATGCTTGTCGGTATTTATGGAATAGCAAAGGACATTACCAAACAGAAAAAGCTGGAGTATCTTTTACAGGAAAGCGAACAACGGTATAAATCATTATTTGAGAATCATCCGGATGCGATTTTTACCTATGATACAAAAGGACATTTTATTAGTGGGAATGCGGAAGTAGAAAATCTTTCTGGGTACACGAGAGCTGAGCTGCTAGGTAAGAGTATCGAATCTTTAATTGAACCAGTGGATGTAGATAGAGCATTAAATTATTTTAAAAAAGCTGTCACAGGGAAGAAGTCTCAGCGCTATGAGACTTCCGGGAGAAATAAGAACGGAAGCCGTCTGGATTTGTCGGTTACAAAAATTCCTATAGTTGTGAATAACGATGTGGTTGGTATATACGGTGTAACGAAAGATATTACTAGTGAAAAAAGACTACAGAAGGAATTAATTGAGAAAACCGAAGAGCTGGAAGCTTTCTGGAATAATTCAGTAGATCCTATTTTTCTTGCAAATAATAACTTAGACATTGTGCAATGTAACCCTGCCTTTGAACGGTTATTCAATTACAAGATAGAAGAATTGCCCGGGCTGAAAAATGAACGAATCCCCTTTGAACTTGGTGAAGAAATAGAGGAAATCATTACTGAGTGTATCGGAAATGGGAAGAATATACTTCTTAAAGAAACTAAGAGACGGACTAAAAATGGGGACCTGCTGGATATACTGGCGTCTTATACGCCTGCATTAGATAAAGATGAAAAAGTAACGGGAGTGTACGGATTTTACAAGAATGTAACCCATTTAAAAACGATAGAGAGAGAATTAAAAAAAACACAGGAGAAATTTCAGCTTATTACAGAAAATGCGTTTGATGTGATTACATTAACGGATTTTTCTGGGCTGATTACTTACGTGTCTCCTTCAAATGAAATGATATTAGGGTACAAATATGAAGACTACATTAACTATTCCTACAGAAATTTTATCCATCCAGATGATCAAGAGACCTTTGGCAAAAGACTCGAGGCAATGAAGATAGAAGACCATCTTTCAACGGTAGAAATTAGAATGCGCCATAAAAAAGGACACTACATTTGGATGGATATTTCAACTTCTACTATTCTTGAAGATGGCCAAACTAAAAAAGCAGTGATGATTGCTCGAGATGCTACTGAGAGAAAAGATCTTCAAAATCAGCTGGAAAATGCAGCATATTATGATTATTTGTCTGGACTGCCAAACCGGAGAGTTTTCGATGATAAACTAAATCAAGCAATAATTCAGGCGAACCGTTTAAATAAGAAAGTTGCTATATTGATGTTGGATGGACAAGGGTTTAAACAAATAAATGACACGTACGGTCATGATGCTGGAGATGCTGTTATTAAGGAAATGGCCAGACGCTTAGAATCGTCTGTTGAGAAAAATGCAACGGTCACACGCAGAGGAGGAGATGAAATGGCTGTAATAATATCTGATATTGAGTTTTTGAAAGAAGCTGAAGATACTGCTAAATGTATTATACAGGCACTCAATGAACCTTTCTATTTTAATGGAATAAACATTCAGATAGGAGCAGGAATCGGCATTTCCCTTTATCCTGATGATACCGATGATAAAAAACGGTTAGTGACATACGCTGACAGAGCTTTATATCAAGCTAAAGAAGCAGGGGGGAGCCGTTACAGACTGTATCAGAACAATTCAGTTGAAAGGGGGAGAGACTGATTTTTTTTGAAGAAATCAAACAAGCGATAATGGCAGACCCAATGAATGAATCATATACTAAGAAAGGAGTTCCGCCACTGTTTAAAGCTTCTAAAGAAGCGCGTATCGCTATTGTGGGTCAGGCTCCGGGCCGTAAAGCGGAAGAATCGCAGTTGTTCTGGAATGATTTGAGCGGGGATCGGTTGCGAGAATGGATGGGGATCTCACGAGAGACTTTTTATGAGACTGATTATATAGCGCATCTCCCTATGGATTTTTACTATCCGGGTAAAGCAAAATCTGGAGACGTTCCCCCACGCAAAGGGTTCGCAGAAAAATGGCACCCCCAGTTGTTAAAGGAGATGCCAGACCTTGAAACGATTATTTTGATTGGGAATTACGCTCAGAAGTATTATTTGGGTAAACGGCGTGAAAAAAACCTGACGGAAACTGTCCGACATTTCGAGCAGTACCTGCCTGAGTACCTGCCGCTGGTTCACCCGTCTCCGCTGAATTATGGCTGGATGAAACGAAATCCATGGTTCGAAATAGAGGTCCTGCCCACACTGAGAGCATTGGTCAATAAGAATTTATAATGCGTTTAAGTGCAATTCTTCAAGCGTAGCATCGATAAATTCTCTACGCATCTTGAAGTCGCTGCCGTGTTTTTTGACCGGGGCGACTTTTCCTTCGTCAGAATAGACCCCAGCATATTTATCAGGCTCTTCAACAGCTGAGACAACCGACTTGCATCCTTCATCGATAGTCACAAAAAATGGATCCAGCAGTTTAAATACTAAATCGCCTAAGGCTTTACTGACGCTGTCTTTCCCAATGTTTGTCGAGACCATGCCAGGGTGCACTGCAGTCGCTCTCAATCCTTCACGGGAATACTGTTCATGCAGTTCCTGAGCGAGATACAAAGTGCCCAGCTTAGAGCGTCCATATCCACTGATGGGGTTGAAACGTGTCGGTTTAAAGAAAGGTTCTTTCGCAGGCGCGAACTTGTATGCACCAGACGAAACCACAACAATCTGCTTGCGTTCGCTGTTCATGACTAATGGCAGTAGTTCATGGGTCAGAAGAAAGGGGCCAATGTAATTGGTTGCCATCATGAGTTCATACCCGTCGACACTCTCTTTTTTAGAAGCTGAGACCATCCCGGCATTATTGATCAGACAGTCGATGTGGTCGTATTGCTCTTTGATGTGATCTGCGGCTTGCTGAACGGAAGATAATTCACTTAAATCACATTTGATAATGTCGATTTTTAATTCGGTATTCAACTCTGTCAGCTCTTTTTTGAGCAACGTTCCTTTTTCAAGATTTCGACACAGTAATAATACACGATCAAATGATGTGGCTAACACTTTTACAGCACCGCGACCGATACCGGAAGTAGGGCCTGTTATAGCTAGAATTGTTTCAGTCATTTATCTTCCTCCTGTTTTCTGTAATGTTCACCCACTCTATTTCTCTATCCCTTTCTTTCTCAGCATTAACCTTAGCTGCGTAGATGCACGGGATTCGTATTTATAGCGTATAGACTTCTGATATTCATCATAAATGTTCATCTTTAAAATCCCCCCAAATATAGGCATAAGCTACAGTTTATTATCCAAGCATTTCAAGCAGTTTAATCGTCATCAGAATTGAGTCTTTTCTCTACCACTATTCTTGAAAGAAACGCAATGGGCATTGAGATGAAAATCAGCGCATTTACAAACATGATACTGTTTGAAGTGATTAACCCATCTTTTATAAGTGGTGAATAAGGTGAAGAAGATAGATATAAATTAACTAGACCTAGTAAAAAGAAAACGGAATACATCTTAACACTTTGATGTCTTGTAAAGTAGGATCCTTTATAGACGTTCATTACTATGGAGTAGCCGGCAGCAAAAAACAGCAACAACATGAACTCTAAGTATTTTGTTTCTGCCCATTGGGTATCCATAAAAAGGGAGTGTCAATAATTTTGTGTAAATGAAGACTACCTTCTGTAAACTTTATTTAACTCCGGGCTGATCTCTCAAACAATTTCGCTAGTTCCGATT
>NZ_PVTO01000045.1 GCF_003003275.1 Alkalibacterium olivapovliticus
CGGTGGACCTATTCCATGGCCCTATTATTAGGGAATATCCCAGAATATCCAAGCAATACTAACTAAGATTAGTACCATAAACTTATAATACGAGGAGGAACATAATGAAAAAATTACTAACTTTGCTTTTATTATTTTTTGGAATTTTAGTAGTGGGAAACACAAACAGTGTTTATGCTAGTAGCTTAGATTCTATTTCAACGATTGAAGTTTCTAACGAAGAAGAATTAATACTAGGCGAGCATAAAATTGAAGACTTATCTGATTCTATGCTATCCAGATTATATGGTAATGATGATTCTAGAGAGTTTCAAACTTTCTCAACTGCACCAACTGTTATAACTTATGGCCCCTATTACAGAAATTTTACTGGATCTGAATTAGCTACTTGGGGAGCAAGAAATTTACCCGCTTCACAACATCTACCTGCTGCAGCTAGAAGAGCAGTAATTGATGTATACTATAGTATAAACCCAAATAGTACATACAGAATACGCTACTATAACCGGGTAACTACTAGGGTAACAAGTGTAAATGGTAGTATAGTAAATGTCAGCGTAGTACGATAGTCATATAAAGAGGAGGAGACATGAAGATGAAGTTTATAAAAAGAGCAGGTAAGATATTTATATATATTTTCATAGGTTTAATTGGTGGTATGGGAGGTCCTTTAAAGGAAGAGGATAGTACTTTTACTGACAAACGAAAGCAATAGAAAAGTGTCTGTTAAACTTAATTCTTTCCATATAATTAATCTACTCTTTAATGGTAATAATTTATCTCTAAACCTCCACCTATGAACTCATAAGACAAATATTATACTACTCACGAAAGATGATCCCATAAGACCATGGGGTCATCTTTTATTTAACAACATTTATCCTGAACAATTCATAGCTCTATATTAAAGCTGTTTTCTTGGACAAATTATATATATTCATTAATTCTAAAATGTTGAATTGGTTATAGGCTGGTTCAATTTTAGTTTCTAAATCTCTGTTTTTGAATTTTGATACCCGTTGTATATATATAAATTCCTCAAATGACAGTTCTTAGCGATTAACCAGAACTGTCTGCACCTCACTCTGGTACATTTCCGATGCAATTATCATTATTTGACAGAGAAAGATCAAATGACATTGAATTTTTTACTCTTATTCTATTAAGATATTTAAAATCCTAACCTAAAATTTAACAATGTCTCACTAATTTCATCTTCATTGATCCCAATGTACCGTTTGGTGATTTTTTCACTGCTGTGACCGAATATCTCCATAAGGGTAGCCACATCTTTTGTTTTCTTATAGTAGTGATAGCCGAACGTCTTGCGCAAGGTGTGGGTCCCGATATCGTCTCGTCCTAAAAGCTTGGCGACTTTTTGAAACATTTGATAGACCGTATTCACTTCTAAATGGCCGCCTTTGCTGCTAGGGAATAGATAATCCTCTGGGTCCAGGGTTTTAGTATAGTCCTGGATTAGATCTTGAAGGCTTCCTAAATATAATATGCGTGTTTTCCCCGTCTTTTGTTCCACAATACGAGGATTTTTTGACGTTAAAATATCCTGTTTCTTCAATTTAACGATATCGGACATGCGTAATCCACTGTTAATCCCGATCAAAAACAGAAACACATCCCGTTCAGCGTGCTGATTGCGTCGTAAACAGAATAAAAAGTCGTTTATTTCTTGCTGAGTTCGTAGGGGTTGGACGTTGTAGGTCATTTTGAGCGGCTCTCCTTCCACAAAAGCGATACATGATTACATTCATTATACCACATAATCATGTATTATGGACCCTCAAATAAAAAGAACCCCGATATAACGGGATTCTTGATACACGATTTTACACAATTTCATGTATTTATGAGTGATTCAAGATACTAATCTTAATTATATGTGGAAGAACTTCCATCGTTTCTAGCACTCTATTGAGAGCATATCGAATGTCATTCAACCAAATCTTATGCTATTTAGCTTTGTCTCTCTACTGGTGGTAAATGTTCATCCCCCAAAGGAACAGAAAGAATACCTACTCCTCCAATTATAATAATTGACGATACTAAAACAATATTTTTTAACATTTTTTTTAACATAGCTCATCTCTCCCTTTTTTTAATTCATTCAGCTCTATTTGAGTTCTATTCTTGAATTGTTCATTGTTCTGTATGTCAAAAATACTGTACGCATTCGAATAGTGCTTCTCTGCTGCAGATGAATCTCCAATCTTTTTAAAAATAACGCCTTTCTCGTACTGAAAATCTCCTAACAAAAATAACGAATTATTTTTAACTAGAATACCAATACCATTATTAATTACTTCCATTGCTTTCTTATAATTTTCCGTTACCGCTAATGTAAGAGCATAATTGAACAGTAGCTTTACTCGCACACTATAGTTTAAATCATTTTCTTTAGACATATACAACATGCCTTTTTCAAAGTACTCCATTGCTTCGGAATACTCTTTTTTTAGATAATAGATTCTCCCAATAGCATTTATTATTTCTACAGAGATTTCTTGTTCTTTTTCTGACAATGGAATTTTCTTTAATTTTTCTAACGCACCTTCACTATCTTTAGTACGATAATAATACATTGTTGCATAAATCCATTCAAAAAAAACAATTTCATTATCACTAGTAGCACATTTAATTTCTTCATTATAAGCGTCCAATAAATATTGAATCGTATCGTACTCTCTTTTTGTCAAATATTCCCTAATAGTATTGATAATGCCATTCAAATCGTTTTGATTAGTTTTATCTGTAACAACAGCTAGGGCATCTTCAAAATACTCTAACGGAATATTTAAGCGATCGGCTATTTTTTTTATCTTTTCATCACTAGGTATAACTTCTTCATTTTCAATCTTGCTTATCAATGCTTGGACACAAATACCCTCTGCTAACTGTTTCTGAGTCATCAATAATTCTTTCCGTCTTTTCTTGATTAACTGCCCTAAGACCATCTTCTATTCTCCTTCTATTTTCTAGAAGAATACTATCATTATTAAAAATAGTTATCAACTACAAATATCTAGGCCAGTCTCTTTCGTCGTAATTTAGCAAGAATATTTTTCTCTTTTAAAAACATAATTGCAACAAGAATAATTTCAATCATAGTTACAGAGATAGTTAAAAGGTTAGTGTAAAAAAGTTCGTTTTCTCCTGCCAGCCAGAGATTATATGTTTGCTCCAAAGCTGTTAAAGATATCGGTATGAAGAATCTAAATAGCACATAAATTTCTATTCCTACCCCTACGAGTAATAATACAGAGTATGCGGCTACTGATCTATTTATTATTTTGATATTCTTATTTCTAATAGTGTCTTTCAAAAAAACAATTGACTCTTGCAACAAATTAGGATTATTTACTAGATCGGCTATTAAAAAATACATATCTGTCTTCATATAAAATTTCATCTCAAATAAAAGACCTACAAAAAGACTAAGAATTCCAATTCTAGATAATCCGTACATTAATGGCATACTATTTTCTGTAATATGTGAAAGTAAATATAAATTTACTATTAAGAATACATCGCAAATCATTCCAGAACTGTAAACTAGTAGTCTATCTTTTTTTTGCAATGCCCATATGTTTTCTATTTTGGTTTGGAAGACAAAATAAAACAACCTTCTTCCAATACCGATGTGTCCGAGCTCCCCACCCAATCCTCTAATAGAAATGAAATGGGAAAACTCATGAACCATTACCAGTAAAGTATCTATGACAAAAATTGCTAATGTAATAATAAGCAATGAATCTGTAAAAAATATATCATTGTAATTAATGATTATACTTTCTCCTTGGATAATAAATAAATAAAAACTTACAAGTGCTATATAGAGAATAAAAACAATAGCAAATGATTTACTGAATAACCATTTAAAATGTTTTTTTTCAAAGAATGGGAACGTTATACCCTTAGTTTGTCTAATTTCACTAGAATATACCTCTTCATTCTTTTGTTTTACAAAATTCAATTCTACTAAAGTTTCTATAAACGATAATACATCTATTTCTTCATTGTATTTTTTTTCTAGATTTTCATTCAAGTCTTTCACAGATTTCAGCTTTTTTAATCCTATAATTAAATCATACCCTACTTCCGGCACCTCGATATATCTATTGATAGAAGTTCTACCAATAATGTAGCGATCTTCTGATTCAAATTTTGCTATAACATCATCAAAGAGCTTTATCACATTTTCTTGTTCATATTCAACTGTATTTTTCTCTATACTCATCGTAATATAACACCTCTACAATACCTGACCAATCTAGTATACATCCAACAAAGTCCACCACATCAATGTTCTCCATTTCATATGTCTCGCCATCATTTACTGTTCCAGAAGCATCTTCAATATACGTTACTTTATAGCCAAGCGTTTCAGCACCTATAGAGCTAAACAAGCAACAATATTCAGCATTAAAACCAGTGAAAAATACGTGCCTTACATCATTATCTGTCAAATATTTAGTGATTTCTGTTTCTTTGAAAATGTTGGGAGTTTCCTTATCGAAAACTGAGGAAATCTTCTCGGATATTTTTTCTTCTATATTACTCTTATCTGATTTGTGATAGATTAGACTACCTTCTTCTTTATCTATATGTCTAGTAGCTAGCACCAAATCTCCATTTTCTTGAAACTGATCTATTAGTTTGTGTATATTATCCAACTGACTATTAAAATCTTTTCTCTCGATAATTCCTTTTTGCGCATCTAAAATTATTAAAGCCTTCATTTTTCTATCCTCTCCAATATAGTTATTGATTTTTCTAGAAGTTTCAACACATTATACAAAGATTTTTGGTTTCTATCCAACAAGGGATTGTATTCAACAATATCTATTGCGATTACATCAAATTCTTGTAGTTGTTCTAGCTTAGAAATTAAATCTTCCAAGGAAATTCCAAAAGGGACTTGAAATCCAGTTCCCGGGTTTACTAAAGGATCCAAAATATCTATATCAATTGATATATACACTTTTTTCCCCTTAAGTGTCTTAATAATGTTTTCATTAAAATCTTCTAAACAGTTTAATACTAGATCTTCTGAAATATCGTAGGTACTTCTCCTGGGCTCTCTTGCTCCTATATGAAAAATATCTGACACTCCACTTAACTTTCTTATTTTACTTATATAATTATGATGGTTTACTGGAAGACCTTCTATCTCTCCTGAAGAATCGTAGTGGGCATCAAATTTAATATAAATTATATCTGCTACTCCGCTTGATGATAATGACTGTAATAATGGGTAACTAACTGAATGATCCCCTCCTAAAAATATGAATTTGCCGTACTCTCCCTCATCAATTAATTTACTTAATGAATTAAAAACTCTTCTATGAAAATTTTGAGACCCTTCCCCAGGAACTGTTAACACATTTCCTACATCATTAATTGAATTCCGGAATTCATAATAATAATGATCAGCACGGCTTTCTAAATTAACATCTAAATAATTTGATGAAATTCCAGCAGTGTATTTTCGCAAAAAATCAGGAGCAACTTTTGTACCGGTTTTCCCAGAGGTGGCTCCGTCGTATGGTAGCCCCAACACTGCTATTTTAGATTTCTTATTATTCCCATCGAATAGTTTTTCTGTTACCTCTTCTATCAAAGGTAACTTTCTAAGTCTCACGGTAATATTTTCTTCAAAAACTAAATTCATTTCAGTTAAAAAGTCTAAAAGTAATTGAGTAGATTCTAATGACAAATCAGGATATTCTCTTGTAATCTTTTCAATGCTAATTGTTTCTGGTAAATTTTGGATTATTGTCAATGTATCTAAATTAATTTCACTTTTTTGCCCACTCATACTATTAATTAGTTGATAATTTTCTTTTTTGGGTATAACAGATATCCATTCTTTTTTTAATCTCATGCTTTACCCCCCTATATGTAAAAGCGGCCAATAAAAATTGACCGCGCTATGTTCTATATTACTTACGACTCTGGGTTGATTGTGTTACGACCACCACGTTTAGTCAATTCTACTTCATCTAGCACTTTAACTTGGATAACCATTTATATCACCTCCTTAAATTGTTTGTTTAACCAAATGACAACTGCAGTGCTGATTAAACTCTTGTTCAATATGAGAAATAGTATAATCTCTATAATCAATTGTAAATAACTTATTGATACCCCTAGGTTTATCAAAATCAGCAATTACACGTATAAAGTCAAATATCATAAATGCAGTTAAACAACCTGAAGTTGCCGCTAAACAATTATTTTGAGTTGCGTACCCATTATTTAGTACAGAAAAGTACTTATCAGTTCCTTCCTTGGAAGATTCAATGAGGTTATCTTCTCTACACTGAAAACAACTAGTTTCACCAGGGAGAATCGTTTGGAAATAAGAAGTTGCTTCACTATTCCCTCCATATATCCATGGAGTTAAAGTCTCAATGCATGCCTGGTTAATCCATTTATAAATCCAAATAGAAGGTTGATCAGCAGCACAAAATATAAAATCAATATCATATTTTACGATCAATTCTTTTACATCTCTTGATGACTCTATCTTTTGATTCAATGTTTCGAAATCTACTTCACTATTAAACTGATTGATACGTCTTTTAGAACTGTCAGCTTTATAACTTCCTACATCTGCTTCATCGTATAGAAGTTGTCGATTCAAGTTGGATAAATCAACTTTATCGAAATCAACACCAACTATTTTAGATACTCCTAAAGCTGCTAAATTCAAGATCACTGATGATCCTACGCCACCCAGACCAATTACTAAAACTTTTGAATTAATAATTGCCTCCATTTTATCGTACTTAGTCGTACCGTCCGGATCAAAATTTGATAAAAAATTCATATTTCTGCTGTGTCGTTCAATCTGAACATTAGATAAATTCGAAGATCTTTGAAGTTTATGATCTTCCATTATGTACGGATATGAAGAAACAGTATTTATAACGTCGTTTACATCACTATAAGTCACTTCAGGATATTCTTTCTCAATCTTTTCAGCAATTTGTTCAACTGTACTTTCTCCATCACAGTATATCAATATTTTGTAAACCAATTGATTAGGATCTTCAATTTCTAATGCAATTCCAGGTGTTGAACCTATTGAAAGCTTATCTTGGTAAGGAACAAGTGAAAATTGTTTTTTAAAATAAGGATACTCCATAAAAACCTCCACTAATATATTATTTATATTATAAATGATTTATTAATAATATATTAATATTAATCTTACTCTTTCTATTTCTTTTGTCAATATTAATTTTGGAATTAATACAATAAATTATCTATTTATAGTGGATATTGCGGACAGTTTGAGCCCCATGTGCGGAGTTTAGAGCCAGGCAGCGCGGATAATAAAACCACTCAATGCGGAAGAAAAGAGGTTGGGACAAAAGTCCCAGAAAAACAAATAAGATCCGCTGAAAATCTACTTGAGATTTTTAGCGGATCTTATTTGTTTATGTACGCAAAAGGAGCACGGCTTTGATATAATTAAGTCACCAAAACAAATCATAGAAAGGGTGCTCCTTATGTATACTCAATATACCATGAACCAGACAACCTTGCCATTTGAATTAGTTATGTTAGCTTTATCTCTTAATTGTGTTTTGTTTAAATTATTATCAAGTACCTGAACAATTCATACTTTTCGTTGAAACATGTGCCAACTGCCTAACGGCAGCTTAAATTTACTTTTTCATTTTCACCTGTTAAGTGATGAAAAAAGAACCCCATTCTGATATGGTAAAGGTG
>NZ_PVTO01000046.1 GCF_003003275.1 Alkalibacterium olivapovliticus
AAAAAAGTAAATACCAAGACAGCCTAGGCACCCTTGGTATTTACTCTCATATTTATTGATTATTATTCTTCACCAACGTCAGTTGACGTAGAACCGAATAAATCGGCGGTTTTTTTGTGCACAGTAAAATTGTTTAATATATCCTGCAACATATCCCGAAAATAATGTCCTGTATTTTATTAATATGTCTATTGAACTTAATGAAGAAGCTGATATAGCTCTAATCCTAACTTTTACACGGAAAGAAAAAAAGACCTGCTCACTTTTGAGAAGTATAGTGACCCCCGAAAGTTAGACCTAAAAAATCTAACTTTCGGGGGTCGGCTCAGGTCTTATCTATACTATGGTCATTTTTTAATGAAACGGATCGGTTAAAGTTAGTTGAATCTTTAAATAGAGTAGCGGTTTAGGGAAAGGCAGGTAGGAAAAGATACTCTATGATCACATAAAATGAAGGATAGCAATGAGTAGGGTTAGTTTTTATGATTTCTATTCATCCTCTTCGGTCTCAGTTTCGTCTTCTTCACCTTCATGACTTTCAGAAGAAGCTTCAATGATTGAATCCTCAATCGGAGCATTATTTATTCGCCAGGCAACTGTTCCTAAGAGACTTCCAATTAAATAGTCAGCGTGGTCATATTAATCGGGTGGTCCGATATCCAGAGTAATGGTGTCTGCTGGAACAACAGGCCAGATGATAGTGACGGGAAGAATATCACTGTCTGAAAACCAGTTAACGGAACGGTCAGCTAAAAGGTGAGAGCAGTTAATGAGAATAGTATTGTTTTCATTGGATTTCCCCCATTGGCATTTTAGATACACTGAGTATACGGAATCTATTTTAAAGATAGTATTAAAAGCACTTCTTGTTTAGATTAATCATGGTATTCAAGTGTGAAATTTTAAATAGGTTATTCCAGCTGGATATAAGCTAATGTATAGTTTCCATAAATTCAGTCTAAGAATGAATGGAATCTGTATGCTGTTCCCGACTGACTCAGGGGAAGTAATAAAGCAATTGAGCTTGGCTTTAAACACATATAGATCAATGAAAACACAGGATATAACCGAAATGAGGTCCCAATGAAAAGCAAAAAAGGCACAGTTATTTCTTTCCGTCCCTTCTTATTACTGAAATGTAGTGATTATTAAAAACAATAGTCATGGTGCGTAGATCAAACTGTAATCGACTTTATGAAGAAGCCTATTCAGGAAGGAAATACACAGACATGTATAGCGTAAGCGTTATTAAATCTGCCATTAACGGTATTAGTTAAGTGAAAAGAACAAATACATCTTCATAAAGCTCACTCTTATTATTCACCATCTTCAAATTCTAATATGTCTCCGGGCTGACAGTTCAGTGCTTTGCAGATAGCTTCAAGGGTGGAGAAGCGAATAGCGACGGCCTTCCCGGTTTTTAGTTTTGATAAATTAACGTTAGATATGCCAACTTCATCTGCCAGGTCTTTAAGCAGAATTTTCCGGTCAGCCATGACACGATCCAATCTGACTATAATGGGCATGAGTATATCCTCCTTTATACCGTTTCATCTGATAATCTCTGAAGTTCGATGCCATAAGTGAACACCTCAGAAACGGCATATAAGATTAAACCAATCATCAGACTAGGGCCGACTCCAATAATTAAATAATAACGTCCATCCATTATAATAGTCACTAGAAGAGAATGAAACAAGGGAAGAAGCAGATCAGAAACGATCATAACAATGGCTAAACGCTTGATTGACTGAGCAAATTTAAAAGCAAAAGGAGAATGACCACCTGATAGGTATTGAAATAGCTCACTTCCTTTCCAGAAGATATAGAAGGATAGAAGGAAGTTGAATGGCACTGAAATCAGTGCCGCTAACTGCATATCTGCATCCTCTAAAGGCCCACTTACAGCATTAAAAAATGGGAAATCGGGTATATTTAGATTGAACCAAATGTTGGTATCCGTAAAAAAATAGGTAAATAAAGAATACATAACAGTGAAGGCTATAAAAACAGCACCTGCTTTTAATAATAGCGATGCCAGTTTACAGATTAGGCGAAAACGATCAACGTTCATGGAACTCACTCCTTTTAAGATATGAGTTTATTGTATAGCTTTAATTAATAGTGAATGATTACAATTCGTGAAATTCAGGGTTTAGATCCTGTGATGATAGTCTTGGATACTTCTATGATCAAACTTTATATATGAGATAAAAGTCTAATCATTGTACCTTATGCTTAATATGATACAATCAAGTAAGAGTAAAGAAAGGGTGAGAATAATGGATTTTACTAGAGGCGACAATAGCTTTTATACAGAAGAAAACGGCAAACTTTTAGCAGAAATTACATGGGTTCCGCAAGGGGATACAGTTGCAGTAGATCATACTTTCGTTGATCCTTCCCTTAGAGGACAAGGTGTTGCAGAACAGCTGGTTGACCGTGTTGTTGAAGAGATGCAGAAAGAACAGAAGAAAATCAAACCGGTATGTCCTTATGTGGTCGAGTTGTTCAAGAGAAAGCCGGATAAGTATGAACACGTTCAGTCTTTTGATTAGAAAGTTCTAAATTTATTAAATAGTGTTGACTTTTTATGTTATCCATTATAGAATATATCTTGTGCTCAAAACGAGTACAAGATAGCGGCCCCTTGGTCAAGCGGTTAAGACACCGCCCTTTCACGGCGGTAACACGGGTTCGAATCCCGTAGGGGTCATACACTTTCATAGTGTAGGTAATGCCGGCTTAGCTCAGCTGGTAGAGCAACTGAATCGTAATCAGTGGGTCGAGGGTTCAAATCCTTTAGCCGGCATTTTCTGCTTTAAATGAAGTATCTTGGAGGGATAGCGAAGTGGCTAAACGCGGCGGACTGTAAATCCGCTCCTTCGGGTTCGTAGGTTCGAATCCTACTCCCTCCATTTTTTTGGGCTATAGCCAAGCGGTAAGGCAGCGGGTTTTGATCCCGTCATTCCTAGGTTCGATCCCTAGTAGCCCAGTAAGTGAATAAAGCTGTGTGGCATTTATTGCTGCACAGCTTTTTTATTGGATTTGAAGGTTGAATAATGTGAAAATAACTAACACGATCTAAATAAGAATATTGTTAGAATTTTAAATTTTATCACATACAGGACACTAACAGATTGCGATTGTATGGTATACTGACACCGTGTATGTGCAGATATTGGAGGTGGCGACATGCCCATAGATTTCATTACAAACTTTGACTGGTCAAGATTGTTGGCCTGGAGAACAGCTGTTAATCTGATCGATATCCTGATCGTGGCTTTTTTCATGTATCAGTTGATGCGTATCGTAAAAGGAACACGAGCAGTTGAATTATTAAAAGGAATTGGCGTTATATTGCTTCTGAAAGTGGCCAGTGTTTTTCTTCAGTTAAATACGACTGAATTTGTTGTTGACTTTGTTATTCAATGGTCGGCGCTGGCTGTGATCATCATTTTCCAACCCGAATTAAGAAGGGGACTTGAACACCTGGGAAGAGGATCAGTCTTCGGCAGAAAAAGACGCTCGAATCCAAGTGAAATGATTGTCGATAATCTATCCCATGCGATTCAGTATATGGGAAAAAGACGAATTGGTGCTCTGATTTCCATTGAGATGGAAACCGGATTGGATGAGTATATTGCAACAGGTATCCCCATCAATGCTGATTTGACGTCGGAATTACTTATCAACATCTTTATACCCAACACCCCGCTGCACGATGGGGCGGTCATTATTAAGGACTATAAAATAGCAACAGCTGCGAGTTATCTGCCTTTATCAGAGAGTCCGGCTATTCCCAAAAAACTGGGAACGCGTCACAGAGCTGCTATAGGGTTGTCTGAAGTTTCAGATGCCATCACGATCATTGTCTCTGAAGAAACAGGCGAGGTCAGCATTTCAAGACGCGGAAATCTGATCAATGCAATGACACATGATGAAGTTATGAATTATCTGACTAGAGAATTAGTGGAATCTGAGAAAGAAAAAGAGACACAAGGACCTCTGCAGCAGTTTGTTGAAGCGGTTCGGAAAGGAGTGTCCGGCAAATGAAGTGGAACATGGATAACCCGTGGATTGCAAAACTGGTGGCAATCGTATTTGCGATAACACTGTTTTCATTTGTAGCCTTAGAAAATCAGTCCCGTATTCGATCAACCAGTCCGACAGATGGAGCAAGTATCACTAGTTCTGAAGTGATTACCAATTTGCCTATCGACATCAATATTGATAGAGATATGTACTTTGTTTCCGGCATTCCGGAAACAGCAACTATTCGTCTGGAAGGCCCACAGGCTATACTTACTCAGACGCTCGCGACTCAGAATTTCAACGTGGCTACGCCTGATTTGAATGAATTAGGCACAGGCCGTCATACGGTAAGGCTTGAAGCTGAGGGATTAAGCAGTCAACTGAACTACAGTATTATGCCGACAGAACTGACTCTTGAAATTGAGGAAAAAGTTGTAGAGGAGCATGACGTAAGAGTTCAATTTAATGAGAACACTCATCTGGCCGAGGGCTATACGGCTGATACGCCTGTTTTATCCAATGAGACGGTTGTTATTTCCGGAGCTGCTTCAACGATGGAGCAGATCACTGATGTAACAGTAGTGGTTATGCCAGATAGTAGTGATATAACTGAAGATATCAATATGACTTTAAACGTGCTCGTACTGGACGAAACGGGTGATCCTCTGAATGTCAATATTTCACCACAACAGATAGATGTCACCATTCCGGTTCAAGGAACCCAGCGGACGTTACCGATAAATCTTGAAGAAATCGGTGTTCCTCATGAGGATTATGAATTTAGTTTAGAATTTGCGCAAGGCGAACCGGAGAATATTAATTTGACCGGTGAGTCAACTGTTTTGGAAGAAATGAACAACTTTAATGTGGAAGTTGATGTTTCAGGAATTACTGAATCGACCATTCGGACCATACCGATCACATTACCTGAAGGGATCTCAGAAGCAGATCCGACTGAGGTAGATGTGCTGATCAGAGTATCACCGATTGAAGAGGAAAACGATAGCGATCTCGAAGAAGACTAATTATAGGATAGGAGTTTGACTAATGGGAAAATATTTTGGAACGGATGGCGTTAGAGGAGTAGCAAATGAGGAATTGACACCTGAACTGGCTTTTAAATTAGGCCGTTTTGGTGGTTATGTACTAGCACAGCATGCAGGTGAGACTCACCCTAGAGTACTGGTAGGGAAAGATACACGTATCTCTGGAAAGATGCTGGAGTATTCTTTAATTGCCGGATTGCTTTCAGTAGGTGTTGAGGTTATGAGACTTGGCGTGATCACCACTCCAGGTGTTTCATACTTGACTCGCCAGCAAAATGCAGCAGCTGGTATTATGATTTCTGCCTCACACAATCCAGTTCAGGATAACGGCATCAAATTCTTTGGTTCAGATGGATTCAAATTGTCAGATGAACAGGAAGCTGAAATCGAAGACCTGATTGACAAAGATATTGACGATCTGCCGCGTCCAAGTGCGGACGGTATGGGAACTGCAGAAGAATACAAAGAAGGTATATTGAAATATATCCAGTTCCTGACTCAGACAATTTCTGGTAACCTATCTGGTCTTCAAGTTGCTTTGGATGGTGCCAACGGTGCAGCAAGCCCCGTTTTAAATCGTTTGTTTGCAGATCTGGATACTGATTTCGATGTAACGGGTGTTTCTCCAAACGGACTGAACATCAATGACGGCGTCGGGAGCACGCACCCTGAGCATCTGGCTGAATTTGTTAAAGAAAAAGGAGCAGATGTTGGGCTGTCATTTGATGGCGATGGAGACCGACTGATTGCAGTTGATGAGCTGGGAAATATTGTTGATGGTGATAAAATCATGTACATCTGCGGTAAGTTCATGCATGAAGAAGGCCGTTTGAAGAAAAACACGATTGTATCTACAGTCATGAGTAATATCGGGTTCTATAAAGCTCTAAAAACATACGACCTGGAATCTGTCAAAACTAAGGTCGGTGACCGTTATGTTATGGAAGAAATGGTCAAAAATGGGTATAATTTAGGTGGAGAACAATCAGGGCATTTGATCTTTTTAGATTACCATACAACTGGAGATGGTTTGTTATCAGGTATCCAGTTACTGAATGTCATGAAGCAGACAGGGAAGAAACTATCTGAACTGGCTGAAGAAGTCACGACTTTCCCTCAAAAACTGGTTAATATTCGTGTGACGGATAAACACAATGTCATGTCAAATCCTGCGATAAGCGAAGTGATTGAGCAGGTTGAGGCAGAAATGGCTGGAAACGGTCGAGTTCTGGTTCGTCCAAGTGGAACTGAATCATTACTGCGAGTCATGGCTGAAGCTGAGACAGAGGATGAGGTTAATGAATATGTTGAACGTATCGCTAAGGTAGTTAGAGAAGAACTCGGAACAGAATAAAACCAAACTGCAGATTGCACCATAACGTGTGAGTCTGCAGTTTTTCAATACATAAAGTCTTATGGTAATAAGTCAAGACAAAAGTAATGGCAATAACTGGCGATCTTTTGGAAAAAGAGCATACTGAATAAACCGTCAAACTATAGAGAACGCTAGTTCTCTATAGCGAGTGCAAAAGGAGTTGCGACATTCATTTTATGAATGTTCTATATCCCTCCTTGGGG
>NZ_PVTO01000047.1 GCF_003003275.1 Alkalibacterium olivapovliticus
ACCAGCCCAATCAGGCATACAGCACTGTTTGATCTCGTTGATTAACCTTAAGCCGATAGGCTTTCCAAGGTCTGATTAGGGTGCGAAACTTGAGTATATAATACAGTTTAGCTCTCAAAGTGACTATATTCTGCGCAGTCACTGACTCAATTTTCGGTAGGTATGGCTCTGTTTGGATGTATTATTCGTAGAATGCAATATTTATAGAATTATGCGCAGAAGAATATTAATCGTTAAATAGTGAAGCCTCATATATTGTGAATTTTCACTTACTAAGTGATTTATCAAATTTCCTTAAAGCTTCTTGCCACGTTACTATTTCAAATCCTGTTTCTTTTGATTTTTTCAAATTCATAATTGAATGCTTAGGACGCGTTGCCTTCTGCGGGTACTGGCTGGAGTCTACAGGTGCAACTTCTACATCGGCATCTTTCAATATTTCTTCAGCAAATTCATACCATGAACATGAACCGTCATTAGATAAATGATATGTCCCATAGGCTGCTTCTTTTTCAACTAGATGCACCATAAATTCTGCAAGTGTTCGTGTCCATGTTGGGCGTCCAAATTGATCGTTGACTACTGTCAATTTGGGGTGAGTTTCTGCGAGTCGTTTCATTGTGTATACGAAGTTATGACCAAACTCTCCAAACACCCAAGACGTACGTACAATGTAGTAATTAGTCATTTCTTCTTGTACTGCTTTTTCACCTGCTAATTTCGCCTTACCATATTCGTTCTGAGGATTAGTTTCATCGTCCACGTGATATACTTCTGTATTTGTACCGTCGAAGACATAATCCGTACTGATGTATACTAGCTTAGCACCAATTGCTTCTGCAGCTTTAGCAACATTTCTGGTTCCTTCAACGTTAACTTTCCAGTTCAGTTCTTTTCCTTCATCTTCTGCTTTATCAACAGCGGTATAGGCAGCACAGTGAAATACTACAGTAGGATGTTCTTGATCAAATATCTTTTTAACTGAACTTGAATCGGTTATATCCATCTCTGAATGATTAGCACTCGCGAATTCAACTCCTACTTCTCTCAATAATTTTGATACTTCTTTCCCGAGTTGTCCATTTGCTCCAGTGACTAATACTTTCATAATCTTCCCCCATTAATTATCATATTTGTATATGGAAAAAGACCTGCCGTTAGCAGCAAGCCTCTTCCTAATTATTCTCTTTTAAAAGTCAGCGCGTTCTTTCAACGGACGCCACCAGTTTTCATTAGCCTTATACCACTCAATCGTTTCTTCAATGCCTGTATCAAATGTGTATTCTGGTTTCCATCCGAGTTCTGTTTCCAGTTTCGTCGGATCGATGGCATAACGTCTATCATGTCCTAATCGGTCATCGACATAGGTAATAAGATCTTTTGATACTCCTAATTTATCGACAACTAGGTTAACAATCTCGTTATTTGTGCGTTCGTTGTGACCACCCACGTTGTAAACTTCACCTTTAACACCTTTACGAAGGACTAAATCGATTGCCTGGCAATGATCTTTCACATGAAGCCAGTCGCGAATGTTTTCTCCATCACCATAAATAGGTAACTCCTTACCGTCCATCGCATTGGAAATCAATAATGGTATCAATTTTTCTGGAAAATGATAGGGTCCGTAATTATTCGAACAACGGGTAATATTGACGTTCATCCCATATGTTTCATAATATGAACGAACCAATAAGTCAGCCCCCGTTTTACTCGCTGAATAGGGACTGTTTGGTGCCAATGGTGTCTCTTCAGTAAAGTAGCCTTCCGCTCCTAAAGAACCATAAACTTCATCCGTAGATACCTGAAGATACTTCTTGACTCCTAGCTCTTTTGCTACATTAAGTAATGCCAAAGTTCCTTGAATATTTGTTTCAACAAAGATCTCAGGATTTAGGATACTACGGTCTACATGAGACTCTGCCGCAAAGTTTACAAAATGCGTAATGTCATGAGACTCAACTAGATAAGCAACTAGCTCACTATTTGTGATATTTCCATGAACAAAAATATGATTTGGATTATCCATGACATCGTCTAAATTATGAATGTTTCCAGCATATGTAAGTAAATCCAAGTTAATGATCTTATCTTCAGGATGTTTTTCTAGAACGTAGTGAACAAAGTTGCTGCCAATAAAACCTGCTCCACCCGTAACTAATATATTCATTTCTTATCACCTTTCCAAACGAAATCATGTTTCGCATCTTTTAATTTGGGATGCTTCTTATCCTTGTCAGACAGGATGACATTGGTCATTGGCCATATGATACCGATATCTGGATCATCATAAGCAATTCCTGCATCGTGTTCTGGGGAATACACTTCATCTACTTTGTATTGGACGTTCACATTATCCGTAATCGTACAGAATCCGTGAGCAAATCCCTTAGGTACCAACAATTGCCGATGATTAAATTCACTTAGGATGTACCCTTCCCATTTACCGTATGTAGGAGAACCTTCTCTCATATCAACTAGGACATCATAGATGGCACCAGAAGTAACTCGAACCAGTTTTGTTTGAGCTTTTGTATTTGTTTGGTAGTGCATGCCTCGTAAAACACCTGGTTCAACAGACAAGGAATGATTATCCTGGATAAACTCATTGGTTAACCCTGCTTCCATAAACTTCTCTTTTGTATAGCTTTCTGTAAAGAAACCTCGGTGATCACCATGAACATCCGTTTCTAAAAGAACGACATCTTGAAGATTCGTCTCTATTATGTTCATTTATCAAGCACTCCTTCCATTACACTCTCTTCAGCGATTTGTAATAAATACTGTCCATATCCGTTTTTCTTCAATGGTTGAGCCAGCTCTATGAGTTGACTATGTGTAATGTACCCCATTCGGAAGGCTATCTCTTCTAGACAAGCGACCTTTAGACTTTGACGTTTTTCAATGGTTTCAATAAAGGTTCCTGCTTCAAGCAACGATTCATGCGTACCGGTATCTAACCATGCATACCCTCGTCCCATTACTTCTACGTCCAGTTTACCCATTTCAAGATACTTCTGGTTGATATCCGTAATTTCCAGCTCACCTCTTGGAGACGGTTCGATGTTTTTTGCGATATCAACTACTCTATTGTCATAGAAATACAAGCCTGTTACAGCATAATTGCTTTTAGGATTCAGAGGTTTTTCTTCAATAGACAAAGCTCTCATGTCCTTATCAAATTCTACTACTCCAAATCGTTCTGGATCATTGACATGGTAACCAAACACTGTTGCTCCAGTTGGTTTAGTTGCTGCACGTTGAAGCATTTTTGAAAGACCACTGCCATAATAGATATTATCACCTAGTATTAAGCATACTGAATCACCATCAATAAATTTTTCACCGATAACAAAAGCTTCAGCTAAGCCTTTTGGCTCATCCTGAACTTCATAAGATATATTTAGTCCAATTTCTGAACCATCTCCAAACAGTTGTTCAAAACGTGGCGTGTCCTCTGGAGTAGAGATTATTAAAATTTCTTTAATTCCAGCCAGCATTAATATAGACATTGGGTAAAAAATCATCGGTTTATCATAAATAGGCATTAATTGCTTTGATACTGACTTTGTTAATGGATACAAACGTGTACCATTTCCTCCAGCTAAAATTATTCCTTTCATTCATTACACCCTTTCAAAGATTCGAAAAACTTAATATGATTTAAGACAAAATATTTGAGTGAAACTTGTACTAAAACTCTTCCTAACTATACAAGCAAGAGTTTTTAATCCGGTTTCTCTGATGTATTAACCAGAGTAATTGTGTGAACTTCAATAGAAAGAGTATTATTTAAAAATCTCATTCTTATTTAGATGAAATAATATAGGATGCACAAAATGTATATGATAAAATCCCAATTTTTACTCTTCGTTTTTTCCTTGAAAAAGAAATGTACATTGTATAATAAAGTAATCTTTCGTAAATTTCAAGTTTAAGTTAGCCTCCTGTTATTAAAAACTTTTATTCGTGTAGAAGTCAGTGGGTTGATTGGTTTAAAGCAGGTGTTCATAGTCATTTGTTAAGCACTATCGTGCTTAGGCCACTTGGGACAAAGAGCGAAGAGCTTTGGCAAAACATGTATGAGGCGTTTGATAGCCCAGTATCTTTCGGGGATAGTCATTCATCCATTGTTGGATTCTTAAACAGTGGGTTTCACTGAATGGACCGATTGCTTTCCCTTTTGGAATAAATCGACGAATAAATTTGTGCTGGTTCTCGCTAGTGCCTCTTTCCCATGAGGCATAGGGATGGCTGAAGTACACATCCAGTGTCTCTTGAAGCGCCTCGTGAAGTCCGGCAAACTCGGAGCCGTTATCAGAGGTGATGGTTTTAAATACTGTAGAAAAGGTGTCACCTGCTCGTTCTCGTAACTGACAAATTGCTTGGTCAACGGACTCTTTATCTTTGCCCTTGAGTTTAAGGATGATTTCGAAGCGTGTTTGCCGTTCGACTAACGTTAATAAAACAGGATCAGTTTTCACTTTGTTCCCAACGACTGTATCAATTTCCCGGTGTCCAAAGGTCTGGCGATCATCGATTTCTGAAGGACGTTGTTCAATGGATTGACCTAAAATACGCTTATTGGTGCGACTTCTATAAGAAGCGTCCTTTGGTTTGCGAGACAGTTTTTCAAGTAGATCCATATTGGTGGTTCTCATGATACCCTTGTCAATCCATCCATAAAGAGTCGTAGTACAAGGAATAATAGCCGGTTCAAACAAGTCGTGTGTCAAAGCAAATCCAACGACCACGTCAGGAGACCACTTTTCCTGTAATAGTTTGACATCTGCCCACTCAATGAACGCATCCGTATCCGCCCATTTTGGCCGACGGCCACAGTTCAATCGGAGTCTGTCATAAGCGGCTTGCCCGGCATCAGGATCGTAACACGTTGTATAGTAGTCATAGAATTTACCGTTTTGCTTTTGACGTTTGAGTTGAGTGATGGTTCCGCGATGTATTTCATTATTAATCGTTTGCGGAACACGGTCCAGTACATTCGCAATCTGACGATTGGAATAGTGTTCAATCTTTAAAATAGCTATTTGAGACCGTTCTGAATAAGATAAGTGTTTTCCCTTACGTGCTGATGTGTTATCGTTAGAGTGCGTCATGTGAATTCATCCTGTCTATTGAGAGTTAGCGGTAACTTCAATATAACATGAAACTCACATAGCGTTTTTCTATGTGTTAGCCTGAGTGGCTAACTTCATTATAAAATCCAGCTAAATTAATCTTTTTTAAAATGTAAATAGAATTATTACTCAAATTAAAATGAATTATCGGGTATTTACAATGTTTTTTCAGCTGTCATGAGATAATAACATATTTAAACAAGAATATCATTCATATTTTAGTAATAGACAGATCGTATATTAAGGGAAGTTATTAGTATATATTAAGTGACAGTGGCAAATAAAATTAGCATATCATCAAATTTAAGGTATATCCAATTAATGGAATTTATAAAAATATAATTGATTAAGTAGTGCTTTTTTGATAATTGGTTTGCTATTCCATCTAAGTTGTAAATAATGAAAGTTTTTAACAGATGGTTCAATTAATATTTTTAATGGATGACTACTTAAAATCTATTAGATACTCAATTTTATATTAACAGTTATTGACCCTAGTGTAACTGTCAAGGACAATTGGGTTCTTTCCAAAGTCAGTTGTTATTGCTTCTATTTAGAGAAAAGTGAGGAGTATAATTAAGAAAAGAAGAAAGAAGTGGGGAACCATGTACGAATTGATACAGGTACTTGATCCGTGTTTAGAGTATGAATCTCATTCATTCACAAACCACACCTTTACGATTACCGTTTCTTCTACTCGTTTAGAAGTCCCTTGTCCATACTGTGGTCAGGTTTCTTCCCGTGTTCACTCTTTATACCCGAGAAAGTTTCAGGACTTACCGATACAAGGACACAAGGTCCAGATTAAGATGCAGATCCGTAAATTCTTATGTAAGAACCCAGAGTGCGATCATAAAACGTTCTCAGAACGCTTTGAGTGTATCGCTGAGAAAGCCACCCGAACGAAGCGTTTGGAAGAGGAAGTATTATCCATCGCTATTCACTGCAGTTCGATCACTGCTGTTAAACTGATCCGTAAAGGTACGGCTAATATCGGAAAAAGTACGATCTGCAATCTGCTCCATAAGGAGCGTCTTAAGCCCTGATCATAATCCGATCCTTGTCTGTGGCATTGATGATTTCGCCATGAAGAAAAAGTTACGCTACGGTACGATTCTGGTTGACTCTCTTACCCATCAAGTGATTGATTTGATTGATTCAAGAGAGACCGAGGCAGTCAGTAAATGGCTTGCTTATTTTCCGAACCTGTTGATCGTCTCTCGTGATGGATCTAACACCTATAAAAAGGCGATCGAAACGGCACATCCACAGGCTATTCAAGTGAATGACCGGTTTCATTTAATCAAAAATCTGACCGATTATATCAAAACCTATTGGATGAATCATCTACCGGTAAACGTCCCTTTAAAGGGGATCAAGCAACCTAAAACGCCCGCTTTATCTTTATCGGCTGCGGATAACAA
>NZ_PVTO01000048.1 GCF_003003275.1 Alkalibacterium olivapovliticus
CCCCAAGGAGGGATATAGAACATTCATAAAATGAATGTCGCAACTCCTTTTGCACTCGCTATAGAGAACTAGCGTTCTCTATAGTTTGACGGTTTATTCAGTATGCTCTTTTTCCAAAAGATCGCCAGTTATTGCCATTACTTTTGTCTTGACTTATTACCATAAGACTTTTCCAAGAGAGAGATGATTGTCCACATTCCCGCTGGTATCGTTTAAGTGCAGAGCAATCAGCTTGGTATCAAGTGCCTTCATTGCAGCTGGTATATTCCACCTTGTCAACCGTGCATGACCGCTGTCAATTACAGCTCCAATCAGATCATGATCAAAAGCTTTTACAAAGGCAACAAAGCTCTCTTCATCGAATAACTCTTTTAGTTTTGACCCGCCATTTTCGATTCCCAGCTGGACCTGATGGGTTACCGCTAATGGCAGTAAAGCTTCGATTCCTTCTTTAGCGTAAAGTCGTGACTGGTTCATATCAAACACACTTAAATGCCGGACACCAGGGTTTATCACAACATGCGACGCCCCTATTCCTCCTGCGAACTCAATTGCCCTGCTGTATTCCCTGACTGCTGCTTTTCTAATGTCCGGCCACTGACTAGCCAGATTCAAGTCAAATTGAGGAGGATGAACGCTATATGTCATGTCCACTTCAGTTAAAGCACCCGCTAACTGATCGAGCTGGGTCAGAGTCAGATCTGACCAGCTGCTCCCCTCCATAAACAGTTCTACTTTGTCAGTGCCCTGTTCCAGGCACCGCTTAACTGCTTCAACTGGTGTCAAATGTAAAAAAGGTAAAGTTGAATAGGTCACTTGTCTCATCTGTATCGCTCCACTCCTAAGGTAACTGTCAGTCTTTCTGAATGCTCTCGAGATAGTGCTTGAGCACCTTGACTGTTTGCACACAGTCATTTAAATCAGACCATTCAGCTGGATTATGACTGATTCCTTTTTTGCTTCTTACAAACAAAAGTGCAGAAGGCAGATGCTGACCAACTATCATAGCATCATGTCCTGCTCCACTCGGAAGAGCATATGGGGTGATCCCCGATGCAGAAGCGGCTTTCTTCAATTTTTCCTGCAGCTCTTTTGGAATGGGTACAGGTGCAACATTATGTACCGTCTCGGTTTCAAGCGAGATGCCCCATGATTGACTGATTGTCTCTGCAGATTCCAAGATGCTTGTGATCAACTGTTGTCTGGATTCTTCATAAATATCTCTAATATCGACGTAGACTACGACTTCCCCTGGTATAACATTGGTTCCATTTGGTTTTACTTCAATATTACCGACAGTTGCCACGGCGGAGTCATTTATTTTTCCTGGTAGATGACTGATGTAGTGAATAAAATGTCCTGCAGCAACCAGCGCATCCTGACGATCCGTCATAGGTGTATTCCCAGCATGCCCTGCAAGGCCCTTGAATGTCAGTTTCAGCCAGTAGGGTCCTGCTATCCCTGTAACAATTCCACAAGGCAGATTTTCTTTTTCAAGGCGTTTTCCCTGCTCAATATGGACTTCCACAAAAGATTCAATTTCTTCGAATGATCTTTTCGCTTCTTTAAAACCATCCACGCTCAATCCGACATCACTGATGACTTCGCCAAACAAACGCCCTTCAAAATCACGTTTGGCACTCATAGCGTCAATATCCGTATCGCCCATCATGGCTTCGCTCCCAGTCAGACCGCCATTGAATCGTGAACCTTCTTCATCAGTAAAGACGACTACTTCATACGGTTTTTCCGGTATATAACCTGTGTCTTTCCATGCTTGGGCTACTTCAAGCGATGATAGCACCCCAATTGTCCCGTCAAAATGACCGCCATTCGGCACAGTGTCGACATGAGAGCCACTCAAGATCACCGGTTTTTCCGGCTGCTTCCCGGCCAGTCTCCCTATAATATTTCCTGCTCCATCTTCTCTTACAGTCAAACCGGCTTCCTGCATCCATTCAATCACACAGTCTTTCGCTTCCCGCTCCTGAAGCGAGAACCCCGGACGCCTCGATCCATTGTCTTCGGTCAATCCAATCTGAGATAACCTGCCTAAACGCTTTGCGAGTCTCTCCCCTGAGACTCCATTCTCAGAAAGTTTGCTGTCATATGTCTTCATCAAGAGCTTTTCTAAATCATAACCTGTATTTTCCATTCGATCATCTCCCCCAAATTAGTGTGTTTATTATAGCATGAGTTCTTTATCCTTACACATATCACTTGTGATTCAGACTGTTTAGGTCTTAACTATTTTATCCCACGGCAGAATGTAAAAAAAAGACCAGCCAAAGAGGAGTTCCCTCTCTGACTGATCCGCTAACCTTTAACTGGTTTAATTGATTGCCTCTTCTGCAAAAACGACAGACCATTCATCCCGTTTGGACAAGAAGGTTTTAGCTACTTCTTTAGCGCCTTCAAGCGTGTGATGTGCTGCCCATCCGCATTGAACTTCATTGCTTGCCGGTACTTCATCAGCTTCCAGCACATCCTGCATCGTTTTTTCAATCACATCTAAGATTTCATCGTAGTTGTCGTGATTCAATACGGTCAAGTAAAATCCGGTCTGGCATCCCATTGGCCCAAAATCAACAATATAGTCCGCATGATTACGAATGTGCTCTGCTGTCAGGTGCTCTAGTGAATGAACAGCCATCATGTCCATGTGTTCTACATTCGGCTGTGAGAAGCGCAGGTCGTACTTGACGATCAAGTCGCCATTGGAACCGGATTTGCGGTCGGCTACTCTTACATAAGGTGCTTTGACCTTTGTGTGATCCAAGTTGAAACTTTCAACGTTCATTTTTTTATCTGCCATGTTTAAATTTGCTCCTTTATTGGTTTAGTGTGTGACTGTTGCTTCAAAAATCCAGACAAATGCATTCATCTGGTTAAATGAAATATGGGTAAAGCCTGCACTTTTCAATGCATCGTATACCGTTGACAACATCGGATAATATTCTCTGTTGAGATCTTCTACTAATTCATCATACCCTAAGCTCTTAGCTTCCTCAAGAATTGCGGCTTTTTCATTATCTGATGCAAATACGGTGTCTGCAAAGACGACTTTCCCTCCACTAATCAACTGCCCAGCGTAATCTTTTAAGGCTGTCTCTTTTTCTGCATCATTCAAATGATGAAAGACATATGAGCTGACGATCGTATCGATTGGATAATCTGGTACTGGGTAGTCCTGCATATCGCCATCTTTCACCACTGTATCTTCAGGTAATTTTTCTAGAGCTAGTTGTCTCATTTCATCTGAAGGTTCGATTCCCCAAACATTTTTACCCGCTTCCAGTAGTTTAAGGGTTAAATTACCTGTTCCAATCCCGAACTCCATCACTGACTGTCCTGCATTAGAAACGATTTTATCCAGGATCTGATCATAATTCCTGAATACTTCCCGGTACTGGTCATCTTTACCTTCAACAAATGAATCATATTCACTTGCCCAGCCCGTAAACACATTTAAGAACTCTCTTCCCATAGCTACTTCCCCATTTCTTCAGCTAAATGATCTGATTTTCTTCTTTCGTCTTGACGACTACAGCAGGAACCCCTACAGCTGTAACGCCTTCAGGTATATCCTTAAGAACCACTGCACTCGCTCCAATTTTAGCTTTTCTTCCAATCGTCACATTTCCAATAATCTGTGAGTGGGCAGACAAGAGAACACCGTCTTCAATTGTCGGGTGTCTTTTGCCTGTCACGTCGCCTCTTCCACCCAACGTTACGCCATGAAACATAAGGACGTCGTCACCGATAATGGTCGTCTGTCCGATGACGATCCCCATACCGTCATCAATAAAAAATCGTCTGCCAATCGTTGCTCCCGGATGAATTTCAATTCCTGTCAGCCAGCGGGCATGCATGGATATCATTCGCGCCAGCAACTTCAACTGGTGGTTGTAGAGAAAGTGTGCGATGCGATGATAAAACATCGCCCACACGCCAGGGTAAGTCAGAACGATTTCGAGTGTGGAACGTGCAGACGGGTCGTTTTTCTTGTAGGTATCCATATACTCTTTAAATGCCTTCATGATAACTCCTTCGCCCGTCTTTTAAACGCGACTGAATCCTTCAGTCAGATCTTCTATCAAGTCTTCTACATCTTCTATTCCTACAGAGAGACGGATCAGTTCATCCTTGATACCAGATTTCAGTCTGTCCTCAGGCAGTATCGCCCCATGTGTCATCAGTGCCGGTATTTCAATCAGACTTTCCACAGCGCCAAGACTCTCAGCCAGCGTGATCAGTGAAAGGCTTTCTACAAATGTTTTAGCCGATAACCCTTCTGTCAGTTCGAAAGAGACCATTCCGCCAAAACCGCTCGTCTGTTTCTTAGCTGTTTCATGTCCAGGATGTGATTCCAGTCCAGGGTAATAGACCTTCTGAACTTTATCATGCGTATTCAGAAATTCAACGATTTTTTTTGCATTGGCTTCATGCGCTTCCATACGAATACCTAATGTCTTGATTCCTCTTTGTACGATCCAGCTGTCCTGTGGTCCAAGAATGCCTCCGATCGCATTTTGTAGGAAGCCCAATTCTTCTGCCAGATCTTCACTGTTTGTCGTTACCAGTCCGGCAACTGAATCACTGTGTCCACCAAGGTATTTTGATGCACTGTGCAAAACGATATCTGCGCCTAGTTCAAGTGGACGCTGATGATAAGGGGTCGCAAATGTATTATCTACTATTGTGATGACATTATGATTTTTAGCAATTTCTGCAACAGCCTGAATATCAGTAATTTTTAGCAGTGGGTTAGTCGGTGTTTCTAAAAAGATTGCTTTTGTTTTGTCAGTCACAGCTTCTTCGACAGTTGAAATATCGCTAGTATCCACTACCGTAAATGTCAGACCCAACCGCTTAAGGATTTTATTGATCAGGCGGTACGTCCCGCCATATACGTCATCTCCAACAATGATATGATCGCCTTGCGAAAACAACGAAAAGATTGTATGTGTTCCGGCAGATCCGGAAGCAAATGCCAGACCTCTGACGCCACCTTCCATATCAGCTATCAGTTTCTCCAAAGCAAGTCGTGTTGGATTACCTGTTCTGGAGTATTCGAATCCTTTGTGCACGCCTACCTTGCTTTGCTTGTACGTTGTTGTCTGATGAATCGGGACATTGACTGATCCTGTTGCTTCATCGTGGCTGATTCCACCGTGTATAAAAGTTGTTTTCATTCTCATTGTCTATCGTCTCCTCTAATTTTCTTTATATATATTTTTTGACAAATAGCGCTCACTGCCGTCAGGAAAGACCGTCACTATAGTACTGCCTTCTGGTAGTGATTGTGCTTCCTGTAAGGCCGCTGCAAAAGCTGCACCACTTGAACTCCCGACAAATAACCCGTTTTTTCTGGCTAACGCTTTAGTGTAGTAAAAAGCCTCTTTATCCGATATGGTGTATACCTGATCGATCCATTCTTCTTTCATAAATGGTGGAATTGATTCGACACCGATTCCTTCAGTCTCATGTGGTCCTGGCTCGCCTCCACCCAGAATAGAGCCTTCAGGTTCAACGACGACTGTCCGGACAGCCTCTGAGTGTTCTTTCAGGTACTGTGCTACTCCACTGAAGGTACCCCCACTGCCAGCTCCCGCTACAAATGAATCCGGAACAAGCCCATCTAAGTCACTGATGATTTCTGGAGCCAGTGTTTCATAATAAGTTAAAGGATTGACCGGGTTTTCAAACTGTAAGGGAAGGTAGCAATTATCTGTTTCTCTGCCTAACGCTTTAGCTTTTTCTACTGCTCCTTTGATCCCCTCTTCTGTAGGGGTATTAACGATCGTTGCCCCCAGAACTCTCATCAAGACCTGTTTTTCTTCACTGAATTTTTCTGGAACGACGAATATCATACGCATGCCGTATTCCAGAGCAGCCAGACCGATTCCGATTCCGGTATTGCCGGCTGTCGGTTCAATAATAGTCGAGTCTGTATTGATACGACCTTCTTCAAAAGCTGTTTTGAGCAGCTTCACGCCCAGTCTGTCTTTAATGCTTCCACCGGGATTAAACTGCTCGAGTTTAGCCAGTATGCGCGTTCCTTTGGGCACATCGTACCCATTGATTTGCATCAGGGGCGTCTGACCGATCAATTCGCTGACAGATTGAATGATCATAATATCCTCCTCCAAAAAAAGCGCATAAGGAATTATCCTCATGCGCTCACTCTAATTTATTCTAACGGTCGTTCACTCACACTATGCACTACGGCGTAAAGCGTGTGAGATCACTATAATCGGCTAGAACATTTTTGAGAGCATGAGAAATAGACTGTATACAAGTACAGCAACACTCCATTTGCTTCTCTAAAAATGTTTTTTGCACGATCAAACACTCCTTAGTCGTTCTAATGTTAGTAGTCTCACTTTTGATGTTAGCATTATCTAAATCTCTTGTCAAGAGAGTGTAAAATATTTTGTGTAAATAGAAAAAAGGAAGTCCCTTCTGTAGAATAGAGTTACCACACTAAATTCACAGAAAAGAGGACTTCCCTA
>NZ_PVTO01000049.1 GCF_003003275.1 Alkalibacterium olivapovliticus
GCTTACTTAAGATATTGAACCGCCGTATACGGAACCGTACGTACGGTGGTGTGAGAGGACGATAAATGAATTAATCATTTATCTCCTACTCGATTTTTCTTGACAGTTCCTGAAATCTAATATAGTATTTTGATTGTCAAATAGTTTGATAGTCAAACAAAAAAGGCAAACGAATAGGAGGAGCTGATGTGGACCATAAAATCAATGAGATAAACGGTTATCTAGTATCGATATTTAACGATGTTTTAATGATTGAAGAACGCACTTTAAGGTTAAGCCAGTTCAAAGATGTATCGATAAAAGAAATGCATACAATCGATGCAATCGGCATGTACCAGGAACACACGACGAGTGAAGTCGCAAAGAAGTTGGGCATTACAGTCGGGACATTGACAGTATCTGTCAATAATCTAGTGAGAAAAGGGTACGTTAACAGATTAAGGAGCGAAGTAGACAGACGAGTAATTACGCTGGCCCTCACCAAACAAGGCCGTCTGCTTTATCGCCTTCACGACAAATTTCATAGAGATATGGTTAGAGAAACGATACAAGAAATGAGCGAGGAAGAAGCTGAAGTTTTAATGAAAGGATTAGTGAACCTTCACAGTTTCTTAGAGCGCACAAAGGAGCAAATACCAGAGTAATGAACCCTATTAAAATAAAAATTCATTCTACTGGGAAGTATGTCCCTAAAAAAAAAGTGTCCAACTACGACTTGTCGAAATGGATGGAGACATCTCATGAATGGATATACAAACGCACAGGTATAGAGACCCGTTATTTATCAGAAGGTGAAGATACCAGCGACTTGTGTATTAAAGCAAGTATGAAAACATTAGAAGGTAAATCGGTCAACCCTGACGAAATTGGTCTGATCATTGTCGCCACCATGACCCCTGACGGTCAGTCGCCGTCGGTAGCGAGTAAAGTGCAGGCGGCTCTTAAAGCAACTAATGCTATGGCTTTTGATCTTAATGCTGCGTGTTCGGGTTTTGTTTATGCTCTGGCAACGGCTGAGAAAATGTTGAGACATATCGACTTTCCTTATGCCTTGGTATTGGGTGGTGAAGTCATGTCCAAGACAATTGACTGGTCAGATCGAAAAACAGCAGTACTGTTCGGAGATGGTGCCGGCGGTGTTCTTTTAAAGAAAAATGAAGACGACGACCATTTTATCACAGAAGATCTTCATGCGAATGGTGACAAAGGAGAAGCGCTTGTGTCCGGTAAAAAAAATGTTAGCAACCCTCTGGTCAACGCGGAAGAGTCAGCTGGATTTTTATCAATGGACGGCAGGGAAATTTTCAACTTTGTGACTAAATCGATTCCAAAGAGTATCCATAAGGTGCTGGACAGCAATGATACCTCACTTGAAGAAGTAGATTACATTCTGTTACATCAGGCGAATGCTCGTATAATTGAAATCGTAGCAAAAAAACTAGGATGTCCTATTGAGAAATTTCCAATGAATATCCAGAAATATGGCAACACATCGGCGGCTAGCTTACCTATTCTGATCGATGAATTAGCTAAAGACAAAAAACTTTTTATTGACAAAAAACAAAAAATTATCTTAAGTGCGTTTGGCGGGGGATTAACCTGGGGAACGCTGCTTTTAGAAATTAACTAATCGGAGGAATTATAAAATGACAACTTTTGAAAAAATCCAGGAAATTATCGTAGACCAGTTAGACAAAGAAGAAAGCGAAGTACAACGCACAACTAACTTCAGAGAAGAATTGGAAGCAGACAGCTTAGATCTTTTCCAGATCATCAATGACATTGAAGATGAATTCGATATCAAAATCGAATCAGAAGAAGGCTTATCTACTGTGGAAGATTTAGTTAAATATGTCGAAGGACAATTAGAAGCTTAATCATAAGGAAGGAGCTCCTAGATGAATCAACCATTATTAGATCAGCTTGGCATTGAGTACCCCATCATACAAGGAGCGATGTCTTGGGTAGCCACTCCTAGTCTGGCAGCGGCTGTATCAAACGCAGGTGGACTGGGTATGCTTGGCTCAGGGCATGAGCCGGGTGAAGTGGTCAGAAAAACGATACATGAAACAAAGAAAATGACGGATAAACCATTTGGCGTCAATATTTTACTGTTATCGCCTTATGTGGATGAAGTCGTCGACGTTATTTGCGAAGAAAATATAAAAGTCATAACTACCGGAGCAGGAAGTCCCGGTAAGTATATGAACAGATTCAAAGAAGCGAGCATCACAGTTATACCAGTCGTCGCTTCCGTAGCTCTAGCAAGGCGTATGGAGAACGAAGGGGCAGATGCGGTTATCTGTGAAGGAATGGAAGCAGGGGGGCATATCGGCAAACTGACGACCATGACCCTTGTTCCTCAAGTTGTAGATGCATTGAACATACCCGTCATTGCTGCCGGAGGTATCGCTGATGGAAGAGGCATGGCAGCCGCTTTGATGCTGGGGGCTTCAGCTGTTCAGCTGGGAACCCGGTTTGTAGTGGCTCATGAGAGTATTGCGCACGATACATTTAAAAAGCGTATTATTAAAGCGAGAGATATCGATACAGTCGTTACGGGAATGGTGACAGGTCATCCGGTCCGTGTGTTGAGAAATAAACTGACTAAAGAATACCTGAAAGTCGAAAAAGAGATTAGCAGTGATGCTGAACCCGATTTTTCAAGATTGGAAGCTCTGGCTAAAGGGGCTTTAAGAAAAGCAGTGGTAGAAGGCGATAAAAACGAAGGGTCATTCATGGCCGGACAGATTGCTGGACTTGTCAGCAAGGAACAAAGCTGCGAAGAGATTATCCAGGAATTGATGAGTGAGTACAAGGAAATCACTTCAAATCCAGTTGTGTTTTAAAAAAGGACGAATAATCAGCTAATACTTTGATACTCAAAGTTTATTGCAGTATTAGCGTTACTTTAATATGAAAGGTCGTTGAATGTGAAAACTGCATTTGTATTTAGTGGACAAGGCGCACAATATTTAGGAATGGGAAAAGAATTCTACGATCACAGTCAGATGGTCAGAAACATCTTCGAAGAAGCCAGCGAGGCTTTAGGCGAAGATTTATCCGCTATCTGCTTTGAAGACGAGAAGAAAATCCATTTTACGCCATACACTCAGCCAGCCATCCTCACCGTGAGTTATGCTATTGAGAGATCACTGAACGAAGAAGGAATAACCCCTGATATGGTGGCGGGATTAAGTCTTGGGGAATACACAGCTTTAGTTTCCTCGGGAGCCCTGACATTTTCTGAAGCGGTAAAACTTGTTCATAAGAGAGGGTCTCTGATGGAAGAAGCTGTCCCAGACGGAAAAGGAAAAATGGCAGCTGTTATTGGTTTGGATGCTGCACTAATCGAATCAATTTGCGATGAGGTATCCCAGACTGATTATGTTACTGTCGCTAATTATAATACGCCGACACAGCTTGTCTTGTCGGGTAGTTCGGCGGGTGTTGATAAGGCTATGATCAAAGCTGAAGAAGCAAAAGCTAAGCGTGTAGTGGAACTGAAGGTCAGCGGTCCTTTTCATTCTCTGCTTCTTGAACCGGCTGCTCAGGAATTTATGACGGTGTTAAAAGACAGTCATTTCTCAACTAGTACAATTCCTGTTTATTCGAATGTCACTGCAGAACAGTATCCTGACAGCCAATCCATACCGACATTACTTACACAGCAGATGACCTCCTCTGTAAGGTTTGAGCAAATGATTTTACAGATGATAGATGATGGTGCTACAGATTTTATTGAAGTCGGGCCTGGTAAAACACTTAGATCGTTCATCAAAGCGATTGATAAAAGTGTAGCGGTTAAAAATATTGAAAAAGTCAGTCAGTTACAGAAATTAGTGGAGAATAAACATGGATAGCGGGGGAATTATGGATAAAAAAACAGTTATTGTCACAGGCAGTACGAGAGGCATCGGTAAAGCGATAGCGACCAGTTTTTTGAAAGCTGGACACAATGTTGTCATTAATGGACGCAGTGAGCTTTCAAGTGAACTACTGGATTATTTCAACTCTTTCTCCGGTACTGCGTATGTTATTACTGGAGACGTAAGTGATTCATCATTTGCCAAACAACTGATTAAAGAAACAAAAAAACAGTTTAAGCAAATTGATGTTCTCGTAAATAATGCGGGGATCACTAGAGACAACCTGATAATCAGAATGTCAGACGAAGAATTTGATGCAACACTAGATGTCAATTTAAAAGGGACGTTTTACACATCCAGAGAAGTGGCGAAAGTCATGCTGAAGCAGCGATCTGGACATATTATCAATTTATCCAGTGTCGTCGGAACAGTTGGAAATGTAGGACAGTCCAATTATGCAGCCAGTAAAGCAGGGGTCATAGGGTTGACTAAATCCCTGGCTAAAGAGCTTGCGCCTAGAGGAGTAGTGGCGAACGCCATTGCACCAGGATTTATAGAATCGGATATGACAGGGAAATTGACAGATGACATTAAAGAAAAAGCACTAGAATCAGTTCCACTCAAACGATTAGGTGAAGCAGAAGAAGTTGCTGACTTAGTTGAATTTTTGAGCAGCCAGAAGTACATCACAGGGCAAGTATTCCATGTTGATGGCGGAATGGTAATGAACGGATAACCTTAGGAGGCTAAGAATGGAAAGAGTAGTTATAACTGGATTAGGCGCAATTACGCCCTTAGGTAATTCAGTACAGGAATTTTGGGATGGATTAAAAGAAGGTAGAAACGGAATTGGACCTCTAACTAAATTTGATGGAGAAGCGATTGATGTTCATGTAGCAGGAGAAGTAAAAGGCTTCGTTGCAAAAGAGGTTATGGACAGAAAATCAGCTAAACGCATGGATCCATTTTCTCAATACGGCGTAGCTGCCGCTCTTGAAGCAGTTAAGGATAGTCAAATCGACCTGGATGTAACTGATCCGGAACGAATGGGTGTTATTGTGGGATCAGGTATTGGCGGATTGAATGCTATGCAGGATCAGATCATTAAAATGCATGAAAAAGGGTTAGATAGAGTAGCTCCTTTCTTTGTACCTATGGCAATCGGGAATATGGTTGCGGGTAACATATCTATAGCAACTGGCGCAAAAGGGCCTAACCTGTCAATTGTAACAGCCTGTGCTTCCGGAAATAATTCGATTGGTGAAGCGTTCAGAACGATCAAACATGGATACGCAGATGTTATGCTGGCTGGCGGTGCTGAAGCAAGCATCAATGAAATCGGTATGTCCGGTTTCGCTGCTCTAAATGCTCTTTCCACGAATGAAGACCCTAATGCTGCTTCGATTCCATTCGACAAAAATCGTCACGGGTTTGTAATGGGTGAAGGTGCAGGCGTCATCGTCCTTGAAAGTTTAACATCGGCATTAAATAGAAACGCTAAAATATACGGCGAAATAACGGGCTACGGTGCTACAGGGGACAGTTTCCATATGACCGCTCCTTCACCAGATGGATCCGGTGCAGCACGTGCAATGAAGCTGGCCATGTCAGAAGCTGGGATTACCCCATCAGACGTTGGGTACATCAATGCGCATGGTACATCTACTCCCGCAAATGACGTTTCAGAAACAGAAGCGATCAAAGCAGCATTTGGAGATGATGCAAAAAATGTAGCAGTTTCCAGCACAAAAAGTATGACCGGTCACTTACTGGGCGGAGCAGGCGCTATAGAAGCAATTGCTGCTGTTAAAGCTCTTCAGGAAGGAATCATGCCTCCTACAATCAATTTAACAACACCTGATGAAGCCTGTGACTTAGATTACATTGAAAATAAATCCAGAGAAAAAGAAATCAAGTATGCATTGAATAATTCTTTAGGATTCGGAGGACATAATGCCGTTACTTGCTTCAAGAAATGGGAGGGTCAATAATGAACTTTGAACAATTAAAAGAGCTGATCGATCATATTGACTCGTCATCTCTGTATGAGTTCGAAATGGAAAACGAAGAAGTTTCTTTAAAAATGAGCAAAAGAGAACAGGCTGTTGTCTCAATGAATAAAGAAGTCACTTCACATCCTCAGTCTTTTGAACCAAATAAAGCTGCAGCCTCTCCGGAAATTCAAGAAGTTCAACCTGCTTCCCAAGTAGTGGAAGATGAAGAGAACTTACATGAATTAAAGGCACCTATTGTCGGAACAGGCTACCTTTCATCCTCGCCGGAAACACCAGCATTTGTCAGTGAAGGAGACAAAGTCACCAAAGGTCAGACGCTGTGCATTATCGAAGCGATGAAAGTGATGAATGAAATAAAAAGTGATGTAGATGGTGAAGTAAGTAAAATTATGATCGAAGACGGCCAACCGGTTGAATTTAATCAATCATTAATTAAAATAAAGACAAGCTAAAGTCTTATGGTAATAAGTCAAGACAAAAGTAATGGCAATAACTGGCGATCTTTTGGAAAAAGAGCATACTGAATAAACCGTCAAACTATAGAGAACGTTAGTTCTCTATAGCGAGTGCAAAAGGAGTTGCGACATTCATTTTATGAATGTTCTATATCCCTCCTTGGGG
>NZ_PVTO01000050.1 GCF_003003275.1 Alkalibacterium olivapovliticus
TAGGGAAGTCCTCTTTTCTGTGAATTTAGTGTGGTAACTCTATTCTACAGAAGGGACTTCCTTTTTTCTATTTACACAAAATATTTTACACTCTCCCTAAATATATCCTGATCATTTAACTTATTTTGTACCTATATCTTTTTTATCTTTCTATAAGCCCGTATCATCTTTCGGCACTATTCTCTTTAGTTCTTCTTCTTGTTTTTTACTTAATTTCTTTTCAACTGAATGAATAACTGTCCCTGTAGATGTCTCGATCGTCAAAACAAAATTCCCCTTTTGAGTAGCGTCTTCATGCCAAGCAACAACCCGTCCTATCTTCTGGTTGTTCAATCCGTATGTAACCTCCACACATATCCTCCTCTTCTTACTAATCTTTTTATGAGCACAACAGTATACATAAAACATCAGCCGTAAATTTTAAGGACTACATTGTATCCTTCTATTGCATTCACTCTTTTTTAAAAATAAATCCTCGGAACATTATTTGTATTCACTGTTCATTTTTTTCTTCCGTTTCAATTATCGCGTCCTTCTTCCCTAAAGAAGGACGATCAACATCTACAAAACCATCAAACAGTTCAATCATTTCAGCTTTAGTTTTTAATTTCAATTTGTTTATCTCTTTTGATTTGGAGTCCTTAAATAAATACATATCATTAGACAGCCTTCCGTGCAAATACCAATGACTCCCGTCAGTATCTGCTATTCTTAATACTCTTTTATTTTTCCTCTTAAAAACAGCAAATGCATAAATTAAAAATACTAATGCTATAAGCGTAAAGGAAATCGTGAATAGATTATTATAGATAGCTACTGGCCATCTGTCAGATCGATTCGGTACCGCATTAATGATTACAAAACTAAACGTTAACGCAATAGATAATGTTAAAAGAGAAAACGTAAAAGCTGACTGATCCAACTTCCTTTTATCCGTTAAAATATCTTTTAATCTATTGTTATCGGTCTGTACAATCCAAAAATATAATAAACTCTCTGACAAACTTTTCGTTACATTGTAAAAAAGTGTTAGGCCAGCCGTTAAGAGACTACCAATTTCTAAAACTCCCATGTCCCTCTCCTAAAATTTATTTTTCAACATCGACGATTCTTACTTAGAAAAGTATGGCTTCCCTAAACAAGGTTGATAAAAAATAGTTGTTGCTATTTATATATATGACTTATTCTTATTTTCCTAAACTGGCCTCTAGTTGATTAGAGATCCATTTAACACTCTCCATCACGTCGTTAAACTGTAACTCACGGGCAAATGGATACAACCTCTGATAATTTTTCCACGTTAGCTTTTGCTGCTCCGAGGACTGTAAAAAGTTAATGATTGAATCATATTCGTCAGGAGTAATATGATTATTTTTTTGAGTCATCGTTTTCTTGACTGCTTCCACAACGTATGAATAATCGATCGTATCGTAACTCTTTGACAAAACATGCAGATCATATAGATCTTTCATTCTCGAGTTGGTATCCCCTTCTTTACCGTAAGCCAAGGTCGTATACCATTTATCCGCAATGATTTGTTCTAACGGGTAACGAGGAAAGGTAAGCTCAACGCTGGTATCAAATAAAGACGGAATCACTTCTAACTCTTCTACATCAAGCAGGTCTTCACCTGTTGTAAAATCAACGGAGATCGGAAAGCGAGCTTTTCCGTTAATATACAACAGCTTCAATTCATACCCATTGTAGTCAAACGCTTCTCTTGTTTCTTTAATCCCCACTAATTCAAATTGACTCGCCTTTTGATTCGATTGCGTAATAAAATCAGCAATCTCTTCCATCTTTTCCTTGTCCAAATGGAACCCTCTAACCGTCGTATCCAAATCACGCGTCGCACGTCTATCTAAACCTAATGTCGTAGCCAAGACATAGCCACCTTTTAAAATTAAATGATCTTTATACGGTGAATCATTTAATTTTATCAAGAGCTGCTCCATCGCAAATAAGCCGTATAATTGCTGCGGGGGTAACCCCGTTTCTTTCGCTTTTGTTTTAACTAACTGCTTCATTTTCCCTTCATTCACTCTGAATCAATCCTCTTTCTTTTAACTGACGTTCTACACGGTACAGTGAGGCATATTCTTTTAAACGGTCTATATTCTTCTCTTCTGACCATTGATAATTAACCAGGACTTCGTCAAGGATATCAGGCAATGTACGAGGCGACCTCAGCATATCAATCACTGTCCGTTCTAAGTTCGTCACCCGTAACGGATTGCCTAACCAGCTTGTACACTCCATGACACCTAAAGAATAAAAGAAAGGCGTGGCAAAATGTGCTTCAATCGAATGCTCTGCTCTATTATTTAAATGATACCCTTTGGGAAACGTCATAATATAAGCGAATGGAGAAAAAGTCGTCAGCCCATGCAGCATACAAGCTGTCTCGTAAGAATAAACCCCTTTTGAATACTTCAGCTGCATAACGTACAGATCATCGTCATAATCCTCATGCAATAAATAAATCCCGCGTTCAGCCTTCACTAGATCCCCACGACGATAAGCTTTTCTAACAGACTCTTTAGACAAGCCTAATTCAACCGCACGTTCTAACGTCAAGATACCATTTTCTACTTCAAACGCACCAGATAACCGTTCACCGAGCATAAATAACCCTCCTCCACACTAGAGTATAGACCTATAGTATACCTGGTGAGTATAGAATGCAACCGAGTACGAGAAAATAGATAAACGAGCACTATACGCACATCTTTACAGAGGCACCACCGTATACTAGAAATAAGTAATAGGCAGTTCGTCCCTTTTAAATTTTAAGAGGTATTCACGATTTCTTTTAAGATGATCTCCTGTAGTTTTTCTCTGTTTATCGGCTTATTAGACACCTTTTCTATCAGCGTTTGAATGGGTGCCAGTGTCTGTAGCAAGCCTTCTTTATCGGCTAGTTGCTTGACTCGTTTAGACCGTATAAGGCTTAATACAATGCTTTTAACGGTCCATAAACGTGTGTAGCCATTTCTCCCTGGTTTGGTCTTAATCGTCACGTAGTCGTCGTTTTTCATTTGTCTCAGCAAGTCTTTCAAACTGGATTCAGGTATGCCTAGGGCGTTCATGAGTTCTTTTCGCGTGAATTGCACAAAGCCTTGGCTCTTCGTTGCTGTGCGTTCAATTAAACGGATCAAATCTCTGCGCCATTCCGAGTAATGACTTTTCTGGCGTTCTTCCCTTGGTTTCGCAAACTTGTACCAGACGCCCTTATTTGAGCTCTCAGCGCGTGTATCGTCGCCTACCCACTGTTCATTCAGTAATTGGATATAATGCGCTGAAGCGCCCTTATAACGCCCTGAATAAGCAGATCGGACGGTCTTTCTGACTTCTCTTTCAGATAGAGGGTAAGACAAAGACGCATTGAAGTCGGTCATGAGCTCAATGCAGGTGTCTTGATCCAGGTTAGACGAATAGCAGGCCAAAGAAGCGGTGAATAGGGCTGAATTTCGGCCTAGTACCCCTTTTCCACCTTTGATCTCTGTTTGATTTAATAAACTCCTGAACCAGCTCGTTTGCGTCTGTTTGAAGTCACTTGTCTTAAACTGTTTCATGAATCGGTCCTGTTGTTCCTGGTGGTGATCGTCACTCACTTTCATTGACCAGGCCATGAGTTTTTTAAAATTGAAGAGATTGTCTGGCTCGTAAAAAACGATATTCTCTTCATTAGGGAACCTAAATATGCCGAACGGATTGCAGCCAAAATCGACGCCTTCTATTTCTTTTGAAAAAGCCAGCTTTAATGAGCGCGCAATGGCTTTATTTGTACGTAATGACTTAAAGTCATGTGCTTTAGAGATAAAACTGGGGCGATCGAGGACAAAATAAGCCTGGTAGCCATTAGGTGACTCGACAATTAACGTCGGTGTGACACCCAGGTCAATCCCGGCCAGTAAAATGTCGTCGCTACTCACCACGTCTTTCGCACAATCGATATCGATGACATAGGTATTGATTTGCATTAGATTTTCCTCAAAAAAGCCCATAACGTGTTTCCGCTCTAGGTCCACATACCCTCCCCAGCCATAAACATTCGGGGTCCAGTGGGATAATGTGTCTTTATTCTCTTGAATCGCTTCTTCTGACGTCACGATAAAGCCTCGAGCATTGGCCATCTGTTCTTTGCTTCTGAAGACAAAGCTGACGCCTTTTTTACCCATTTTTTCTTGGTGATCAGTTGGCCGGTTCTCACTGTGTTTAAATTTATACCGTTGTAATCCATCTTTCAATATGTAAGGGTACAAGCTGTTAACGTTAGGCATAGGGGTTCCTTTCTACAAAAAAGAGGACACATCTGTTTATGTGTCCTCTTCTGTAGGAAAGTGCCTGCTCTATTTTAGGTAGTAAGCATAGAGGGTCCTAATGTTGAAGTGCGCGCCTCTTTATGCTAGAATCAACTACGAACGGATCGTGATCCGTCCATAATTTAAAAGTCATAAGTGGCTACCAACCACTTATAAACCTTAGAGGCGAGCGGGAACACATAACTGTAGATTATGTGATTCTGAAGCATTTGATTTTGTTGAATCAAATGCTTCCGTCTCTTTTTTATTTTTCTATACGCACACCTTAACCGACAGTTATCTTTATGTAAATAGATAAAACAGCATTTATTTTTAGGAGAAAAGTCTCTTTTTCTCTTTTTCTCCTAAATCTATTTTTTAGGAGAAAAAGAGAGTTTTCTCCTTTTCTCTTTTTCTCCTAAATCTAAAAAAGAAATAATATATTGCGTCTTACATTGATTCTTATAGTCTATAAACATAACTGTTAAAAGGAGAAAAAGAGAGTTGAAGCTTTCTTTTTCTCCTTTTCTCCTTTTCTCCTTTTCTCCTTTTCTCCTTTTTATATTCCTGAAGTATTATTTTGAAAAAGTTCTCCTAAATACATTTAACTATTGCATATGTATGTTAGTATTGATACAATGATTTTAGGAGATTTTTTACATATCATGGAGGTGTTAGAGAAATGGATAATCACAAAGCAGCAAGAGTTATTATTAACGCAAATCAGAAGGGTGGAGTAGGTAAAACAACTTCAACTTGCTTTGAAGCTATAGTTGCTTCATTACCTAACGAAGAGTTTAATAATAAGTGTCTGTTAATAGATTTTGATAAACAAGCTAATGCAACAAGCTTACTAGGAAAAACTTTTGACAAAAATTTTCCTTCTACTGTAGTTAGTGCTATTAAGAAAGATGACCTTAAAAGTGCAATTGTTGAGTTGACGCCAAATTTACATATGATAGCAGGTGGTGGTGACATGGCAAAGTATGGGTTGTTCTTGGAGTTACTATATCCTTTAAAAAATGACCATCCCTCCCATGTAGCTGAAATTACTAAACAACGAACTTTTCATTTTTCTAGCCTATTGGAACCACTAAAAGAGCTCTACGATTATATTTGGATCGATGTTGGACCGAGTACTGATATCAAGGTTGATAATGCAATGGTCTGCGCAGATTACTTTGTTATTCCACAAGAGACTAAAACCTACTCTTTTGAGGGTTCTCTCGATATTATAAATGTCTATCTTCAAACACTAATAGATGATTTTGGAGATGACTTCAGAGGTGAGGTATTGGGACTTCTTCCTTTTTTGTTGCAACCTAAAAGAGAATTACATGAGTCTATTATTTTTCAAACAAAAGAAGCATTTGGAGAAAACTTTACATTCAATGCCATAGTTAGTAATCAAAAAAGAATTGATGATTATCCGGAATACGGAATAACATCCATTGATCATCATGATAGGAAAGTTTTCGCACTATTTGCCGATATATTTAGAGAACTAGAGGAAAGAATATCATTATTTGAGGAACAGGGTGACATACCTCGTAACTACATCTATAAGCCCAAATACTTAAATGGAAATAAGCTAACAGACTATTCAAGAAAATTAGATTTAATTGAGTTTGAACCGAAAGTAGGTGACAAAATTGGCTCTAACTAATAGAAAAAAGAAGAGTAGGCCAGTAGTTCAAACACCTGTTTCAGAATCACGATTTGATGATTCACAGGAAATTAGTGACGAAAAAAATGAAAATAATTTAAATTTAGCAGAGCATTCTTCAAAGAATTACTCGAAGCTAGCAACAGACTTTACTACAATTGACTTTGATACTCAATATTCTGCTAAAGATAGAAAAACGATAAAAGCAGATCCAGATATCAAGTCGTTAATTGAAATATTTTCAGATTTTGAAGGAGCAAAAGCTTATGAAACTCTGAGGCACATGACACAATACTACTACGAGAATAATTATGATGATCGAGCTCAACGGATTATAGCTAGTATTCAAAATAATAAGTTTCTGTGACTGCTAAACTGTATTATGCAGTTACTGCTAGATAATAATGTGCACTTTTATCCCATACTTTCGTTCTATTTGATAAACTAGAAGAGTTAG
>NZ_PVTO01000051.1 GCF_003003275.1 Alkalibacterium olivapovliticus
TTAAAGAAGATGACCCCAGTAGCTTATCGGGATCACCTTCTATGGACTGCATAATATTGTTTTTTTAATGTGTCTAGTTTATAGGTAGAGATTCATCGAAATGATGTAAGTTTTTTTAAAATTTATAAATGAAAAATCTTCCATATAGAAAGATTTAAAAAATATGTAGTTTCTGTTAAAGAATAAATCAATATTCTCTAGAACTTCTGACTTAGAACGGTAATGTATTTATTATAGAAAATAAAAGTATAAGTTGGAAGTGGGATTTATTTATGGTAAAATACTTATGGTAAAATATTGATTTTAAAGGGAGAGTATCGGATTGAGATATATAGGTAATAAGACACGAATATTAGAATCTATAGAAGAATTGATTAAAGATAAAGAATTAGATCAAATTGAAAATGCAAATTTTGCGGATTTATTTAGCGGAACAGGAAGTGTTGCAGAGTTTTTTAAAGACAAGTTTAATATTACCATAAATGACTCTCAGTATAATGCAAGTGTTATATCACAAGCACGAATTAATAATTCTGAGACACCTGAATTCAAAAAATTTGTAAATGAATATGGAAAATCGCCATTCACTTACTTTAATGATAGTAATAATATTCCAGAAGGTTACACGGGATTTGTCAGTGAAAACTTTACAACGAATGGTAAGAGAAAGTTTTTTACTTTGGACAATGCCATTATAATTGATTTTATAAGAAATAAATTAGATGATTTAAAAAGCAATAATATATTAGATGATAATGAATATATTTTTTTACTAGGATCATTGTTAGAAAGTACTATGGGAGTTTCTAACACTTCTGGAACATATGAAGCATTCTTTGAAGACTGGGAAGCTAGAGCAAAAAAGGTATTTAAGTTAGAGCCTATAACTTTAACTGAAAAAGATGTATATGGTAAAAATAATAGAGTATTTAATGAAGATACTAATGAGCTTGTTAGAAAGATTACAGGAGATATTGCATATATAGATCCTCCTTATACAGTAACACAATACGCTTCAGCATATCATGTATTAGAAACAATTGCTTTAAATGACTCTCCTGAAATTAGAGGGAAAACGGGACGAAGAGTTAATAGAAGAATGTCTGATTATAACAAAAAAACAAAAGTAAAAGATGTTTTTGAAGATTTAATTAGACAAGTGAATTTTGAACATATTATTATTAGCTATAGTAATCAAGGGTTAGTTCCAATTGAAGAATTAATTGATACTATAAAAAAATATGCTATAGAAAACACTGTTGATATAAGGTATGTTAATTATAGAGAATATAGAAACTTAAACTCAAGTCAAAAATCCAAAGGTAATCCTTTGCAGGAATTTTTAATTTACTTTAAAAAAGATACTAAAATAAAAAAATCACCTTTAAACTATGCAGGTAGTAAAAATGATATAATAGATATAATAAAAACAAATTTACCCAGTAAAATATCTACTTTTGTAGACTCTATGGCTGGAGCCTATAATGTAGGTATTAATATAGATGGAGCAGATAAAATTATATTTAATGAGAAACAACCTTTTGTTCATTATATAATGCAAAGTTTATTATATAAAGATGGATACCAGATTATTAATTCAATAGAGAATATAATAAATGAATTTTCTTTGTCACCCGGTGATAAAGAAAGTTATTTACAGCTCAGGCAATCATATAATGATGATATAAATAAAGACTATGCAAAACTCTATGTTTTATCATTATATAGTTTTCAACATATGATTAGATTTAATCAAAAAGGTGGCTATAATGTACCGGTTGGGAATTCTGGTTTTAACGAAAATGTTGTAGAGAGAATATTAAATTTCACACCAAAAACTAAAAAATTTGATTGTTGGAATAAATCATTTGAAGAAATTAACTATTTTGATTTTGATAAAGATAGCCTATTTTATTTTGATCCCCCTTATATTATCACTTCAGCTGCATATAATGATGGGAATCGAATGAATGTTCAATGGACTCCAAAAATGGAAACCTTATTGCTTAATAAGTTGTCTAAAATACATGAAAAGGGTTACAAATTTATGCTGTCAAATGTAATAGAACATAAAGGTGAAACTAATAAAAAACTTATTGATTGGATTAAAAAACATAATTTTAATGTTGTAGAAGTTGGTAAAACTGGGAGAAGGTTCCCGCGTCACGAAGTTCTTGTTAAAAATTATTAGAGTCTAATACTGTTTTGAATACAATCTGAAAGAGTGATAAAAATGAAAATCATGATATCAAAATTATTAATGAGAGAATTTAGAAAATATGAAAAGGGTGAAAAAGATAAAATAACTCTTTTAGATAATATAGAGAGAAAACAACCTACATCTGGTGTTAAATGGACCCCAGTAAAGTTTATTAATAAAATGATAGATGATATCAATTTTTTTTATGAAAATGAGTTTAAAGAAGAAGCAAAACATCCAATTCAGCAAATATCTCTGTTATCCGAAGTGGAGACATTTGAAGAAAATAAGAATATGTATATAGGGGAGGTTAGAGATGAAGCAAATGAGGTATGGGCGGACTTTGTTATTGCAAATGCTGATAAATTTGGGAACACATTAATTACTCAACAACTTATGTCTGATTTAATAGAGAAGATCGCGGTTGATATTAATTATATTTTCTCGTCATCTCCTAAAAAGTTTGTATATTTAACATTTTACATAGACAGTAGTCCGGGAGATACTTTGCCAAAAACTGGAAAGAGCGTTCTTTCATCTGTTAAAACTCTAGGATATAAAATTGTGGAAATGTTTCCTTCTAAAAAAAATAAACTTGCAGCTCCTTACATGTCGACTACTGAATTAATACGTGACATTTCGGAAGATTATACTGCATCTAAGAGAAAATCTTCACTATCATTATTTACGGATGATTTAACAAATGATACATTGAAATTAACTATTGATGGAGCAGTAGGTCAACATTCAAAGTACTATAGTTTGTATTTACTAGCCTATTATAGACTGAAAACTCCACGACTCATTTTTGAATTAGAAGAAAATATACCATCTGATTTAAAAAAAATCGAAAGAATATTTAATACCGGACAACATTCCCCTAAATTAAAAGATGCTGAAATTCTCGAAGAGAATTTCCAACCATATGTAGTTTCAGATATTCCAGAAGGTAAAGGAGTAAATTTAATATACTATGGAGCCCCGGGTTCAGGAAAAAGTTATCGTGTTAATCAAAAGTACAATAGTAAAAACAGCAAGAGAATCACATTTTATCCTGACTATGATTATAATGACTTTGTTGGTGGATTAAAACCGGTTAAAGAACCAGAAAAAACGATGGAATATAAGTTTGTTTCAGGACCGTTAGTTGATATTATTATTTCAGCAATTAATAATCCCTTAGAAAATTTCTATTTAATCATTGAAGAACTAAATAGAGCTAACGCTCCATCTGTTTTTGGAGATACTTTTCAATTGCTGGATAGAGATAAAAATACTGGTATTAGTACATTTTCAATTTTTAATTCTTCTGTTGGAGAGTATATAGATAATGCTGTTTCTGTTCCGTCTGATTTTAAAGATACTGGAATTGTTTTCCCAGGAAATCTTTCAATCATTGCTACTTTAAATCCGGCCGATCAAATGGTGTTTTCTTTAGACTCTGCGTTTCAAAGGAGATGGCAAATGGTATATGTTCCAATTGATTGGACAGAAGAGAATGTGGTTGAAGGCCCGGTTGAGGGGTTTGAAGGGCTTACCTGGAAAAAAGTAGGGAAAACTTTAAATATAGTGTTATCAGAAAATGGAATCGAAGAGGATTCATTATTAGGGCAATATTATATTACAGATGAAGAAATTAAGGATATTGATTTAATATCTTCAAAATTAATTGGATACTTATGGAATGATGTTTTAAAATATCAAAAAGATACTATATTTAAAACAAAAACTCTATCTCAAACTATAAAAAAATTTAAATCTCATGGATATAAGTCAATCTTTCAACCTGACATAGTAGAAATGTTTTCTGAGGAGTGAAAATAATGACTTCTAACATTGTATATTATGTTGACGGAAATACTTATAGAAATATACCGACTGTTTTAGAAAAATATTTTAAAGAAAATGCTAATGGTTATAGCCTTCGTAACGTTGGTTATGTCATAAACAATGATAAAATATATGTTTTTTTACCTAAAAATACTGATGTAGGTGCAATAAATAAAAAAGACATTAAAAATTTATTACGTTTACTAATGAATTATGATAAAAAATCACGACATTTATCTAATACTGACTCTGGGAATCAGGCTTACATTAGTTCGGACAATGTATTTTATATTATTGATTGGTTAGTTAATGATTTTATTAATAATGGGTTATATCAAAAACAGGCTTATTTAATTAAAATACAAGATAGAGGTAAAATAAAATGGAATAAAACAATTAAAAGTGTAACACCTGCATTGATAAATACCGAACATATTTTAACTCAATTTATTAGACAGAAAAAGATAAACGATAATGATTTATTATCATTAATACATTCTAATTTAATGGAGTATATTTCATTAAATAGTGGTGCTTTCTTATGGGGTTTTAAATATCATAATCAATTGCTATCAATAAAATTTAGTGATCTTTTAAATGAAAGTACATATAGATATTTATTAGATAAATTAAAAAGTACAAATAATAAAAGAGAAAAAGAACTAATACGAAATATTATGACTTATTTAAGATTTGAAGAAAAAATATCAACTGATGTTGCAATAACTACGGAAGATTTTTATCTGCTTTTTGAAGATATAGTAAATAAAATTTATATGCATAATGAATATTTAAAAAAATATGTTCCCAAAGCTATCTGGAATTTTACTGTTAATGACAATATCTTTAACAATATTTATAACAATCAGATACCCGATACACTTCAATATATCGATAATGAAGTAAATATTTATGATGCGAAATATTATAATCTAGAAAAATATAGCGAAATAAATTCAAAAGTTAAAACACCGCCATTGGATTGGTATTCAGTAGGCAAACAATTTTTCTACGATATTTCTTTTAAATATAATGATACAAATAGAATTAGAGGATCCAATAATTTTGTCTTCCCATATACTCTGTCAAATAACCTCAAAGAATATATTGGGGAAATTACAGTGGATCTTCCGCTTATAAACGAAAATACAAAGATAAATATACTACTTGTTGATATCTTTAAAATTTTAGAACGATATAACATATACTAAATTGATATGGAATTTGTTTCTAGAAGTGGATTATAATAAAAAGGTCAATTCAAATTATTGAATTGACCTACGTATTCAACTAGCATTGTGGTTCAAATTGGTGCAAGTAGTATCTAGTTCAGTCCATATATATCAACGTTCATCTCTGTTTTTGAATATAGGATGTTGATATAGATGTTTTTTCAATGGATATGCATTCTTGTGGTACTGTTGTATATTTCTCAAAACGTTAAGACAGTACTATATCAACATTTCAAGACACTTTCCTCTTTGGAAGGTGTCTTTTTTTGCGCTCGTGACCGATGGCGTGATTTTTAAGGTCAAAAGTCCACTGCTTTAGAGAACTTGTTGGCAAAGTTTTTTCTTGAAGTTTCTGTTAAATGTCCATAAACATCTGAAGTGATATCGATTTAAGCGTATCCTAAGCGTTCCTGAATCTTGTTCCTTTCAGTATCTACTTTAATTAAAATTGAGGTATTGGTATGACCGGAACACATGAGGACATATCTTAGTCAACTCTTTGTTTATCTTCAAAAATGCTTTAATAATGTAGTTAAGAAGAGTTAAGAGTCTTCGGTAGTAGACCAAATATTCCTACTAAAGTGCTACATTAAGCTTGAAATTATGTATAAGTTGTAATCATAACTCAAGATATATACAGTACGAAGTTTAGAGACTAAGTGGTAAAAATGGGAGTGTCAATAATTTTGTGTAAATGAAGACTACCTTCTGTAAACTTTATTTAACTCCGGGCTGATCTCTCAAACAATTTCGCTAGTTCCGATT
>NZ_PVTO01000052.1 GCF_003003275.1 Alkalibacterium olivapovliticus
GCTTACTTAAGATATTGAACCGCCGTATACGGAACCGTACGTACGGTGGTGTGAGAGGACGATAAATGAATTAATCATTTATCTCCTACTCGATTCAATACTGCAGTTTTATGTTAAACTCTATAATACACATACTGACCAAGTAGTGTGATGAAATCGGTAATTAGAACAGGACGCTTATGAAGGAGGAAGAACAATGGCAAATTTAGAAAAAGCTGTTTTCGCAGGAGGCTGTTTCTGGTGCATGGTAGAACCGTTTGAGACCTCACCCGGGATTCATTCAGTCACATCCGGCTACACAGGCGGACATGTAGAGAATCCGACTTACCGCCAAGTTACTTCAGGTAAAACGGGACATACAGAAGCAGTAGAAATAACCTATGATCCTGAAGTCGTTTCTTATAAAGATCTTGTAGAGATTTACTGGAGACAAACTGACCCAACAGATGCAGGCGGCCAATTTGCAGACCGAGGAGATTCCTACAGACCGGTTATCTTCTATAATACGCCGGAACAGAAAGCAATCGCAGAAGAATCGAAAAATGAACTGACCAACAGCGGAAAGTTCAAACAGCCAATTGTTACCAGTATAGAAGAAGGTAAGCCGTTTTATCCTGCTGAAGATTATCACCAGGAATTCCACTTAAAAGAGTCCGCCTACTATAAGCGATACAGTGTAGGATCAGGAAGAGCAGGCTTTTTGTCGAAACATTGGAAAGATGAGTAGCCTTTGATTCTAAAGGATGAAAGAATTGATTTTAATTATTTTTACAAAAGTTGTTGACAAAAGATGAATATCTTTGTATGATATAAGAGTTGCTGCAGTAACCTAATGCAACAAACTGTATAGTGGCGATGGCGAGAAGGATCCACCTGTTCCCATTTCGAACACAGCCGTTAAGCTTCTCAGCGCCGAGGATAGTGAAGGGTTTCCCTTTGTGAAAGCAGGACGTTGCTATGCAGTACATATTGGAGGTTTAGCTCAGTTGGGAGAGCATCTGCCTTACAAGCAGAGGGTCAGCGGTTCGAGCCCGTTAACCTCCATAGCTACAAGAGCCGTTAGCTCAGTTGGTAGAGCATCTGACTTTTAATCAGAGGGTCACAGGTTCGAATCCTGTACGGCTCATATATAAGGTTAACCTTATATATGCGGATGTGGCGGAATTGGCAGACGCACTAGATTTAGGATCTAGCGCTTCACGGCGTGGGGGTTCAAGTCCCTCCATCCGCATTGTACTAAGCCGGCTTAGCTCAGTTGGTAGAGCAACTGATTTGTAATCAGTGGGTCGAGGGTTCAAATCCTTTAGCCGGCATTTTTTCATGAGCAGAGATGTTCTGCTCTGATGCGAAAGTAGTTCAGTGGTAGAACATCACCTTGCCAAGGTGGGGGTCGCGGGTTCGAATCCCGTCTTTCGCTTGGGAATATCCACTTAGTAAACCAGATCATACACTCTTGCCGGGGTGGCGGAATTGGTAGACGCACAGGACTTAAAATCCTGCGGGGAGTATTCTCCGTGCCGGTTCGACTCCGGCCCTCGGTATGTCACATGCACCACAGTATGCACCCTTAGCTCAATTGGATAGAGTACCTGACTACGAATCAGGCGGTTAGAGGTTCAAGTCCTCTAGGGTGCACTTTTTATCTTCGGGAAGTAGCTCAGCTTGGTAGAGCACTTGGTTTGGGACCAAGGGGTCGCAGGTTCGAATCCTGTCTTCCCGATTAGTAACATTAAATGGCGGTGTAGCTCAGCTGGCTAGAGCGTACGGTTCATACCCGTGAGGTCGTGGGTTCGACTCCCTCCGCCGCTATTATATTTTTAACGGATCCGAGGACCTTTAGCTCAGTTGGTTAGAGCAAACGGCTCATAACCGTTCGGTCGCAGGTTCGAGTCCTGCAAGGTCCATTGTTATTGCCATGGCTGTTGAAGCTTTAGCAATTACAGACATGGTACACTTGGACGCCAGTCCACAGTGGAACCTATATTTCTTTTCTAATATTATCGCGGGGTAGAGCAGTTGGCAGCTCGTCGGGCTCATAACCCGGAGGTCGCAGGTTCAAGTCCTGCCCCCGCAATTGCCATGGCTGTAGATGCTTTAGCTTCTTACAGACATGGTACACTTGGACGCTAGTCCACAGTGTATCCTATGAAGTTTTTCGTGAGGTCCCGTAGTGTAGCGGTTATCACGCCTGCCTGTCACGCAGGAGATCGCGGGTTCGAATCCCGTCGGGACCGTTTTTGCGGGTGTAGTTTAGTGGTAAAACCCCAGCCTTCCAAGCTGATGTCGGGAGTTCGATTCTCCTCACCCGCTTTATACTTAAATAGTATAACCTGATTTTCAGGGCCTATAGCTCAGCTGGTTAGAGCGCACGCCTGATAAGCGTGAGGTCGATGGTTCGAGTCCATTTAGGCCCATTGCAACATAAAAAACCAGGCCCCTTGGTCAAGCGGTTAAGACACCGCCCTTTCACGGCGGTAACACGGGTTCGAATCCCGTAGGGGTCATGATAACTTAATAGTTATATAGTGGAGGATTACCCAAGTCCGGCTTAAGGGAACGGTCTTGAAAACCGTCAGGTGTGTAAAAACGCGCGTGGGTTCGAATCCCACATCCTCCTTTTCATGGCTGTTGAAGCTTTAGCGATTACAGACATGGTATACTCAAGCTTCAGCTTGCAGTATCTCATTTTGAGATTGTTGCTTCTTTAGAAGCTTACAAGCATTGTACACTTGGGCATAGCTCACAGTGTATCCTATATATTATCGCGGGGTAGAGCAGTTGGCAGCTCGTCGGGCTCATAACCCGGAGGTCGCAGGTTCAAGTCCTGCCCCCGCAATTGTCATGGTTGTAGTTGCTTTAGCAACGTACAACCAGGACACACTCAGGCAACAGCCTGCAGTGTGTCCTATAAAAAGTTTTTAGCAAAAGTGAGGTCCCGTAGTGTAGCGGTTATCACGCCTGCCTGTCACGCAGGAGATCGCGGGTTCGAATCCCGTCGGGACCGTTTTTGTTTTAAGGCGCTGTAGCTCAGTTGGTAGAGCAACGGATTGAAGCTCCGTGTGTCGGCAGTTCGACTCTGTCCAGCGCCACTAGTTTTTTGGAGGGATAGCGAAGTGGCTAAACGCGGCGGACTGTAAATCCGCTCCTTCGGGTTCGTAGGTTCGAATCCTACTCCCTCCATTTTGTTAGGGGTATAGTTTAATGGTAAAACTATGGTCTCCAAAACCATCGATGTGGGTTCAACTCCTGCTACCCCTGTTAGTTCCTGTTCATACTATGGAAAGTATGTATCAAAAATAGGAACGATTATATTTTTTATGGCGATTGTGGCGAAGTGGTTAACGCACCGGGTTGTGGTCTCGGCATTCGTGGGTTCGAACCCCATCAGTCGCCCTTAATTGGGCTATAGCCAAGCGGTAAGGCAGCGGGTTTTGATCCCGTCATTCCTAGGTTCGATCCCTAGTAGCCCAGTTTTAATTGAATAATTTAAGATGGCGGTATAGCCAAGTGGTAAGGCAGAGGTCTGCAAAACCTTCATCACCGGTTCAAATCCGGTTACCGCCTTATCTTCAATAAATATTGCCGGCGTGGTGGAATTGGTAGACACGCTGGACTCAAAATCCAGTGCCCATTAGGGCGTGCCGGTTCGACTCCGGCCGCCGGTATATAAAGCAAACGCGCACACTCTATTCAATTAGAGTGTGCGCGTCTTTTTGTCTAATCATCACAAAATGGGGAGATCGAATTAATGTAAACGCTTGACTGATTTGTGCTAAAATAAATGGTGAAGCATCTATAACAGTGCAAGTAAAGAGTTCAAGATAACTACATTAGGTTAATCAGAGTATTAGAAAAACTGGAGAGCATTAACTGATTATTTAGGGCAAGGATGATTCACATCAGAAAGTGTATTTTTTGAAACACCAAGAGTAGGCATCATGTCTATATCAATCAGATAAAAGGAGCGATTATGAATGAGGATAATAGCTGTGCTGGGAGATTACTATCACGAGGAAGCGCCGCTTAGAGAAGCTCTTTCTCAAGTGATGAATAAGTTACAGGGAGTTGAGTTGATCTATTCAATACGGAAGGATCTAAAAACCCACCTGAAAACAAATCCGGAGCTAGTGATACTTGGATCAGAAAATCGTATAGATCCAACGGTGGAAGAACCAAATGAATGGATGAGGGACTTAGATGAAATTAGTATTATTGAGTATGTTGAGAATGGAGGATCCTGGCTGGCTTGGCATTCGGGCTTAGCGAGTTATGAAAACAATGCCTCTTATACAGATATGATTGGCGGGCATTTCAAGCATCATCCTGAAAAGCATGTGACTGTTCGTTATCAGTACAGAGAAAATCATGACCTTGGTAAGGGGGAAGACGGATTCAGCATCACGGATGAACACTACTTTATAGAACAGAGTGAAGGTGTTTCAGTTTTTCTCGAATCAATTTCAGAACACGGTGAGTCAGTTGCCGGATGGTCTAAGCGTTATGGCAAAGGGAAGGTGTGTGCATTTATTCCTGCGCACAATAGAGAAGGTTTATTGGATGCATCTGTACAGGATGGTTTGCGCAATGTAATAGAATGGCTTTCTGATTAAAAGGATTGTCTTATGCGACTGAAGAGCCATCTCTTCCGCAAAATACTTCTATATAGAAGAAAGCGTTCAGTGTATCAGAAGGTAAAAGGAATTCATTTTAAAAAACGAAAAAAAGGATTGACGATGTAATGAATTCCTGTTATTATTAATCTCGTTGCTGTAAAGGCCTAATAAGGCTTGCAACAGACAAATAATTACTTATTGACAAGTAGTTATAAAGAGGTTATACTTAAGTAGTTGTCGTTTGAAAGAAGAGTTGATTTAAGCACAATACAAACTGGAAGAAATTTCAAAAAAGTATTGACAGTGAATCAGGACGATGGTATGATATATAGGTTGCTGCTAAAACAGAGCAACACCAACCGAACGAGATAGATCTTTGAAAACTGAACAAAGTAGAAACAACCAAATGTGCAAGGGTCTTCGGTCCGTTTAGGGCCGGAGACAACAAACGAGTTAACCTAGTTAACTCACAAGCAATACAATGAGCAAGTCAAACTTAAAATGAGAGTTTGATCCTGGCTCAGGACGAACGCTGGCGGTATGCCTAATACATGCAAGTCGAACGCTGAA
>NZ_PVTO01000053.1 GCF_003003275.1 Alkalibacterium olivapovliticus
TATTGAGAGTTAGTGGTAACTTCAATATAACATGAAATTCACATGGCGTTTTTTATATGTTAGCCTGAGTGGCTAACTTCATTATAAAATCCAGCACTTTAATACAATTGACAGAAAAACGGTATGTATTTCATTTGAAAGAAGGCATGAAATTGATAGTAGAGATTGCTTTAAGTAAAATACTTGAAGAAGTAACAGGAAATCTGATTTCTTCTAAAATAGAAAAAAATAAGGAAAATAAGGTTTTTAAAGATTTAAATCTAACTATTGAAAATTTTAATGAAGAATTTAGTGAATCAGAGTTAGACTCTCAAACCTTTGCAAAGTTCTTAAATAATAATCGTAAGGTAAGTAATTACTTCAGAGATTATTTAATCCAAGGAGATAGTTTACAAGATGAGGAAATGATATTAAATGAAATTATTGATGAGGCGATACTTGAGATTAATAAGAAAAGAGTAGAAAAAGCAATCTCTCAATTTAATAATCGAGAGATTCTTAAAGACTATTTCTATAGATTAAAGCACCATATAAAAAGTCAACGTAATAATAATCTGGAACTTAAGGACCGCATGTTAGTTATGAAAATTAGGGAAAACATCGACCAAGATATGACTAAAAAACTTTGTGAATTACGCGATGAATTGTACGAAATGATTAATAAAGAAAATCAACAGAAAAGCTTAGATAAAGATTTTGTCAAGATTGGTGTACGAACATATTTGTCTGGAACTGAAAAAATGCTTGAGAAATGTAATGAGTTTTTGGATTTGTCAGATTATTTTACTAATGATGGAAAAAGCATCAAAGAAGAATCTTTCTGGAATAATGAGATTAAAGAAAAAATTGAAGATTTTGCTAATAATAGTATTGAGAGTGCTGTAGAAACTGTAGTAATGATAGAAGCTGCTCAAACAATTGCATTTACTTTGGGTTATTATGCAAACTCTAAGTCAAATAAAATGCTTTACCCAATGCAAAGTGGAATACCATGGGTATACTCAACTGAGAATAGAATTGGCGAGAACGAATTGACAATTGATGTTGAAGAAAGAGAGGGGGAAGAGCTTTTAGTTCTAATAGATTTGATGGATTTAGGATTAGAAGATTCAATCGAAGACTCTTATCCATTAAATAACTTAGATGTGGTGAAAATCAAGCCTACTATTCCAGATAGAAGGTATGTTCTCAGTGGAGATCACTGCATGAAACTAGTTCATGAAGTTGATAACTTCTTGCAAAGGCTCCCAGTGAGATTGAAAAAGAAAAATTGGAAGTTCGCGTTTACTTCTCCAAATAGTTTTATTTTCCTATTAGGAAGACACGCTCAACAATATGGAAAAATTCAATTGCTTCATTTTGAAAAAAATGAATTTAAATATACAGATTCAATATCATTAGGATAAGGAGAAAACTATATGACAGAAGCAAAATTACATTTTATTGACTTCTTGAAAAATATTCGATTGTCTAAAAATCAAGTGCAAGATTTGGCTACAGGACATAAAACGTTGAGAAAAAGACTTCTCAATGATGAAAATTTATCTAAAGTAGTACAGACAACTTTTCTTCAAGGTAGTTACAGGCGCAATACAGCCGTTAAGCCTAAAAATGGAAGTCGATCAGATGTAGATATAATAGTTGTGACAAATATTGATCATGAGAAAACAACCCCACAAGAAGCACTGGATAAGTTTGTTCCCTTTTTGGAAAAATACTATAAAGGGAAATACGATATGCATTCTCGCTCTATAGGGATTGAGTTGTCTTACGTCGATTTAGACCTAGTCATTACTACTGAAATTGAGAATGAGCAAAATTTAAACTATATGAAAGCAGAAGATAGATATATAGAGGCAAGGTTGCAAAAATCTTTAAATATAGGCAATGACTCATATGAATATTCAGAGGTATATAATAGTATCTTTGTTAATTCTACTGATTCTAAAGCAAAAGATCCAGATCCGATTTTGATTCCCGACAGAGACAAAAATACTTGGGAAAAAACCAATCCACTTGCACAGATCAATTGGACTATAGAAAAGAATGGTAGTTGTAACAATCATTATATAAATGTTGTAAAAGCTATCAAATGGTGGAAAAAACAACATGCAGATCCCAAGTATCCTAAAGGTTATCCACTAGAACATTTTGTTGGTGAAGTTTGCCCTGATGGAATAAATAGTATAGCTCATGGTGTAGTAGAGGTTTTTGAAAGAATAGTCAAAAATCACTCTGTTAAACCAGTTTTAAAAGATCACGGTGTTCCAACACATGATGTATTCGCTCGTATAACAGATGAAGAATACGCAAAATTTTATGTATTAGTAGAAGAGGTTAGTCGACAAGCTCGCGATGCACTTGAAGAAACAGATACATCACAAAGTGTTACAAAATGGAGGGAACTATTTGGGAATGAATTTCCAGCACCTTCAACTCTGTCAAATGAAAAAAATGAAACATTTACAGAACGAAAATTAGTTACTCAACAAATAGGAAATCCAAGATTTGGATAGAGAAGAAAGCTATAAATGCATACTGGAAGCTAGAAGAGTATTGGACGAGTATGGAGACGATTGTGAGATTTTAGAGGATTTAAAACTATTTGGTGGCAAATGGCTACTGAAGTTAAAACTGAAAAATAGAGGTGATGCTACAGAAAAAGTTCCTTTATTTACTTCTTGGCATGTAGTGATAGATTTAGACTATCCAAGAGGAATCATTAATTTTTATCCTTCAAAAGAAGATGGTATCACATCAATCTTTCCACATCAGTCGCCACATACAAATGAAGAAAGCGAATATTACTATAATAGTAATATATGCCTTGAGCAATACAGTCCCGATTTAAGAAGGGAATCTAACAACACCTATAAACTTTACTCATACGTATCAAAAGCATTAGATTGGATTGAAGCGGCATCAACTAATTCATTGTTACAGGTAGGTGAACCTTTTGAAATTGTAGCTTATCCTTTTCAGACTTTAAGAAGACAAATTCTTTTTACAGAAAACAGAGAAAGCTTTCTTATGTGGCAAAAAGTTAAAAGTGTTGCCGGATTTTGCAATCTAAAGTCTGGAAGTGTACTAGCTGGACAAGATAATATGTTGTTCTATTTGACTGATTTCTATGAAGGAGAAAAAAGGTACAAAAACAACAATTCAAAGGTTATATCCTATGGGTGGGGAGATTATGTCACTAAAGAAAAAACAGAAGAGAAAAAAGGAATATGGATTAAACTTAAAACAATGCCGTTAATTGAACCGTGGGAGGCGCCTAGGACTTGGACTCATTTAATAAAAATATTAAATTCTAATGGTGTAAAATTCGAGCAAGAAATTGTGCCTTTATTAAACGAATTAAGAGACGGATTAAATCATTTTATGATATTAGGTTTTCCAATTCCTGAAATTACAGGAGAAGAGAATACTGAATATTTTTGGCAAGGTATAGAATTACCAATATTATCAAATCCTCAAACAAGCAATAAGTATTTTAATGGATTTAGAAAAAACAATATTGGATACAACTATGTTGATAGAAAACTGCATTTTAATAATAATACTACTATTAATTGGATTAGTAGTGAAAATTGGGCAGCAAAAAATTTGATTAGTAGAGGGAGTCTTCCAAGAAGTATAAATCAGTTAAGTTATCTCTTAGTTGGCGTTGGATCTGTTGGATCTAAGATTGTCGATCTAATGGTTCGAATGGGAATAAGAAAAGTCGATATTGTTGATCCGGATCTAGTTTTAATCGGAAATTTGACACGCCATGAACTCTCAGCAACTGATTTATATCAAGGAAAGGCAAGACAGATGGTGGAAAAAATTTCTAAGAGCAACATTCATTTCACTGGAAAAAGCTATTATACCAATTTCGATAAATTTATCCAAAACAATCCCCAAAAAATCGCGGAATACGATGTCGTTATAGAGACAACTGGTGAAAATGAAGTGTTGGAAGCTCTAGATGCTTTAAATGTTAATTCAAAAGTATTCTCTATTTCAATTGGTTTGGGCGCAAAAAGACTTTATATAAATTCTAATAAATCAAGTAGTCAGTCTTTTAATAACTTTCTGTCTATAATTCAACCTTGGTTAGATAAAGATGTAAGTGAATTTTCGGGAGTAATTCCACGAGATGGTATTGGATGCTGGCACCCTTTGTTTCCAGCTAGATTAGATCATATCAATTTATTATGTAGTAGTGCTGTAAGTATTATGGAAAAAGATTTAATTGATGATAAAGATTATATGACGGTTATTGAACGAGGGGATCTTGGAACTACTAAAATAATTATTAGGGATGAAAACATTTGAAACTTTTATTTAGTAAGATGATAAAACAGGTGATGATAAAGCAGTATACAACATCCTTACCGAAAGAGACAGGAGGAATACTCTTCGGATACTATAGTTTGGATTTGGGAACCGCCAATATTACAGATGCCTTTTACAATATTGAAGATTCAAGAGGAAAGTTGAGAAGCTTTTATAGGGGCAAAAAAGGGTTTAAAAGATTTTCAAAAAAAATGTGGGCAGAAGATAAATACTATTTAGGTGAATGGCATACACATCCGTTTTCTTTACCAAACTTGAGTAATCAGGATAAAGAAGAAATGTTCAAAATAAAGGAAACTAAAAAGTATAAATGTCCAGAGCCAATTCTGGCGATAGTTGGAGAGGTCGATAATCAAATAGTTATTCAGACCTATATTTTCTTTAAAGATGATATTTATTGTGAAAGAATTAGTAGTTAAAAAATACACGATTAACCGATGGGGGGTCAAGTCCATAATATTGTTTAAAATGCAGTACACTGCTTTATAGCTTTAACCTATAGGTTAAAATTGAATATATTTTCTGGTAGATCTCAGCCAGTCTTCGTGGCGATCAATAAGAACCGCACCGATCAAACGATTGTCAGAGGCGTAATTCGGAAAGATTCGGATAACTTTTTCTCTGCGCCTGACTTCTTCGTTTAACCGTTCAAAAAGATTTGTGCTCTTTAATCTCGATTGACCTTTACCGACAACGGCCTATTGAAAGGCATCTTGGGGGTGCGGATGTTTTCTTGGACTTTTTTAAGCAACTAAACCTAGATTCTTTCTGTATTCAATCGGACTGAGTCCTCCAAGGGATATCTTGATT
>NZ_PVTO01000054.1:1819-5057 GCF_003003275.1 Alkalibacterium olivapovliticus
AACATGTTAAGAAACAACACCGAGAATAGAACGTGAGAACAGTTTGTTCTTTAACAACAATTCTCATCGCTATGAATTACCCTTAACCAACAGGTTAAGTGAATAAGGGCGCACGGTGGATGCCTTGGCACTAGGAGCCGATGAAGGACGGGACTAACACCGATATGCTTCGGGGAGCTGTAAGTAAGCTTTGATCCGGAGATTTCCGAATGGGGGAACCCATCACTTTTCATCAAGTGATATTTCTTTAGTGAATACATAGCTAAGGAAAAGGTAGACGCAGGGAACTGAAACATCTAAGTACCTGCAGGAAGAGAAAGCAAATGCGATTCCCCAAGTAGCGGCGAGCGAAACGGGAAGAGGCCAAACCAGAATGCTTGCATTCTGGGGTTGTAGGACCGGCGATATGGATAAGCGAGAATAGCAGAAGTAGCTGGAAAGTTACGCGAGACAGGGTGAAAGCCCCGTATGCGACATTCAACCTTGACTAGCTGGTATCCTGAGTACGGCGGAACACGAGAAATTCCGTCGGAATCCGGGAGGACCATCTCCCAAGCCTAAATACTCCCTAGTGACCGATAGTGAACCAGTACCGTGAGGGAAAGGTGAAAAGAACCCCGGAAGGGGAGTGAAATAGCACCTGAAACCGTGTGCTTACAAGTAGTCAGAGCCCGTTAACGGGTGATGGCGTACCTTTTGTAGAATGGACCGGCGAGTGACGATGTCATGCAAGGTTAAACCGTAGAGGTGGAGCCGCAGCGAAAGCGAGTCTGAATAGGGCGTTTAGTATGCCGTCGTCGACCCGAAACTAAGTGACCTACCCATGTCCAGGGTGAAGGTGCGGTGAAACGCACTGGAGGCCCGAACCCAAGTACGTTGAAAAGTGCTGGGATGAGGTGTGGGTAGCGGAGAAATTCCAATCGAACTTAGAGATAGCTGGTTCTCTCCGAAATAGCTTTAGGGCTAGCCTCGGATAGTGCATCATGGAGGTAGAGCGACTGTTTGGACTAGGGGCCCTTATCGGGTTACCGAATCCTGATAAACTCCGAATGCCATTGTATGTAGATCCGGGAGTCACACTGCGAGTGATAAGATCCGTAGTGGAAAGGGAAACAGCCCAGACCGTCGGCTAAGGTCCCCAAATTCTTGTTAAGTGGAAAAGGATGTGGGGCTGCTTAGACAACTAGGATGTTGGCTTAGAAGCAGCCATCATTTAAAGAGTGCGTAATAGCTCACTAGTCGAGTGGCCCTGCGCCGAAAATGTACCGGGGCTAAACAAGATACCGAAGCCACGGATAGAACCATTGGTTCTATGGTAGGAGAGCGTTCTAAAGGCATAGAAGCTAGACCGTGAGGACTAGTGGAGCGTTTAGAAGTGAGAATGCCGGTATGAGTAGCGAAAGACGGGTGAGAATCCCGTCCACCGAATGACTAAGGTTTCCTGGGGAAGGCTCGTCCGCCCAGGGTTAGTCGGGACCTAAGCTGAGGCCGAAAGGCGTAGGCGATGGACAACAGGTTGATATTCCTGTACCAGTCTGCTTTGTTTGAGCAATGGAGGGACGCAGAAGGCTAAGATATGCACACTGCTGGAATAGTGTGCCCAAGCAACAAGTCTGAGAAAGAGTCAAATGCTTTTTCTCTTAAGGACAAGTTGTGATGGGGAGGGAACTTATAGTACCGAAGTATCTGATGTCACACTGCCAAGAAAAGCTTCTAGTGAGAAGTAGGCTGCCCGTACCGCAAACCGACACAGGTAGTCGAGGAGAGAATCCTAAGGTGATCGAGAGAACTCTCGTTAAGGAACTCGGCAAAATGACCCCGTAACTTCGGGAGAAGGGGTGCTGACCAATTGGTCAGCCGCAGTGAATAGGCCCAAGCGACTGTTTACCAAAAACACAGGTCTCTGCTAATTCGAAAGAAGATGTATAGGGGCTGACACCTGCCCGGTGCTGGAAGGTTAAGAGGAAGGGTTAGCTTCGGCGAAGCTCTGAATTGAAGCCCCAGTAAACGGCGGCCGTAACTATAACGGTCCTAAGGTAGCGAAATTCCTTGTCGGGTAAGTTCCGACCCGCACGAAAGGTGTAACGATTTGGGCACTGTCTCAACGAGAGACTCGGTGAAATTATAGTACCTGTGAAAATGCAGGTTACCCGCGACAGGACGGAAAGACCCCATGGAGCTTTACTGTAGTTTGATATTGAGTGTCTGTACAGCTTGTACAGGATAGGTAGGAGCCAATGAAGCCAGGACGCCAGTCTTGGTGGAGGCGTTGGTGGGATACTACCCTAGCTGTATGGCCACTCTAACCCGCGACCGTTAACCGGTCGGGAGACAGTGTCAGACGGGCAGTTTGACTGGGGCGGTCGCCTCCTAAAATGTAACGGAGGCGCCCAAAGGTTCCCTCAGAATGGTTGGAAATCATTCGTAGAGTGTAAAGGCAGAAGGGAGCTTGACTGCGAGACCTACAAGTCGAGCAGGGACGAAAGTCGGGCTTAGTGATCCGGTGGTACCGTATGGAAGGGCCATCGCTCAACGGATAAAAGCTACCCTGGGGATAACAGGCTTATCTCCCCCAAGAGTTCACATCGACGGGGAGGTTTGGCACCTCGATGTCGGCTCATCGCATCCTGGGGCTGTAGTCGGTCCCAAGGGTTGGGCTGTTCGCCCATTAAAGCGGTACGCGAGCTGGGTTCAGAACGTCGTGAGACAGTTCGGTCCCTATCCGTCGCGGGCGTTGGAAATTTGAGAAGAGCTATCCTTAGTACGAGAGGACCGGGATGGACACACCGCTGGTGTACCAGTTGTCAGGCCACTGGCATCGCTGGGTAGCTATGTGTGGACAGGATAAACGCTGAAAGCATCTAAGCGTGAAGCCTCCTTCAAGATGAGATTTCCCATTCCTTTAAGGAAGTAAGACCCCTGAAAGATGATCAGGTAGATAGGCTGGAAGTGGAAGTATAGTGATATACGGAGCGGACCAGTACTAATCGGTCGAGGACTTAACCACACACAGTGTGGTTAAGGGTAAGAACGGTGTTGTTTCGTGTTGAATTACCTATCTAGTTTTGAGAGAACAACGTTCTCCAATTAAATATGCAGCAAAAGAGTCACTGTGCGGTGACGATGGCGGGAAGGATCCACCTGTTCCCATTTCGAACACAGCCGTTAAGCTTCCCAGCGCCGAGGATAGTGAAGGGTTTCCCTTTGTGAAAGCAGGACGTTGCCGTGCAGCTCTTTT
>NZ_PVTO01000055.1 GCF_003003275.1 Alkalibacterium olivapovliticus
TTTGATGTAAAGCTTTACAGCTATCAATCTTTTTTGGTAAGAGTACATGGACATTCTCCTGTCTTATAGTAGTCCAAGATTATGTCCGCACCTCCTCTTCGAAGCCTTCTTCCAGCTTTTCACAGGCCTTATGGTATTTTGATTGGTCAATATAAACGCTTACTAGCTTATTTTTAGCCTTGCGAGCCTATCAATATCAGTAAATTTGAAGAGGAATTTGACTTCTTCTCTGATCTTTATGTAGATCACATCGGTCATAACATAAGGGAAATGCTTGTCTGATAGAGAGCGATTTTGCCATTCGGAGACCATAGGGTCTAACTGGGCTGTTAAGCTGTAGACAAAGGACTTAGAGACTGATTTACCGCACAGCTCCTCAACGATTTGAGAGACTTTACGCGTAGAGACACCTGAAATATACATCTCTAACATAGAAGCTAAAAGAGCCTTCTCATTGCGTTGATACCGCTCAAATACAGTTGGTGTAAATTCGCCATCGCTTTGACTTCTTCGGTCATCTGATCGTTCATAATTCGTGGCTTGAATATAATCGGTTCGCTACTCGTCCATCAATTGATTAAATACAGTTTGTAGAATCTGTTTAGATGCAATATCTTTAACCGACTGGTCAATTAAGCTTTGAATATCTTCGGTTTCCAGTGTAAAATGTACTTGGGTCATATGATTGCCTCCTGGGTATGTTTTTAAGGGTTAAAAACAGTGTACCGTAAAGAGGCAATTCATATGGCCTTTTTACGGTACAAAATTATATGGACTTTATCAAATATCTAAATTGATGTTAACAAAGAATAAATGGCGAGAAGACTATTAATAAAAAAGATTAATAAAGAAAAGAGTAACCGATTAGTTGTTTTTTTGAAAATGTTTGAAGACTTGTAAAGTGCGATACTTAAAAAGAAGAAAAGCATAATACTAGATATATTTAATTCCATACTCTCCCATATCTCATTTACTATTAGTAGATAAAAAATATATAAAATATTATATAACATAAAACCATTTATATAAATTTTGTAGATTGTTGTTTTTGCTCTTAGATAATGTATCTCTTCGTGTGAAACTAGGCTATTAAAAACCACCAATACTATATATGTACCTAGTATTGAAATGAAGATAATAATTAAAGTCGATAATGAAAATATGATATTAAGTACTAAAGGGTTGAAGTATTCTTCTAAGATTGCAGAGCTCGCCGGTGAATAAAGAAAAGTTAAATGAATTCTCGTGAATGTTGTTATCACTAACATAAGAATTAAATTAATCCAACGTACTTTATTTCTCAAAATTAGATCCACCTAACCTTTCCGTTGAAAAATGATTAATGAACTCAAGAACGATAGAATACCTATTAAAACTAAAGTAGCCAATCCGATAAAAGTAATTTGGCTAGTCGTAATTGAACTTAAGAAAGTTGTAATATGTTCATGTACTCTAGGTATTCTTGATATTAGAAAAGCAATTAATACACATAAGAGAATTGCAATTGTTAAACCATTCTCGTCAAATTCATAGAAAAAAGGCAGCATGATAAACACATAAATAAGTGTGACTGTTAAAAAAATCAGTGATAAAATAAAATACTCTTTGAGTGATAACTGATCATAAACTAACCATAAGATTAGGCTTATTCCAGCATTCAGAAAAGTTGCTGCTAAACAGACAATTATTGACAATAAATAACGACTACAAATTATATTAAAAGAAGATATTTTGATGGTCTGAATAAATAAAGTCCACTCACTTTTTTTATCATCTACAAACAGAGTTTGAATCGTATTAATAAAAAAAACGGAAATGAAAATAGAAATTAGAAGGGCACTAGAATTTAGAAACACCATCCCTGCTACTATAATAAAAATGCTGGTGAGGAGAAACTTAGGTTGAATCCAAAGCTTTTTGAGCTGATATAAATCTTTTAGTAGGAGTCCTGTCATTAATTCTCACCTTGCTTTTCTAGTATTTCTTTAAACTTTTTTTCTAGATAGTGCATATCAGGTATGTCTTTCATTTCTTTTTGTAAAACAAATTTACCATTGTGCATCAACACAACCTTTGTAGCAATTTTATCAATATCATCCAATATGTGTGTAGACATAACAACAGTTGCATTGTTCTCTCTTACGTAATCTTGAATGAGTTGCAAAATATCAATTCGCACTAATGGATCCAACCCACTGGTTAATTCATCCAGCAATAGAATCTGGGCTTGGTGAGATAAAGAGACTGCAATGTTTAGTTTCATACTCATTCCCTTTGAGAACTTTTTAACTGGTGTCTTTAAAGGCAACTTGAAAAGGTTAATATAATTATGAAATTTTTCCGCTTCCCAAGTCGAAAATAAACGTTTCATAACTTTTTCTAATTCATAAATAGATAAACTCCCTGGAAATGGAAGCTGGTCAAATACGACTCCTATTTTTTCTTGCAAAGGTAAGTTTGATTCTCCAGAGTCAATTGATATTAAGCTGGCAATGATCTTTAAAAAAGTGGTTTTACCTGCTCCGTTATCACCAATTAATCCAATAATGTCATTGTTCATTGCCGACAAAGAAACGGAGTCTAGTAAAAAATCTCCTTGCCTTTTATAAATATTGGAAACTGAAAAAACATCTGTTTCGATATCTCATTCCTCCTTTTTACTAAATATTTTATTAAAGAGTAGTGTTGAGAAAATCATAATTATTGCGAGTAATGCAATTATAGAACTATCCCGATTAAAAACATAAAAATATACCATTAAAAGTAAAAGTATAACTACAAAAAGGCGCGAAAGTATTTTCATAAATCAAAATCTCCTTCATATGTTTTTTAAAAAGTTTCAACCCAAACAACTAATTGAGGAGTAATAAATACCTCAATTAGCGCAGAAAAAGTAAGGGTAAAATAAGATATTAAAAATAAGTTTAAATATTTTTTCTTCTCTAGTACTATTACTCCTTTCTCGTTTTCACTTAATAAGTGATAAAGGATAGCTCCAGCAAATAAAAAGGAACCCATTTCTAATATCCCATGTGGAATTAGCAAGATTATAGCAGTAATATTACGAACTCTTCCTATAACTGTACCTATTAAAAATCCATTTATAGAGAAAAACATATATATGATCGATTTTCCTATAATTAAGGAACAACAAAGTAATAAGAAAGCAATAGTATTATTCAATATGATTTCTTTTAATATTTCCCAATGTATAATTGAATCAATAGCTGTGATGTCAACTGTTTCTTGTTCTCTTCTCAACCCTAACATAAAACCCAAAATAATTGCTAAACCAAAAATAGTTAAAATTTTCTTATTAAATTTGCTATTCAGTATAGTCACTCCTATAAAAAGAAATAAATTAGCAAAAAGCGATTCCTAACCTTAATTTTAAGTTCTTTCAAAAAGTTAGAAATCGCTAAGATATTTGCTAACAACTGTCCTTGATTTTTCTGCATGTATTAATTGATTATGCTGATACTACGCCGACTGCTCCTATAACTGGTGCTGCCCAAGCTGGAATTGTTACTCCCAATGCCCATGAAATAGCAGTAACAGTACCAGTCCCTCCTGCTATATATTCCCATACTTGATCCACGATATCAGTAGTAAAAGGAATACCAAACAGATCAGCAACGAAAAGTATATTTGCTGTTGCAGCTAAAAGTAAAGTCCAGAATATAGTAACCATAGCTATCTTCTCAAATTTACTTAAGTGCAAAGATTTTGAAAGATTAATTATCATTTTTATCACCTCCTTTAGATTAGTATTCTTTATTTTCAAGCTAATTTAATAATTGTTATACTCATGAATCAGGTTCTTATGTTCCTCCAATAACATCCCAAACTAAAATATTAATTATGAATGACAATATAACCACTCCTTAATATATATTTTTATATGCATTTGTTATACAATTAAATATATAGAGCTTCTGTTTTTATAATAAGAAATGTTAACAATAAGTAACAAAAGAGGGTGGTTATATGAAAGTTGGAGAAGTAGTTAAACATATTAGAATGTCAAAAAGACTGAAATCTGCAAATGTTTATACTGATATTTTAAGTCGTCCAGCTATTTCAAGATTTGAAAAAGGATTAAGTGATACTACCTCTGATAAACTATTTAAGATTCTTGCTAATCTAAACGTTTCTTTAGATGAATTTCATTTCATATATACTAACTACAATCAAGAGAACGATTTCGATTTTTTGAAAAAATATTCTCACGCTTTTTATTTGAATGATTTAGAAAGCCTAAAGAAATTACAAGTATCAACTGAACAAAAATATAATCGCAACAGTCAATTAAAACAGTTACACTATTCAACACTTTGTAATTTAACCATTAGCTATATTACAAATAAGCCAAGTGATATGAACTGTTTAAATGTTTTAAAGGATTATCTTCTTGAATGTGACGAATGGACGTATTATGAATTAGTTTTATTTACTAATTCTTTAGACTTTTTCTCTGAAGATTTAATACTATTATTGTATAAAAGAACAAAAAAGAAATTAGATTATTTTGGTCAATTAAGAAAGTATAATAATGAGGTATTTTCATTAATATCGAATATTCTAGTTGTTTTTATAATCAAGAATGACTTAAATCAGAGTACTTATTTTTACAAGGAACTTAAACTCAATTTGTCTGAAACCAATAACAAAATGTATGAAAAAACTATGTTGATATTTTTCAAAGAACTAATAAGTGCAATGAAGTCAAAACAATTAAATATCACTATTGTAGATACTATTATTGCTTTATTTAAATGTTTGGATATGCCTTTAAAAACGAATCAATGTTCTAAATTAGTTGGAATTGTAAAAAAAAATAATCAAAGCTGGATTTTATAATGAAGTTAGCCACTCAGGCTAACATATAAAAAACGCCATGTGAATTTCATGTTATATTGAAGTTACCACTAACTCTCAATA
>NZ_PVTO01000056.1 GCF_003003275.1 Alkalibacterium olivapovliticus
AAAACCGCAATCACTTCATCATTTTCTAACACTCGATAGATTTTCTTTTGCATATTTACTTCTCCTGTTTTTCTTGTGCCATTCTTCTTTCACTCATCTGACGATTCGCTTCAAAATACAAATAAAAATATTCAGCATCTTGCATGACAACTTCCTTCATTTCCTTTTTATCAATTTGTAGCTTCTCAGCGTTTTCTGCGACGTAATCACTCAAAGCAAGTATGTTGGTTAAGTTTTCTTTTATAATTACATCGATAAGTTTATCTATCTTTTTTTGCATATTTATTTCTCCTTGTCTTTATCAACTATCGATCTCAATTTAAATCGATTTGAACGTAAGTATGCAGTTAAGAATATCGTCTGACTTCTGACTGTTTGAAACCAATCATCAAACTTTTCCGACACAGCATAATCAACTAGATCCCCATACTCGGAACAGCCTGTTTCCTGAACCCACGTTACTATTTCCTGCAATATGGAATCAGTATCTACTCCAACATCCGTTAAGTATTGACGATATTTAAAACCATTATGAGCAACAACTTCACTCTTGTTATACTGATATTTTTCCGGATTATTTCTATGCCATAAATACTGAACTGAACCTTGTAAACTACCAACTTTTTTAGGTACTGGCGAATTCAGCATTTCAGAAAATTTCAATGCTTGCTTATAACTTTTTTTATTAGTAAATGAAATAATAATATGCCAATGAGGCTTTTTTATTTCTCCTGTTAGCTCATTTATATCTTTATCGTGTAATGGACTTTCAATCCATTTTTCGCCTGTTTCATCTAACAATTCTCTCCAATTTTCTGGTGCTGATTCAGGATATACTAACCAACTCCAATTTCTTGTACGACTATCTTTTTGAATATCATTTTCAGACATGTTATAATCACCTTATCAAAACAAAAGCCTAAATAGCGATTTCCGTCTCTCTCAAAAAAGCGGAAATCGCTTATTTTTTTTGTTCAGATTCCTTTCTATTTTCATTAATCCATAACGTAATAAGCGCGGACTTACTTAGTCCCATCTCTTTTGCAATTTTATCCAAATTATCAGCTACTTCTTTTGTCAAAGTTACCATTATTCGTTTTTTATCAGCACTGACCAAAATGACCACCTCTTTTATTTTAAAATAACAGTAACACTTTTCTTTCTAAATGACAACTAAAATGTAATAAAAGTGTTGCGTTTTTGGCCATGACCAAAAAAACGTCAATTTTTGTGGTCAAAAAAAAACCTTTAATATCAACGTTTATAGCTATTTTGACCAAATGACCAAATGACCACATAGGGGGGTGTCGTAGTACCCCCCCTGATCCCTCGAAACTTAAAGTAAGGTCTAGATCAAAATCAAACAAAAAAAGAACCAAGACCTTAAGGGAATTGCATTCCCTTAAAACCCTAGCGCCTCTCGCAACCAGAGTGATTAGATCAGGTTCAGGCGAAGCCGTTAAAGCTTCAGGACGTCAAGGCACAGGTCGTATTTTTGAGAAGGTCACTCAAAAATCTCCACCTTTACGCCTTGACGTCCTGATTTTTGCCATTGCGTCTTTTCATGCCGAAAGCTACACAGAGTGAACAGTTCACTAGGTAGCTCTCGGCTTTTTTAGTGTAATGGCAAAAACCGCTAGCGTTCTATATCAAAGTCGTTTATCCGACGCTGCTCTTCTTCGGCCATGTCAGAATCAAACGTTTCTCTAACGTATTCTCGCTCATATCCAAGCCTTTCAAATGCTTCAAATGACCAGGCTTTGAATTTCTCCAAATGCCTTGTAAGTGGTTTGAGTGATTTCTCCACTCGCTCATTCAACTCGTTCCATGCTTCTCGCCAATAATCTGACTGCTCTCTCTCATCACTCAAGGCTTTTTTCAGGTGTTTATTCTCTTGTCTCTCCTCTTGTAACTCGCTCTCTGAGATCCATTGTGCTTGCCTGGCGTGATTAATCGTTTTTTCGACCTTCTGTAAGTCCGCCTTGGACACCATTACTTTATCCGGCACTTCTCGCTTACCTGCAATCGTCCGCTCTATCACAGGTTCTGTCTGCAGTTTCAGAACATACTTTGACGACTCACGGTGTTCCTTGAACCCTTCTTTCCATGACTTGATCTTATTCCAGTCTTCTTTCTGTTTTGAAATAACCGTGTCTGCCTTGGCTATTTTGTTCTCTGTTTTATTTAACTCGTCCTCTAAGGGCTTAATTTTACGTTCTAAGCGGTTTTTACGGTCAGCTAAGTGATCTAGCTTATTTTGAAGGTTATCACGCTCAGAACGCAAATTTTCGACCTCTTGCATGACTTCCTGGTACTCATAATGATTTTTAAAATGGTTTTTGCCGACTTCTTTTCGCTCAAGACCATTTTTATTCATAATTGTCTCGATCGATTCTAACTGCTGATTTCGCCAATCTGAGAACCGCTGTTTTTTATTCCCTGTAAACCCTTGGTTCTCCAACGCTTTTGAAAAGCTTGGCTGTTTTTCTAAGCCCCGTTTATAGCCTTCCGCCACTGGCACGTAATTGATGTGCATGTGCGGGCTGGCTTCGTCCATATGGATCACCACATTATACGGAACTAAATGCGGGTTTTGCTCTTTCCATTGCTCGAAAAATTCCTCGTACATATCTGCTGTTTTTTCCCATTCTTGCCAAAGGGGTAAAAAATAATTGTCTTTGTCACCAATCTGAATGACTTCTTCTCGTTGTAATTCTAAACTATCGGACTTTTTAACGTGCGAAAAATAGTCCTTAATCTTCCGGTCTTCCCTCTTTTGTTTGGCATTATATCTCTCCAATGCTGGTCCGAATTCTCGTTCATAAACCTCTCTCAAGTTCTCCTGGACTAGCGTCCTATTATACTGAGTACGCTCTGTATCAACGTTTTTCAGCTCTTTTTCTCTGTTATTGTGTCTTATGCTCGATCTTCCACCTGCATTTTGGATCGAAATACTTCTCTGTTCGGCCATAGAATCAGTCCTCTGTATTTGGTCTTATCACTATACGGTTTCTGTTACTCTTTGTCAAAGAGTAACGTTCTTACCCTTTTGACATAAATGTGCAAAAGGGAACGTTCTTCGAAGACACCTGCCGTGGGCTGAAGTGCGGTCACTCGTCTTCGCCTGCGTGAGTATCGACTGACTCCTCCGGGTCTATTGTCGATACAAAAAAAGAAAGCACCCGACCTCTTTCGACTTGGGCACTTTCTTTTTTCACTAAAAGTCTCTTGGCTGGATTAACCAATCCGCCAAATCAACTTCCTCAATTTCGAAAATCGTTTCTGAAATTGTCGCCTGATAATCGACAAAATCATTTGCATATTTTCTACGATTAAAAACCGCAATCACTTCATCATTTTCTAACACTCGATAGATTTTCTTTTGCATATTTACTTCTCCTGTTTTTCTTGTGCCATTCTTCTTTCACTC
>NZ_PVTO01000057.1 GCF_003003275.1 Alkalibacterium olivapovliticus
TTTCAGAATGAAGAATCTATGGATCGCTTTTTGGTTTCCCGTTTTGATACGTACAATCAGAAGTTTTTGACACGGATTCACCGCGGCTTCCAACAAGCTGAAGCAGAGCTAGAAAAAATGTTTGAAAGATTAACAAATTAATAAATCGATTTTATAGAAGGAGCACTTCATTTACACATAATTATTGACACTCCCTTTATCATTTTTTTCGTTAACAAAGTTATAATTATCATAAATAAATTTTCCTACTATTGCTAATATAAAAAACGAAAAATTTCTTCTCAATCAATAAAATCTTTTCAATAACACGACTGACCTTTCACTTACTTTTTATAAGCGTTTTGTTTGAAGCTCTAATTTTACCCTGTTATGATGTAGATGTACTATATTTTAATAGGAGGAGATTTGATGAAACGCCTTGATAGTAAAACAGTTCTGATCACCGGTGGTAGCGGCGGTATTGGTAAAGTGACCGCTCAGAAAGCGCTGGACGAGGGTGCTAATGTTGTATTAGTAGATATTGATTCAGACGCCCTTGAAGAAACGAAAAGCGGATTAAACGGAAATGATCGTGTGCACACAATCACTGCCGATGTATCTGATGAAGAAGATGTTAAAACATACGTCAATGAAACAACAGATAAATTTGGAACCATCGATGTGTTCTTCAACAATGCCGGGATCATCGGTGATGTTAATTTCGTTCATAAACAGACTTATGAGAACTTCCAAAGGGTCTTGAACATCAATGCTGGCGGTGTCTTCCTAGGAATGAAGCACGTTATTCCAGTGATGCGTGAGCAAAACGGTGGCAGCATCATAAATACATCCTCAGTCGACGGGCTGCGAGGGTCACCAGGATTGTCACCTTACTCTACCTCTAAACATGCCGTCGTCGGGCTGACAAAAACGGCTGCACTCGAAAATGCTGAACACAAAATTAGAATCAATTCAATTCACCCTTCGCCAGTCGGCACCTCTATGATGGATGAAGTGGAAAAAGGCCTCGCTGATGAAGATGCAGAGAATATTAAAAATCAGCTGGAAGCGACTATTCCGTTTGGTGAATATGCGGAAGCTGAAGACATTGCCAACCTTGTCATTTTCCTGGGATCTAAAGAAAGTCGATTCATTACCGGTTCACAATACCGTATTGATGGTGGAATGGGAGCACAGCAATAAAAACTTACTCATAGAAATAGTCAAAAGGAGCCGAAAACATTGATGTTTTCGGCTCCTTTTCCATGTGTTTAATTGTAAGACTATCAGATCACCTTAAACCCAATATTCCTGTTCACTTTCTCGACGTCCCAGAAGGTCTGAACCAGTCGTTCGCCGTAGGGTCCCAAGTGTTCCATGAGTTCGGGTTTGTTGATGAGCATGATCGAGAGGTCCTTGTCGTAGACACTCAAGGCGTCGTACAAGGCGTCGAGGTTATGGCCGAAATAGCTCGGGATGTCGAGCTGTTCTTTGATGTAGCGGTGCGCGGTTTCTTTAGTCGTCATGCGTTCGCCGTCTAGTTTTACTGTCCTCATCTACTCGTCCTCCCCGTAAAGCTGCTGGAAACTGTCGTAATGATCGTCGGTATAGTAAATCAGTCCGTCGTTGGAATAGACCAGCCGTTCGGCGCCGCGGTAGCCGCCTTCGTAGTTGACGTCAGCTTCAAAGTAATCGCGGCCGTCTTCTTCCGGAAGCAGTCCTTCACGGTTCCCAAAATAATCGCCGCCAATCAGCATCTCGTCGGTCACTTCCCACAGGTTCCCTTCACTGGCTTCCCAGCCCAGTTCGCGCGCTTCTTCTTTCGTCAAGTAATTGTTTGGCAGCTCGTCATATGTATGGATGTACATAGCCACATCTTCAGGCGTTGAGTAATAGCCGTCTTCTTCAATGGTCTCGTTCCTGATCTCATCGGTGGTTTCAGTCTGTTCCTCTTCGATCACCTCGTCAAGGACAACTTCAAGCTCTGCGCAGCCAGAGAGCACCAAACTCGTCCCTATAGCTAAACCAGCCAGTATCTTTTTCCCCAAAGTCATTCACTCCTTTGCTCAACTCAATTATTGATTATATCTAAAAGTATAGCACATTATCTAGAGAAGCACGTTAGAAGTGTTCCACTATCTGTTATGAGCGTTTTAGTTTTGTTAAAATAGTGTACAAAAAAACAAATAAGATAGTCCATATCCTATTCGTTTTATGCCGCTTATATTTTTAATAGAGCTCAGTTCTTTTCACATCTTCGATCGTCTGCGTACCTGCCAGCTGCATGACACGCTTCAAATCTTCTTCAAAGTAATTGAAAACAGATCTTACGCCTTTCCTTCCACCTAGTGCTAAGCCATACAAAACCGGCCGACCGATCGCTACGATGTCTGCGCCGCTTGCCAGTGCTTTAAAGACATGTTCACCGCGTCGTATCCCACTGTCAAAAACGATCGGTACGCGTTTGTCGACCACTTCGGCGATCTCTTCAAGCATTTCAAAGGCGCCCGGCGCCCCGTCCAGCTGACGTCCGCCATGGTTGGAGACCCAGATCCCGGCCGCCCCGGCATCCAAGGCTAGGCGTGCATCTTCTGGCGACTGCACCCCTTTGATCAGGACCGGCAGCTTACTGTAGTCCGCGATGAACCGGATATCTTCTGCGTTGATCTTCTGCTTGGATTCTAAATAAATATTGTTCAAAGCCTCATCTTCCACGCTGCCACGAAAGTGTCTGGAGACGATCGGCATATCAAAGGGAAAGACGAATTTGTTTCGTAAGTCTTTCTCCCGGTTCCCCATCACAGTCGCATCAGCGGTCAATATAATGGCGGTCGCCCCATCTGCTTTGGCTTCGTCTAGGACCGCTTTGTTGACGCTATTATCCTTGCTCATATAGAGTTGGAACCATATCGGTGTCCCTTTGACGACTTCAGCTGTTTCGTCCAGATCAGAGCCAGTATAGGAACTGATGGACAAGATTGTCCCGTAGTCTGACACACCTTTGGCCGTCCCGACTTCCTTGCTTTCATGGGCCAATCCATGTGCGGCGATCGGTGCCATGATGATCGTGACTAGGAGGTGCGGACATAATCTTGGACTACTATAAGACAGGAGAATGTCCATGTACTCTTACCAAAAAAGATTGATAGCTGTAAAGCTTTACATCAAA
>NZ_PVTO01000058.1 GCF_003003275.1 Alkalibacterium olivapovliticus
ATACCATCCAAAGGAGCTATGTCCTTCAGCTGTTATATCAGCCAGAATACGCATTCGAGAAATTAACACCGGAAGAATCACAATGCCTGTTTGAGGAGTATCCATTTGTCAAAGAGCTATACGACAGTATACAAACATTTAAAAAAATGCTTGAAACGCATGACGGTAAAGGATTGGGAGACTGGCTTGTTCAAGCGGAGCAGTCGCCCTACAAAGAATTGCATAGTTTTGTGGACGGAACAAAACAGGATCTAGACGCGATCCTCATGGCTATTCAATCCCCATACAGCAACGGCCTGGTTGAAGGATCGATCAATAAACTGAAAGTGATTAAGCGCATCATGTATGGTCGTTGTTCCTTCGCTCTTTTAAGAAATAAAGTCTTATTGTTGGAGAGATTCCATTCAGTCAACTAACATTGGAAAGAACCGATTTCTACTTGACGTCGACATACCATACTTAAAAATTGAATATAGCGAAGAACAGAGTATCATGAAAATAAAAGAAGATGTTTTTAGAATTCGTAACTTGTTAACTATTTTATGTGGAGAAGCTTTAACCTTAACTTCCTTTTCATTCGATTCGGAAGATCGAGACATTGTTGGTAATGCAGTGCCAATTAAAGGTAAATTCTATTTTTCTCAATTAACTGTGAGTCGAGAGTATAAACAATTTATGTCTGCGTACGAGTATAACGATATAATTAATAATTTTTCTAATATACTAACGAACTATTTTAAATCTTATACAAAACTCCAACCAATAGTCCAAAACATTACCATAAATACAGCTATGAAAAATTTAGCTGAAACACAGTTTAATGATGCTATCACTAGTTTAGAAGTGTATCATCGGGAGTTTTATAAAGAACATGAGGAAACTACCGTTGAAAAAGAAACTACCAAGAGAGAAATTTTAAGCCTTATAGATGAACTTCATGAGAATGAATATGAAAGAAATGAACTAAAAAATATAGTTAAAGAAATAGATAGAGTTAATCTAACGAAAAGAGTAAAGCAACTTCTTAAAGATATGCCAGGTAATTTAAAAGAGGAAATTATCTTTCAAGATTTAGATTTTTCAAAGAATAAAGTAGTAAGTGACTTTGCTTATAAATGCTCTAGTACTAGGAATTATCATGCACATGGCAGCAAAAATCCAAAGAATAATATATATGAGACTATAGATCTAATTCATTTAACTAAAATATTGAATTTAGTAAGTGAGTTTTATTTAATGAAACAAATTGGTCTTGATTCTGAAGTTATTATAAAAGGTTTATTCAATAAAAAAAGTCATCAAGTTGTTCTTGCAGTGTGAAAATCGAATTAAATCTCACATTTTTTATGCTAAACTGGTGTCGTTAATGGACTTAATTTATATTTTCGAAAGTAGGGAAGAAAAATGATTGAATTAAGAAAGATTACTCACGATAATTTTGAGTCAGTGTTGAAGTTAAGCATGACAGACGAGCAGAAAGGAAATGTGGATTCTAGCATGTATTGTTTGGCTAAAGCCTATGTAAAGATACTCAACGACGAAAAACCTCCTATGATCTTCGCTATATGCAACAATGATGAAGTCATAGGATATGTCGATATTGCATTTTACGAACTGGCGGAAAGTGCATTTCTGTGTGAAAAATATGGAGATAAATCTACTTATGGACTTAATCGCTTTATGATTGATAAAAAGCATCAAGGCAAAGGATTTGGCAAACAAGCAATGATGAAAATTATTGATTATATAAAGTCGTTTCCACAAGGAAAAGCCGATGCAGTTTCTACATCATATTGGATGGTAAACGAAGCCGTCCGGAAGTTGTTTGCGTCTGTCGGTTTCGTTGAAACAGGAGCGATATGGGACGGACAAACAGGGGGTAATTGGAATGCAGAAAGAAAAGATATAGAGTATGCAGAAGTAGGTGCCAGACTTGGATTATAACGCTGATAAGTTAGGTGCCTGGCTCTGGACTTCTTTAATAAATCACTCTCACTATGTTCCCTTATCAGCTCCTGCCATTGGGCTTTATGTATTTCATTTTTCGGTGTTTTCATAGTTGTCAAATTATCATTTCCCGTATACAATATGGGACTGAGATTTCGAAAGAGAACGAGTACCATTCAATTTGTGGCTTAAATTTAATATTGCATTACAAAAAGGTATCAGCATTCTGCTGGTGCCTTTTTTCATGTGTTGCTCAAGAGATGAAAGGGTAATAGTGAATCGCAATGAACAGAGCAGCAACTACAGAGGTGGTGGAACGAATGACTTCAAAAGAAAAAATGCAGAAGCTGATCAAGAATAAACAAGGCGGCGGAAAAGATATTCAAAGAAGTACGGCAAAAAACGATCAGAAATTTATGCGAAAAGCTCCGGTTATTTTTAAATAAGCTTCTATACAGTAGTTCAAGACACTTTCCTTCTGGAAGGTGTTTTTTTAATATGTCTAACCGAAAACTGACTGTTCAAACAAAGAACAACGGTTTCAATACACTTAGTCACAGAATTTCTCAAGGTTTTCAGTCAAGTGTTATCGTGTTACTTCTGTAATAATGCCGTTCCGGAAGCTATAATGTGATATGATTTTAAAAACCGAATAAGAATGATAGTATAGACTAAATAAACCCGCTAA
>NZ_PVTO01000059.1 GCF_003003275.1 Alkalibacterium olivapovliticus
TGTGACTGCTAAACTGTATTATGCAGTTACTGCTAGATAATAATGTGCACTTTTATCCCATACTTTCGTTCTATTTGATAAACTAGAAGAGTTAGTTTTTCAAATGGAAGGAGAAGAAAAAGGTGGATTTTAAAAAAGTGAATAGAATTGCAAAAGTACATCATTACAAAAAGAAAGGATTTTCAAATGCAAAAATAAGTCGAATGCTTGGTATACATCGAAATACCGTTAGGAGTGATTTAGAAAAAAGACCAGATGAAGCAATCGCTTGGGTAGAAAACCTTAATACTCGGTCAAAAAAGCTTGATCCCTTTAAAGAGACAATTTTAAATTGGCTAAATGATGAGCCGGAGCTTTCCGCGGCTCAAGTCGAAGATTGGTTAGATGAACAGTTCGGTTACACCGAAGCAGCTCCAAGCACGATCCGTTCATACGTAAAAGAGCTCAGGGAAACCTACGGTATTCCAAAGGTTTTGACCTATCGAAATTACGAAGCGGTGCCTGAATTACCACCCGGCAAGCAAATACAGGTGGACTTTGGGGAAATAACAGTAAAACGAGGCTTAACTGATAGTCGAGTAAAGCTTTATTGTATTGGCTTTGTTCTTTCCCACTCCCGTTATAAATACGCTGAGTGGCAAGAGAAGCCCTTTACGACAAACGACGTGATTCGGGCACATGAGAATGCTTTTGACTACTTCGGAGGACGAACAGAAGAAATCGTGTATGATCAGGATAAGCTGATGATTGTCAGTGAAAATCATGGAGATATTTTATTTACTAAACAGTTTCAGGCTTATGTACTGGAAAGACAGTTTATTGTTCATGTCTGTCGTGCCGCTGATCCAGAATCTAAAGGAAAAGTCGAAGCCGTCATTAAATTCGTAAAGTACAACTTCGCCCGTGGTCGTCGCTTCTATTCCATTGAGTCATGGCAGGAGCAATGTGAGTCCTGGTTAACTCGCAGAGGCAATTATAAAAAACATGAAAAAATAAAAAAGAGACCGATAGACGTGTTCACTCTGGAAAAGTCACACCTCATCTCGATCTCTGATAAACCTATTCTCTCGAATAATGAAAGTATAACAAAGACCGTTCTGAAAGACAATACGATTCAATTTAAGTCTAATTACTACTCGGTTCCAATCGGAACCTATCGGCCAAGAAAAACAACTAAAGTCCGTGTAGTAATAAGCAATAATCGTTTGTCTGTGTTCGAACTGAAAAGCAGTCATCAACTCGCCGATCATCCCCTGGCTAAAGGGAAAGGCAAGCTGACTAAAGACCCTGATCATGGACGAGAAGCAGAAAGAAAACAGAAACTTGAGCAGCATATTAGTAAGGTACTTAGTCATTTCCATAATAAAGAGGAAGCGATCATTTTTATCAACCAGCTCAAAATTAGGTATCCAAGGCATATGAGAGATCAGTTACGTGTTATAGAAACCGTCATAGAACAAAATAATAACGTACTAGACAAGGCGTTGAATGAATGTATCATATTAAATTTATTCAGTGCAAATGTCTTAAGAGATGTGGCTAGCGAATTAGCTCGTCGGCAACTTCAGACAAATCTCCACGATATAGAGAGTGATGGTTTGTCCGAAAGGTATCAATCGATTACCGCTGTAGAACGTTCTGTTGAGTCATATCTACAAGTGTTAGGAGGGAAAGAATGATAGGTACTACAGAAAGCCTTCAATCGCAATTCAAGCAGTTCCGCATGACAGAAACGGCTCAGGCTCTTCCAGGTTTTCTGCGTGAAGCAGAACAGCAATCTTGGACTTATCAAGAGCTACTTGTGGCACTATGTAATCACGAAGAACATCGTCGAGAAGAAAAGACACGACAGAAGTATTTAAAATGGGCACAGTTTCCTTTTGAAAAGTCCTTGGAGGACTTCGATACTATCGAATCAATGTCACTCAGTAAACGACAAATCGATCAACTTCGAGAATGCGATTGGTTAGACCAACTTTTCAATCTCGTTCTCTTAGGTCCACCTGGAGTGGGAAAAACACATATAGCCATTGGTTTAGGGTTGGAAGCCATTGAGCGAGGTAAACAAGTCGCTTTTGTATCAATGGGTGAGTTGATTTCTTTGCTCAAAACCGAAGGTTATGTTCGAAAGTCGGCAATTCGCCTCAAACGTGTGAGACAAGCTGACTTAGTCATTCTTGATGATATGATGTTCATGGCTATGGAGACAAACGAAGCGAATCTCTTTTTCCAGTTGATTAGCGATTTATACGAGAAGAGTTCAATCATTTTAACATCTAATAAAGGCCCTGACAGCTGGGGTAAGATGCTTGGAGATCAAGGAATCGCAACAGCGATTCTTGATCGGCTTCTTCATAGATGTGAAGTCATTCATATGGATGGCGAGAGTCATCGAATGAAACATCGAGAAACAATTTTTGAATAAAAAAGTGCACAAAGTTATCTAGCAAAAAGTGCACAATTGTCCTTGACAGTTACA
>NZ_PVTO01000060.1 GCF_003003275.1 Alkalibacterium olivapovliticus
GCAAGACAAAATCAAAATGCAGCTTAAAAAAAGAGGAAAGCCAGATGGCTTTCCTCCTACATGAATCTATGACCAACACTATTTGACAAAGAACCAAAAAGAAACTCTCTGTTCATCACAACAGGAGTTTCATAATAGAAGTAAAGCTATGGGTTTAACTATGGTTAATGTGTGTAACAGGTAATAAGGTAAGGAAGCACCATTCTCAGATAACACTTTGAATGGTGTTTTTGTGTGTCTAGCGTTTAAAGATGTCGTTCAACAAAGATAGTAACGCAATAGCTACCATCAAAGTCTGGAACAAATCCAAGGTCTAAGCTCCTTCGAGAAGCTTAGACCTTTTATGTTATATTTCACGGGCTTCAGCTCTCTTTCCCACAGAAAACCCGTTTACATTACTTCTATACTCTATATATTAAAGCAGAATAATAAAAAATCAAGAGCAACACACTAGATATATTGATATTTTTTAAACCGAACACAACATGTAGTGCTAAAACAAAAAACCCCCCCTATCATATGGCTATAAATGCCGCTATGTAGGGAGATTTTACTGTAAAAAACTTTATTATTTTTTTCTTGCTACTATATATAGTGTTAAGTATCTTCTTTCGCCATGAATAACTTAATAAACAGTGAAGTAACCCTATAAGACTAGTTATATGCTACTTAGCAATCATGTTCAGAAACTTAAAAGTATTTGATTATTAATGCAGAATTTGTAACTTAAGGTCAAAAAGTACTCATATAGACAGTCAGTTACACTAAATTAGATAGAATCGTGTACAATCAAGGTTTTGATTCATCCTAAAAAGGAAAAAATATAGCTATCAATACCGTAGACATAATTGACAGAAATAAATTTAATGTATACCTTTTATTGCTGAATCTTATAATGAAGTTAGCCACCTAAGCTAAAATATGATTTTTTTATCTTTAGGATGTTAAATTCAATAGTTCAATATTTTTTAATATCAGAAATTAGCATATAGTGTTTAACAGGACTATGTTCTATATAAAAGTCACCATTAATATATTTTTCAATATATTCTTGAGTCTTTATATAATCAGCATTATAAATAATCTCTCTAAGATCATCTATCTCGTCCAAAAATATTAACTCTAAATCATATCCCTCGAAATCAATTAAATTTAAAGCTCGGTCAAACAAATAATCAAATTTCTTTTTATCTATATTACCTACAGTAATTAATCTATCTATATCGCTATAATCAACTCTTGTTATACCAAAACGAATTTTTCTAGTTAAATCATAAAGTTTGATTATTATCAGTAATAGATAATAGACAAGGGCTTGTTCGTAGTTCTTGTAGTAAACTTCTAAATGGTGCCCTTTCACTTCAAAACATTCGCTAAGCTGAAAGAGCATATTATTTTTAGTATATTCTTCAATTAAAATATCTAATACACCTAGTTTCAATTCTTCGAAACGGATTGGATACTGGAATGCTTTCCTATATCTCGCAGCCATATAAACTGGGAAAAATTTATCTTTATGTGCTGATACAATGTGTTCATTATACTGAAGGATTTTCTCTCCCTCATCTGTCAACTTAAAAACTTCAGGAATATTTGAAAGGTGTATGTTGTTATCTAATAGTCGTTGTACGAGCTCTTTTTTTCTTCCTTTAGACTTGATTTTATTATCTTTTAGTAATTCACGTAACTGTGGAACTGTCAGGGCATTGAGCTGCTCATGATAGTTACCATATTCCAAAAAGTTTTTATTAAGTAATTTATCAATAGATGTAGCAACATCAACAGCATAAATTCTATAATAGTGAGGAATCTTTTTTTCAGTATTTTTGCCACTACACCAAGCAAGTAAGATGATTTCACCAGGAATCAAACCAAAGTTATCTTTTTTTAAAAGTTCAGGTTGAAATTCTAGTTCACTTTCCGCGTTTTCGTAACTGTTAAATGACTCAACAAAATAGCTTCTGTCTTTTAAACAAACAACCTGCTTTTCTGGACCTTCTGAAAGTTCTAGTTGATCAAGTGGTATACCACATATAAAACATTTACCTAGAACTTCTTGTAGAGGGATAATATTTTCATTAGTGTACTCTAGATATTTTTTAATCTCTTTGTATGTAAATTGTCTCATTATAATCTCCTTCTCGATGAGTTATCTAGTAGACAAACATATCTATTCTTAATCATTCCTTTCAGTTTTACTTAATTCTGTAACTGTCAAGGACAATTGTGCACTTTTTGCTAGATAACTTTGTGCACTTTTTTATTCAAAAATTGTTTCTCGATGTTTCATTCGATGACTCT
>NZ_PVTO01000061.1 GCF_003003275.1 Alkalibacterium olivapovliticus
TTCAGCGTTCGACTTGCATGTATTAGGCATACCGCCAGCGTTCGTCCTGAGCCAGGATCAAACTCTCATTTTAAGTTTGACTTGCTCATTGTATTACTTGTGAGTTAACAGTGTTAACTCGTTTGTTGTCTCCGGCCCTAAACGGACCGAAGACCCTTGCACATTTGGTTGTTTCTACTTTGTTCAGTTTTCAAAGATCTATCTGATTTCGACAGCTGTTTGCGTACGTTGTTTCGTACGAGCTGACTTTTATAATATTACATTGTTTTCAATCTGATGTCAACAACTTTTTAAAAAAGTTTTTCATGCTTTTTTAGCCATAAGGCTGATTCGAAAGGAAACAGTGGTTGCTGTTAATCAACAACGAATATAACTATACCAAGGTTTCCTTCAGACGTCAACATCTTTTTTCTGCTTTTCTTTCTACGTTCGGCTAAATTGCTTTTACAGCAGTCTTTTACCGATTATTTATCTGTTTGTCTCATAAAATCAAAGTCAGCATCGTCTCGTTTAGTGATCAAGAGCAGGCCATCTCCAACCGGTATAAGGCTGGTGTCCAGTGAAGGATGATCGAGTACAACTGCAAGGAATTCATTGAGTTTGCGGTGTATCTTCCTCACTCGTTTGGGCACCTCTTTTTCATCATCCAAAATAGTCCCCCCCTGCAGTACATCATCTACTGCTAGCACGCCTCCAATTTTAAGCACTCTGAAACAGTCCGGGAAGAAACTGTAGTATTTGGCTTTTGCGCTGTCCATAAATATAAAATCAGTTGAATCTGATTCAATTTTTTCAAGCCACTCATCCGCCTGACCTTCAAGAAGTGTAATGTTCTCCTCAATTCCGAGTGTTTTAAAATTCGCTTTTGCTTTGCTGATCATATCCGGATTTCGTTCTATGGTCGTAACATGTCCTTCCATGTGAACAGCCTCAAGCATTAACGCAGCGGAAAATCCTATCGCTGTCCCTACTTCCAGTATCTGTTCAGGTTTTAGTAATGGTAAAAGCCAGTTAAAAAAGACGACTGTTTCATGGGGGATGATGGGTACTCTATTCTCATTTGCCCATTTTTCGATATCGCCGATTTTTCCATTTAACTGTTTCTGATTTGTTCTCAAAAAATTTCTTACATCTTCATTGATGACAGGCTTGTCCATCATTTCATTTAGTTTATGCAAACCAAACCCTCATTTCAGTTATTTTCTTTATTTTACACTGTTTTTTCTACTTAACCAACCAGCATTCTGGTATAATAAGTATGTGAATTGCCGAAAAAACAGATGAGAAGGAGCAAATAATTCATGTTAATCAAACAATTATCCGTACCTAAAAATAGTGTGACCACTATATCAGAAGCTGCTACTTTAGAAGAAGCGATTACCCTGCTGGAGGAAACCGGATTCCGTTGTGTTCCTGTTTTGGATGAAAGCGGGAAAATATTCCGTGGGAACATCTACAAAATGCACGTCTATCGTCATAAAGCAAATGGCGGCGACATGGATTTGCCTGTTACCCACTTACTGAAAAATGCGACAAAATATGTGCACATCAATTCTTCTTTCTTTAAAATCTTCTTCATGATCAAAGACTTACCCTACATTACCGTTTTAGATGAAAACAATCATTTCTACGGTATCTTGACACACAGTACGCTGATTGATTTGCTTCAACAGTCATGGAGCATCGACCAGGGCAGTTTTGTGTTAACAATTGCTTCCCCTGGAGAAAAAGGCGACTTGGCCAATATTGCTAAAATAGTCAATCGTCACTGTTCAATCATGAGTTGTATTACATTGGATGTTCAGCGGGAAAATATGGTTCGCCGTATGATTATGACGCTGGAACCTGGTATCACACAAAATACAGTTGATGAAGTTTCGAGAGCCCTCGACAAAAAAGGCTTTAAAGTGGTACAAGTCGAAGATTTACACAACGATTAAATCTAAGTAAAAAAACGGTTGTACAATAAAGGACGTTGGTGAGAAATTCTCACTAACGTCCTTTATTTGATTATATTAGAAAACAAGTGAGTTCTCCTGTAGAATAATAGT
>NZ_PVTO01000062.1 GCF_003003275.1 Alkalibacterium olivapovliticus
CCCCAAGGAGGGATATAGAACATTCATAAAATGAATGTCGCAACTCCTTTTGCACTCGCTATAGAGAACTAGCGTTCTCTATAGTTTGACGGTTTATTCAGTATGCTCTTTTTCCAAAAGATCGCCAGTTATTGCCATTACTTTTGTCTTGACTTATTACCATAAGACTTATAGTCTTCTTAGCAAATTGCCACGAAATATAATCATAAATTAATTGTCAATTAATAACAGTTATCATTTATCACACCCTTGTTAATTAAAATAATGACAGGTATCAAGTCAATCCTTAGCAATTATTAAAAAATCTAATACCTTTGATTTTCACTATTCCAGACTCTTATTTTGCCATAAACGGTGTTTTTTCATTTTCATTTGACTTGGAGCTAACTTAACAACTCTTTCTTAGTTCTAACTTAGAGAACGAGCTCTTTTTTTAATTAGAAAAGAGAACCTTAGTCAAGTCCATAATATTGTTTAAAAATAGAACTCTGTTTTAGAGCTTCCTTCAGTTTTGAATAAAAATAACTTGCTAATAAGATGTTTCGCTTAAGTTTTAAGATTATAGAACAAAAGAATAACAAAAATCCAACAATATACTTACGGTTCAATTATATCTTCTAAAAATTCACCACCAAGCGGAAGAAAAAATGAAAAAATTGTAAAAAACATACTTTCACCTCCTATTGAATTAACTTGTTATCGTAAGTCTATACTGTATCCAACAGGAAATGTTATAATGGTAGTGTAATCCGTCCACTTTAACATTTTGTATTAATTTAAATATTATAACAAGAAGAAATTTTGGGTTAGGTAGGAGTATAATTATGGAAAGAAATGAAGCATTTAAAAGGCTGCGGGAAGAACGTGGGGTAAGTCAGAGAAAATTGACTAAGGGAATATGTGCTAGAAGTACACTTTCTACATTTGAAAATAAAGGAAGTCAACTCTCCATTGATTTATGTTCAAGACTTCTAGATAGATTAAATATTCGTATGGACACATACTTCAGCATGTTCTTAGAAGATTTTGACAATAAGAGAGCTGAATTTTCTCAGTTTAAAGAAAATATTGTTAGTGAGAATATAGAAGAACTGCCTAAAAAGAAAGTAAAATACCTACGGTTGTATGAGTCGACTCACGATTTTTATTGGTTTAATCTCTATCTACATTGTTCGAGAATCATCTCGCAGCTAACGGAAGATTTTACTTATGAACGTTTTAATCGTACACATAAACATGACATTGATCGTGTAAAGAATTATTTATACAATATAAACTCGTGGGGGCCTTTCGAATTTGCAGTTTTTAGCAACTCAATCTGGTGTTTTGACTTTGAATTTATTAAATTAGTTAAGAGAAAGTTAGAAAAAAATTATGCAACGTCTTCTGAATATAAAAAATACTTATATGGGTCATTTTTACTGAATTTAGGATTTTTTTGTTTAGAATATGGTCATTTTGAATGGATTAAACAACTCAAGAAAGAGTTATTTGCGTTCTCCAGCTATGACAATATTCATTGGAAAATAATGGTATCCTTTCAGTTATCAATTTCAGAGGAATTAACGAATCAACACTCAGCTTTAAATGAGGAAATTACTTCATCTATAGAGATATATCAGAAAATGGAAGAAGAACATTATTACGATAATATGATTAAATATAGGGAACGTATCATAAATAAGCATAAGAAGACTTAATGCTAAGGAAGAATATTATAAAATACTGACTGTATAATATATAAAGAAAGAGATTAGGAAAATTTCCTAATCTCTTTCTTTATCCTAGAAACTGTAACTGTCAAGGACAATTGTGCACTTTTTGCTAGATAACTTTGTGCACTTTTTTATTCAAAAATTGTTTCTCGATGTTTCATTCGATGACTCT
>NZ_PVTO01000063.1 GCF_003003275.1 Alkalibacterium olivapovliticus
CGGTGGACCTATTCCATGGCCCTATTATTAGGGAATATCCCAGAATATCCAAGCAATACTAACTAAGATTAGTACCATAAACTTATAATACGAGGAGTGATGATCATGAATTCAGCACATTATTTATCTCCCTCAGAACTGAAAAGGAAAGCAAGAGAAGAGCTTGCCGGAAACTGGCGAGAGGTTATCTTGCTGCATCTCGTTCCTGTGCTCATTTCTGTCCTGTTGACTGGCGGCATATATGGACTTGATTTATGGTCAATATCGAGACTGGCGAACGAGCAAGGTGAGACCAGTGTACTTGCTAATTTTTTAGTATCCTTTATTACTATCGGTATATCGTTTACACTACTTGATATGATTCGAACAGAGCAGTATAAAATCAATGCATTAAAAGACAGCTTTAGAGTCTTTTCGAGACCGTTTTTCATCCCTGTTTTTCTGATTCAGTTACTCCAGTCACTTTTTATAGCGTTATGGACGCTAGTCTTTATTATCCCCGGAATCGTAAAGGGGTATGCGTATTCGCAAGCGTTTTTCATTTTTAAAGATAAAAAAGAGCTGGGTGAGGAGGAGTATCCAACCGCAATCGACTGTATTACAGAAAGCAGAGAATTGATGGACGGACACAAAATGGAGTTATTCTCCCTTCATATCACATTTATCGGGTGGCATATAGTAGAAGCATTGACACTTGGTATCGCCTCTCTCTATGTCAGACCTTATCTGAATATGGCTGAAGCGGTGTTCTACGATAGAATTGCCTACACTGAGTTCGACCGATTGCACCAGCCCGAAGCAGTCTTCACTGATGAAATCGATGAGGATGATGAAGGATTTGGAGAGTATTAGTTCGAATGACACAGAAAAAGCACCTGTTTACAGACGGTTTTATACCGGTAAACAGGTGCTTTTTTCTGTCAGTCCAGTGTAAGTTCAGGACTCACTCTCAATTTGAAGAGATATCATAGCCAGATAGTGAGGAAGAACCAGCCAATCATAATCAGTTGGATAATAGCTTCAGCCACACGCCCGCTTAAAAACCCAATCAGTGTTCCGACAGCTGCTCTAAGTGCCTGATGGAAGGTATCTTGTTTCCAATTTTCGACAATCAGTACGGCTACAAATGGAAGAATGAGAATACCAAAAGGAGGGTAGACAAATGTCCCGACGATGATGGCTATTGTAGCGACACGCTCACCTAACTTACTGCCTCCGAATTTCTTTACAGCTAAAGAACCGGCGAAAACATCTGCTAGAAGCAGAAGAACCGTGAGGACTCCCATCGACACCCAAAAGACCCAGGTCAGCTGAGCTACATTCAGGAAAAAATGATATATCAGGAAGCCGACCCACAAAACGAGGACTGAAGGAACGACCGGAAACAGCAGTCCAACAAAACTAAGTATGAATAAGCCGATGATTAGTACCCATAGTAATAATTCCATGATTTGTGCTCCTTTCTCTATAGTCTACTGTCAGTATACTAAAGATAGTTAGATATAAAAAAAGATAGACTTATTTATACTTTTTAATCCCTTCAATTGACAAGGGGAGTGTCAATAATTATGTGTAAATGAAGTGCTCCTTCTATAAAATCGATTTATTAATTTGTTAATCTTTCAAACATTTTTTCTAGCTCCGCTTCAGCCTGTTGGAAGCCGCGGTGAATCCGTGTCAAAAACTTCTGATTGTACGTATCAAAACGGGAAACCAAAAAGCGATCCATAGATTCTTCATTCTGAAA
>NZ_PVTO01000064.1 GCF_003003275.1 Alkalibacterium olivapovliticus
TCGTAGCGACGGGGTTATATCTGCTGTTAACAGAGATGATCCGGATCGATCGGAGAGCCCTGTTAAAAGCTTATGCGATTACGGTGCCGCTGTATGTATTGTCAGTTATCGTAAATAACTGGTTCACTGATATTTTTAATGAGCAATCCAATTATCTATTTACCTATGAACCGGAATCGGCAGCGCCTTTAGTGTACTTGTACAGCCTGGGTTCTGATATCACAGTATCTGGAATGACATTCAATCCGGTCTACATTCTGTCTCTTACCATTATAGGAGCGGGGATCATGTTCCTGATGTATCTGGTGGCGAAACTGTATTATTCCAGAAAAGATTCCGACATTCAAAGGAAACTAGTTAACTAATAATAGAATAATGTAGTAAAGGAGCGATTGAAATGCAGGAGCGATCATCAACTGGACGAATCGATACGGTTTCAAAACTCATCGCAGCTTCTCCGCATACGCTTTATCAGGCTTTCATCGACCCGGATTCACTAATCAAGTGGCTGCCGCCGGAAGGGATGAGAGGGGAAGTCGCCTTATTCGAACCACATGCTGGCGGGAAGTATCGACTGATTCTCTATTATGAAAAGGGAGAACAGACTACAGGAAAATCGACTATAGATTCTGATGTTTCAGAAGGCACTTTCGTTGAAATAGTGCCGGATACGAAAATCGTCATGGCAGGTGCTTTCGATTCGGAAGACTCTGGCTTTGAAGGGGTTATGACGATGACCTGGTACTTTGAAGAAAATCTGGAAGGAACCAAGATCACGGTCATTGCAGAAAATGTCCCGACCGGAATCAGTAAGGAGGATCATATCGATGGACTGAGCTCTTCGCTGGAAAATCTGGAATACTTTGTAGAAACAAGGTAGCTGTGCTTTGCTTAATTTATCAAACGCATTAACACTATATTAGAAGAGAGAGGAGGGAGTGGTGTTATTGAAAGTTTTACATATGATATTTTCCATACTCGTACTTGTTATAGCAGCTTATAGCCTAATATATCAAAACTTTGCGTTTCAAAATTATATGATGGTTTTCTTAGCTCTAACGATGTTAATAGCGGGTTTAAAAGAATTCAAAGAAGAGCGAAAACTAGCAGGATGGACCTATATAGGGATTTTTATATATGGATTATTGGTAACAGTTCAAGGTTTTTTATTGAGCTAAAGGTATATTTAAGCCTTTTGTTATTTTAAGGTTTTGCCAGATTAAACAATCAGAAGATTCATTAACTATTTACGGTTATGCCATAGCCATGTACCGTTTTTTGGAATGGAACCGAATGTGAGCTTTCTTTCATGGGACAAGTGGAGCGAGCATGTAGCAGATGAAAGGCAAACGAACGTCGCCTACCTTCATTTAGCACGAAGAGAACAATTCAACTTTGAAACAACCGCCTCTGCTTGCTATACTTATCAAGACTAACCAATAGAAAGGTGTTTTTTATGCGGATTATTATTTCACCGGCAAAGAAAATGACGGTAGACAACGACAGCTTTAATCACAACCAGCTGCCTAAATTTTTAAATAAAACAGAGGAGCTGTTGAATCACCTAAAGTCCTTAACTTACGATGAACTGAAGAAAATCTGGAAAGCAAGCGACAAAATCGCAACATTAAATTACGAACGGATTCAGGAGATGGATGTGCGGAAAAATCTGACTCCGGCAATACTCGCTTATGA
>NZ_PVTO01000065.1 GCF_003003275.1 Alkalibacterium olivapovliticus
CCTGAATTATTCATACCTCTAAATGTGGATAACTATTTCTATTAAACTCACTGCTTTTTTAGACATTTTTAAGTATTAACTGTCTATCATGCCACTTTATATCCTTCTCGATTAGATCGAAAACAAAAGGATGGAAAAAAGAGTATAAAGACCCCTTGGTCTTACAATCGTCAAAAAATTAATATGATCTTCTGGAGTAGCTAATGCAACAGAACCAGCTGTTGAATATTCTCCAATATTGTCCAGAACAGTGAAGAGAAAACGTAACCTGTGGACAAGCGGACTTTTATTTTACGCGCATGTCGTGTCAGCCTTCCAGCAATGTGAAAAACTTTAAACCGAATAGTCGCCACCGTTGATTTTTTCTCTTTATCTGGGAATGTTAGCTCTTTCATCAAATGAATGACTGTATAGGCAATACAACTCATCATCATGCGAGCCTGATTCGCAAGAAACGTTGAACTATCGGTCTTGTCGAAGGAAAAACCATGTTTGATTTCTTTGATATAATTTTCCATTGTCCCTCTCTTTTGGTAGAGCTTGTACACTGTTTGGGCAGGTATATCAACGAAATTTGATACGATAAACTCAAACGTCGTAAATAAGAGTTCGCCAGCTTCTCGAGTGGCCTTTACAGCTACTTTACGAACCGTTTCCCAAGATTTAGCTTGATAATCAATCTTGAAATACTGTGATTCTTTATGTGTAAAGTCTGTATCTGGTCCGTAAAGGACCTTTTGTTGAGCCATGTTCTTCAGTCGTGCATTGACTTTTAAACGAATAATATACTTCACTTTTTCTTGCTCGCATAACTCATAGATCTCAGGTTTGGCAAAGCCACTGTCCCCTCGGACAGTTAAAAACATATCACATGAGTGCTGTTTGTGTTGAGAGATGATGTCTGCTAAAAAGACTTCTGCATTGTTAGACGTGTACACATTGCCCGGACGAAGTTCGGCACCCAGAAACAGACCAGTCAGTCCATCAAAAGCCACTAAGGGATGATAACCCGTTGTTCCGTAGTGAGTATTGAAATCAGTCTGTTCTTGTTTTCCGAAGGTGTCTGAGTGAGTAGAATCCACGTCAATGATCATATGCTGTGTATTTTTTTGGCCGATATAGATAGTGGTCAATGCCTTGGCAATTGATTGAAGTTGAACGATATTCTCCTCCGACAGTTGATGAATAAAACGAGAAACCATCGACTGTGAACCTAAGGTCGTTTTATTTAGCCCCTGCTGAAAAACTGGATCGTGACGTAGCCAATTGGCTGAAGAATCCGTTGAGTAACCGGCTATTAACTGCACAAGAACCTGCATAAATAAATCAATATAGTCATGTGTACAATAGTTTCTTGAATCGTCAATATGCAATAACTCGTTAACCAGCTCTTTGAACTTGATCTTATGAAAAAATTCAAAGAGTAAAAGGAGACCGGAATCATTGGATAATTGACCGCCATCGTTTGACATAACCAAATGGGGATTGAATTGTAGTTGCTTTTCTTGTAAAGTTGACATTGAGCACACCTCTTGTTTTTGTTGTTTTGGTCGACTTTACAATAACATAGAGTGTGCTCTTTTTGTATATTTTTTTCTTCACCCAACGGGTGAAGAAGGAATAGAGTGATAAACCTTATCAAAGCGGGATAAATGCCTGTTCTGACAAGGTACTATGAATTATTCAAGTT
>NZ_PVTO01000066.1 GCF_003003275.1 Alkalibacterium olivapovliticus
CTATTGAGAGTTAGTGGTAACTTCAATATAACATGAAATTCACATGGCGTTTTTTTATGTTAGCCTAGGTGGCTAACTTCATTATAAAATCCAGCAAATATATTTATAGATAATTTTAATCAAATCCTACATGAATCAGAACCGAAATTTATTGAAAAATATGAGTCTGAATTAGTTAATGCTAATGCGTTTAATTTTACTAATTTGACTCTAGAGTACGGCACTTGGCAAGAACAATATTTGTTAAATATGGTTAATATAAATTTTATGAATAGAAAAATCCAGCCAATGTTTTCTACTAATGATGGTTCTGGGAATCCTGATATAACCATGTGGACTGAAAAAATATTGGAAGATTTGAAAATATATTTTGTAAATGAAGTTTCAGATTTTATAATTGAGACTATTTCTTATGTCCTACATGGTAAAGAGATGTCTGTAGAGGTAAAGACAAGGCATATTGAATTGTTACTTGAATACCTAAAAGACAAAGAGGATTATGAGATAATAAATTGTTCATCATTTAAGATTATCTCATACATTTTTGAAGATAAGTTGACAAGTGATATTTTAGAAAATGAAGAGTATAGAGCACTTCTTGAGTGGATTCATTCTGAAGAAGATATCGATATGATTGAAAGTCTCCTAGAATATAGGTATCCGATTAGTAGGAAACAAAAGAATATATTAAATGAATATTATCGAACAAAATATGAAACAATTGATGAGATAAATGATTTAGCTCTACTTACAAGATATTTAAATGATAAAGATATTGTCAAAGAAATAGATCAAGAATATTTTGAGAAATTGAAGAACAAGTTTAGAAAAATTCTTAATAAAGAGTCGGGGGTAGAGATAGCATCATTATTTATAGATTATATGGGTTTTTTATTTCAACTAAGTAATAATCAAAAAATTGAAAAACAAAATAGGCAAATCGAAATAATTAAAGTTCAAAATCTATGGCAAAAAGATTATTATGAAGAACAGGTTTCAAACTTACATGTTCATACACAAAAGCTGACTATCCCCTCTGCTGAAATTGAGTCTATCAATCAGCTGCTGATAAATAATCCACTTGGTTTCCTTAATAATCTATTTCCGTCTAGTGATGAAAACTTAATTGAAAAAATGCAATCTATATCATCTACACCGCTATATCATATGGTGAGTAAAATTGAAATAAAAGAGCAATTTCCTGAACGAGATGAAATAGATTTAAAAGATAACACTATCGATGAAATACTTGCAGAAAAAATAAATGAGACTTTAAAAACTAGAGGATACAAGTTTCGAAATATAATGAAGGTAGAGGAGTATCTCACGGGGATTCATGAGCAAAAGAAACGTTCATTGACTTACATATCGAATATGATTAATTTAGAAGAGCTCTATAGTAAGATATATCCTCTTTCGGAGTATCCTTTGATAAAGTATCATGATAATATATTAGTAGCACATCTCACACAGTTATTTCCATTACTCGAAATGGGAGTGTCAATAATTATGTGTAAATGAAGTGCTCCTTCTATAAAATCGATTTATTAATTTGTTAATCTTTCAAACATTTTTTCTAGCTCTGCTTCAGCTTGTTGGAAGCCGCGGTGAATCCGTGTCAAAAACTTCTGATTGTACGTATCAAAACGGGAAACCAAAAAGCGATCCATAGATTCTTCATTCTGAAA
>NZ_PVTO01000067.1 GCF_003003275.1 Alkalibacterium olivapovliticus
CCTCGTATTATAAGTTTATGGTACTAATCTTAGTTAGTATTGCTTGGATATTCTGGGATATTCCCTAATAATAGGGCCATGGAATAGGTCCACCGGGAATCTGCTATCACTCCTTGTAGCTCGACTACATGTAAAGTCTGTATCCCGGCAAATCGATGTACTTTAAACGCATAAGCTGTACGAGACTGTTTCGACGACTAGCGTCGTAGCGCTAGGGGTGTGGCTGTCGATTCGGTCTATACTGTACTCATTCGCGAGGTTGAGGCACGCGATTTGCTTTAGGGGTATCCCAGAGTATCTAAGCATATTCCAAATCCACAGAAAGGAGGTCCTTCCCATGAAATTGTTCATTGGTTTAGACGTGAGCTCGACTAAGCTAGATACGTGCTTTCTAACTAGCGAATCCACGGTTTTGTTAGAAATGTCAGTTTCTAACGATTTAACAGGTGCTTATGAAATTAAAGCCCGTGTACTTGATTATCTCAAGCAGTTTGATTTCACTCGTATAGTCATTGGGTTAGAAGCCACTGGTCAATACAGTTCTCTTCCTGCCCTGTTCTTCCACGAGGATGAGGAACTGCGTTCCTTTGGTGTAGAAACAACAGTCGAAAACCCTCGTAATGTCCATCGTTTTATGAAAGTATTTACAGAAGATAAAAACGATCGACTAGATGCCTTTCATATCGCTGATTATTTACGACTTGAACGTTTCCACACATCGCCAATCAAGGAAGAACAATATATCGCCCTACAATCTTTGACTCGAGCACGTTTTGATCTTATTCAAGATATGACACGGACGAAACAACATTTCTTAAATATTTTATATATGAAATGTAATGTCCTACAGCGTGAATTAAAGTCGGATAGCGGCTCAACATCTGTTTTCAGCTCTACAATCATTGAGCTCTTTACAACAGATTACACACTTGATGAAATTGGTTATATGCCTCTAGAAGAGTTAGTAGACCTCTTACAAGAAAAAGGGCGTGGTCGTTTTCGAGAACCCGAAAATCTGGCTAAACGACTTCAAAAAGCTGTGAGAAATTCTTACCGATTAAGTAAGACCGTACAGGACTCGATTGATAGCGTCCTAGCCTCTCAAGTCCGCATTATCCGGACATACCAGGATGAAATAAAAGCTTTGGATAAAGCAATAGTCGATATTCTAGAGATCATTCCAGAGTCCAAGAGCTTACTCAGTATTCCAGGTATCGGACCCGTGTATACCGCCGGTATACTTGCGGAAGTTGGACAGATTGACCGGTTTGCGGATCAGGCCAAATTTGCTAAATATGCGGGCTTGTATTGGCCTAAGAGTCAGTCTGGACAGTTTAAAAAAGAATCGACACCACTATCCAAACAGGGAAATCGCTATTTACGTTATTACCTGATTGAAGCCACCAATTCGGTAAGACGTCATGTCCCTGAGTATTCTGATTATTATCAGAAGAAATACAAGGAAGTACCAAAGCATCAACATAAACGAGCCCTCGCGTTAACAGCCAGAAAATTTGTGCGTTTGGTGGATAAACTACTACGAGACCACCAACTCTATACGCCCCCAAGGAGGGATATAGAACATTCATAAAATGAATGTCGCAACTCCTTTTGCACTCGCTATAGAGAACTAGCGTTCTCTATAGTTTGACGGTTT
>NZ_PVTO01000068.1 GCF_003003275.1 Alkalibacterium olivapovliticus
TCGTTCTTGGAAAAATTGGGAATTTTTCTACAAAATAGTGCGTTCTCGAAGTAGATTTTAACTAAATGAACCTTCTTACGATTCTCTTGTTTGTTTGAAGGCATACTTCTCCCTTGTAGACGATTGATTCAAAAAATTAACGTGATGACTGATTTAAATCCATTGACTGGATCGCCGTAGGCGCTCGAAGACCCTATAGAATTCAGTTTGATACACATGATAACTCGACAATTTTAGATAGGCTCGCCTGCCTGTTTGCACAAGTTTGCCAGCGACTTTAAGGAATGTTAGTCGGATGGAATGAATAGTCATCCCTTGGTTCTTTTTATCAAAGCCGATAGTCTTTAGACAGTTGATGAGGTTGTATGCAAGCAGACTAATCATCATTCTGACATGATTTTCTAAGAAGCGTGGACTATCTGTTTTATCGAAATAAAAGCCACCTTTCGCTTCTTTGATGAAATTCTCCATTGTCCCTCGCTTGCCGTAAAGAGAGAATATGACTTCAGGTGAGACATTATCGGATAGATTAGTCACAATGAATGCGTGTTGAAAGAGGAGTTCTCCTGCTTCACAGATTGATCGAATACAGACACAACGGGGTTTCGACCATGATTGTGCTTGATAAGGCATTGAAAAATACTGAACTTCCCGATCTTCCCATTTTTGGTTATCCCCGTAAAGAACGGATTGCTCAGCTAATTGACTTAACCTCCGATTGTTCTTTAATCGGATCACATACTGACTTTCATTTTCTTCACAAGACTCATACACCTCTCGTGTTGCGAAGCCGCTGTCCCCACGAACCAATATGTCAGTATTCGGTATGGATTCATTGTAGTGGTGTAACAATGGGTCGATAAAGGCTTTCACCCCTTTAGATGTGTACTGATTACCTGAACGCAGTTCAGCTTTTAAGAAATCTCCAGTCAGTCCGTCAAAGGCAACTAATGGGTGGTAGCCGTAGGTTTGATAATGTGCATTATAATCTGTTTGTTCTTGATGGCCAAAGGTATCTGAATGAGTGGAATCGAGATCAATGATTAACTCGGTGTCATTGCGAATCAAACGCGCTTTATCAATGAGCGACTGATTTAATGATTGTAATTGACCCACATTTTCCGTGGTGAAACGATCCAGAAACCGTGAAATTGACGATTGTGAGGCTAATTGTTTTCTGCCTAACACCATTTGAAAGACTGGATCCTGTCGTAACAGATTAGCTGACGAGTCTGCCGAATAACCAGCAATCAGTTGCATAATGAGCTGTTCTAATATCGCTAAATTATCATGCGTGTAGTAAGCACGGTTATCTTTAATGTCCAGAAGTGATTTTGCCAAATCAGAAAACTTGAAGGTATCCATTACTTCTTTAACTAAGACTAAACCCGAATCACTCGATAAACGACCACCTGTATGCGAAATGATGATGTTTGAATTGAATTTTACCTGGTTTTTGTGTAAGCTAATCATGAAGAGAACTCCTTTCTTATGGTTGGTTTAGACACCTTTACCATATCAGAATGGGGTTCTTTTTTCATCACTTAACAGGTGAAAATGAAAAAGTAAATTTAAGCTGCCGTTAGGCAGTTGGCACATG
>NZ_PVTO01000069.1 GCF_003003275.1 Alkalibacterium olivapovliticus
GGGGGTGCGGATGTTTTCTTGGACTTTTTTAAGCAACTAAACCTAGATTCTTTCTGTATTCAATCGGACTGAGTCCTCCAAGGGATATCTTGATTCTTTTATTATTGTACCAATGAAGATAGTCATCTAATAGTTCGATAAACTCGTCAGTCGATGTGTTTTCCCATCTAAGGCCATAATAGAACTCGTTTTTAAGTCTTCCGAAAAAGCCTTCACAAGCCGAGTTATCTGGGGAACAGCCTTTTTTAGACATGGATTGCGTCAAACCGTTGGTTTTAATCCGTTTAATCCATCCCGGCCATCTGTAATGTGCCCCGCGGTCAGAGTGTACAATTGGCTTTGAATTGCCCGAGAGTGTCTCAAGCGCTTGATCAAACATACTATTAACTAGTTCGGCATTCGGTTGTGTACTGATTGTCCAACTGACTACAGCCCCATCAAAACAATCAATAATAGGGGACAAATAAATTTTTCCGGCAGAAATCCGAAATTCTGTAATGTCCGTCAACCACTTCTCATTAGGTTTTTCAGCTTTGAAATTTCGCTGAATATGGTTAGGTGTAGCGGGAGTTATCTCACCTGCATAAGAACTATATTTTTTCTTTTTTATTGACCGAACGGTGAGCTGTTCTTCTTTCATAATCCGTCTGATGACTTTCTCGGAAACGATAATATGTTGTTTTTTTAGAGCTGCATGCATTCGACGGTAGCCATAGGAACTACGATTTTCTATAAAAATTTCTTTGAGCAAGACCCGTAAATCAGCATATTTGTCCGGTAAAACAGACTGACTTCTGTGGTAATAGTAACTACTCTTGGCTAAATTCAAGTTCTCAAGCATAGATGTCAAAGGATAAATAGTTTTCAAGGCATCAATCACCCATGTTTTTTCTTTGTTGGAGAGTTGTTTTGGATTGATGCCCCATTCTTTTTTATTAGTTCAGAAGATTTTTCTAATATATCTTTTTCCATTCGTAATCGATAAACTTCTCGTTTTAAACCATCAACTTCATCTTTTAGTTCTTCTAAGTGAGGACTGTCAGGCATATTCGACATATTTGGTGGAAGTTCCTCTCCAACGAGCTCCTCTTTCCAATCATAGAGCGTTTTTCGAGTAACCTGTAGTCGCTCAGCAATGGTTTGGACAGAGGTTTCTCGGCTCACAAGATGGATAACGGCCTCTTTTTTCTGCTCTTGAGAATAGTTTAACCTACTACGCCTTATTTTACGAGCTTCCGGGGCGAGTTCTTTACACCAATCGCTAAGGATGTTTCTGTCTGGATAGCCCAACATGCGAACAGTCCTAGAATAATTACGACCGTATTCGATATAGTGATCGACAGCAAATTGCTTTTCTTCTTGCGTAAATACACGGTTTCTTTTTGAGGTTCTGGAAAGATCGCCGTTCGCTTCATATTCTTTAAACCATTTGTATAGAGCTTTTGGAGAAGGATAACCTAGCTCTTGAATGACTGACGTTAAAGAGTGCTCGTATTTGATGTAAAGCTTTACAGCTATCAATCTTTTTTGGTAAGAGTACATGGACATTCTCCTGTCTTATAGTAGTCCAAGATTATGTCCGCACCTCC
>NZ_PVTO01000070.1 GCF_003003275.1 Alkalibacterium olivapovliticus
GGTTCTATAATATTTGGTGTTGGTGAGTTCCTTTGGAACTTACTGGCACCTTTTTTGTATTTCAATAGAAAAAGGCCTGTAGATTCCCTTATACTTAAGTCGACCAAAACCAAATAAAGGAGAATCTACATGACCTACTCTCATATTATACGAAAAACCTTAAACATTAAAGACAAAAACATTCATTTTGACCCTGAGCATTACATTCTACCTGATGAGACATTGAATAAAATAACCTATAAAGTACTTGAGGCAACTCTAACCTATACACCAAAAGCCTGTGAAAAATGTGGGACTGTCAATCAAAATCACTTAGTGATCAAAAACGGACGCAAATCATCATTACTTAAACTGGGAACGGTCATGTTTCAGCCCGTTCGATTACGACTATGGAAACAACGTTTCCTTTGTAAAGCTTGTAATCAAACATTTATGGCTAAAACATCCCTTGTTCAACCACACTGTTTTATCTCTAATCCAATCAAGTCCCATATTGCACTAGAGCTTCAGACTATTCAATCAATGAAAGCAATCGGAGATCGAGTAGCTGTATCTCCGCATACTGTAATGAGAATATTAAAAACTGTAGGAGAAACACTTGAACCGACCCGTCATGCATTACCTGAACATTTGTCGTTTGATGAGTTTAAGTCAGTAAAAGAAGCTGCGGGGGCCATGAGTTTCATTTTTTCAAATTCTCAAACACATGATGTGATTGATATTATTGAAAATCGCCAACAAAGTAGACTAATTGCTTATTTTCAACGGTATCCTTATACACTCCGAAAGCAAGTTAGAACGGTAACGATTGATATGTACAGTCCTTATATCGCAGTGATAGAACAGTGCTTTCCAAACGCTAAACTGATTATTGATCGATTTCATATTGTTCAACACCTGAACCGTGCCCTGAACCGACTTAGAATCGAAGTGATGAATACCCATAGGTATTCGAGACCAACAGATTACCATAAACTAAAAAAACAATGGAAATTGATACTGAAAAACAGCTGGAAAGTTGATTTTGAAACGTTCTACACTCACCGTTTATATGACGGACTAGTCTCTCAAAAAATCATGATAAATTATCTACTCAGTTTCGATGAACAGTTTAAATGGGTTTATTCGCTAATCAATGATTTGAAATATAGTTTATCTGTAGGTAAAAGTACACAGTTCAATCACCACTTAGAACGCAGTAAGGACCGGCAACTAAAGCGGTATATAAGGACCACCATGCAAACCTTAGAGAAGTACAGTGGCTCCATTAGTAACTCCTGCACATACACTTTGTCCAACGGACATCTGGAAGGGATAAACAATAAAATTAAAACAATGAAACGAAGTGGCTATGGTTATAGGAATTTCAGAAATTTAAGAGCCAGAATACTTATCAGTTTTAAACTGACTGAAAAACAAGATCAATTTATTCGTCCAGTGACATTTGAAGAAGAAAGAGAATTAGCAAGACAAAATCAAAATGCAGCTTAAAAAAAGAGGAAAGCCAGATGGCTTTCCTCCTACATGAATCTATGACCAACACTATTTGACAAAGAACC
>NZ_PVTO01000071.1 GCF_003003275.1 Alkalibacterium olivapovliticus
GGTTCTACGTCAACTGACGTTGGTGAAGAATAATAATCAATAAATATGAGAGTAAATACCAAGGGTGCCTAGGCTGTCTTGGTATTTACTTTTTTCTTTTGGTTTACCTTAGTCTTAGTCGGATTTAGGTTAAAGTGAAGAATAATTCGGTTTTTGTAGTTAAGGAAATTGCGATAGCCGTAGGCTACCCGATTGAGAACCTTTATCTTATTGTTAATCCCTTCGATTCTGCCATTGTTGTAAGGATACTCGAAGGTGTTTTTAATCATTTTAAGATGCTTTCTTAATGTCTTTAAACTAGTTTTCATGTAAGAGGAAAGATCCGATGAATAGGACTGAGTCACAATGGATTCCAAACGTTTGTGATCATTTTCCTCCACTGCCTTTATAATCGATTGATAGACCCTATAAGTTGTCTCTAACTCTTTGTCGTAAGCCAACATGTCAGAGACGATGGCTGATTCTAGTCGTTGGCCAAACAGTTTGTAGGATTTATATGTAGTATAAGATAACTCGCTTTCTTTCTTGAGCATTTTTTTCCAATAATGTTTCAAGCGACGGTATTTTTTCAGATCTTCACCATTGGAGGTGTTGAACTGATTCATTACTTTTACTCTCGTTCTATTCATCGACCGATTGACTAACTGCACAATATGAAATCGATCAATAATGATGTGGGCTTTTGGAAACAAGACTGGAATAAAGCTGACATAACTAGCATTCATGTCAACCGTGACGGTTTCCACCCGTTCTCTCTGCCTTAAGCTGTAATTGGAAGTGAAGTGTTTTTTAACAAACCGACTATCTTTAGCTGGAAGGATATCAAGAATATCTCCCGTCTGGGCATTAATATACTCAAAAGCCATCCGCCCACTGGCGTATTTGAACTCGTCGAAAGACATATGCTTGGGTAAACTTTGATTGTGCGGACGGTAATGCTTCGCTTCTTTAGTAATGACCCGCTGGACAGTTGCTTCGGAGACGTTAGTCTCCTTAGAAATGTCTTTAATCGAACAGGCATCAGCTGATTTAGTTAAAATGTGGGCTTTTATGTAAGTCGAGATAAAGCAGTTGTTCTCAACTAATGGAGTTTGTGCAGTGAACGTTTCTTTACAGGCCTTACACATGAATCGCTGTTTTTTCATTCTTAGAAAGGTTGGGACAATTCCACTCATGGGGAACGTTATACGAGATGTTTGGGTTCCGTTTTTATAGATAGTATAATCCTGATTCGGTATCTGACAGTTCTGGCATTCCTTAGGTGTGTAACTTAAAGTACACTCGATAAATTTACATCTTCTGCCTTTAAAAACACCGTAGGTGACACAATTATCTTTGAAGATTATATTTTTATCTTGAATATCGAGTACTTTTTGCATATCATTTGAAGTAGGCAAGTGAGTTCCTCCTTAGGTGATGTTTTCGTCGACTATTATTCTACAGGAGAACTCACTTGTTTTCTAATATAATCAAATAAAGGACGTTAGTGAGAATTTCTCACCAACGTCCTTTATTGTACAACC
>NZ_PVTO01000072.1 GCF_003003275.1 Alkalibacterium olivapovliticus
TCGTAGCGACGGGGTTATATCTGCTGTTAACAGAGATGATCCGGATCGATCGGAGAGCCCTGTTAAAAGCTTATGCGATTACGGTGCCGCTGTATCTATTGTCAGTTATCGTCAATAACTGGTTCACTGATATTTTTAATGAGCAATCCAATTATTTATTTACCTATGCACCGGGATCGGCAGCGCCTTTAGTGCACTTGTACAACCTCGGCTCTGATATCACAGTATCTGGAATGACATTCAATCCGGTCTACATTCTGTCCCTTGCCATTATAGGAGCGGTGATCATGTTCCTTATGTATTTGCTGGCGAGACTGAGATATGTACGACAGGAATCGACAAACTGAAGTTGAAATTTTATTGCCTTAAATAAGTAATTGAGGAGATACTACAATGGAGTATAAATCGAAAACTGGAAGAATCGATACTGTATCAAAAGTCATCGCCGCCTCGCCACACACCATTTATCAGGCCTTCATCAATCCGGATGCGCTGATCAAGTGGTTGCCGCCGGAAGGAATGTGGGGAGAAGTCGACCAACTCGAACCACATGCTGGCGGAAAGTATCGCTTGATCCTCTATTACGAAGGAGAACAAACCTCTGAAGGAAAAACAAGTGAATACTCAGATGTATCAGAAGGTACTTTCATTGAACTGATTCCAGATATGAAAGTGGTTATGGCAGGTGCTTTTGATTCAGAAAACCCAGACTTTGAAGGTGTGATGATAATGACCTGGTACTTTGAAGAGATTCTGGAAGGAACCAAAATCACGGTCATTGCAGAAAATGTCCCACCCGGAATCAGTAAAGAGGATCATAGCGATGGACTGAGCTCTTCGCTGGAAAATCTGGAATACTTTGTAGAAACAAGGTAGCTGTGCTTTGCTAATATAAGAATATATAAGAGTCGGCTAAATGACTAGTACATATATTTTTAGAGTCTTATATTAGGCATTGACGTTACATAAGAAGTTGATTGAAAAGAGTACTGAAACGGTCGGAAATACACCTACCACTAGTATTGCTGATTCAAATCAGAAGATTCATTAACTATTTACGGTTATGCCATAGCCATGTACCGTTTTTTGGAATGGAACCGAATATCAGCTTCCTTTCATGGGACAAGTGGAGCGAGCATGTAGCAGATGAAAGGCAAACGAACGTCGCCTACCTTCATTTAGCACGAAGAAAACAATCCAACTTTGAAACATCCGCCTCTGCTTGCTATAATTATCAAGACTAACCAATAGAAAGGTGTTTTTTATGCGGATTATTATTTCACCGGCAAAGAAAATGACGGTAGACAATGACAGCTTTAATCACAACCAGCTGCCTAAATTTTTAAATAAAACAGAGGAGTTGTTGAATCATCTAAAGTCCTTAACTTACGATGAACTAAAGAAAATTTGGAAAGCAAGCGACAAAATCGCAACATTAAATTACGAACGGATTCAGGAGATGGATGTGCGGAAAAATCTGACTCCAGCAATACTCGCTTATGA
>NZ_PVTO01000073.1 GCF_003003275.1 Alkalibacterium olivapovliticus
TGAATCTCTACCTATAAACTAGACACATTAAAAAAACAATATTATGCAGTCCATAGAAGGTGATCCCGATAAGCTACTGGGGTCATCTTCTTTAATTTCTTTTGATACCGACCATGATTGTAAAATAAAATGTAGTCTTCTACAGAATGCCACAACTTCTGTAGACTTTCATGTCTTTCTGAGAGGACTACGTCCTTCATATGACCGAAAAAGGATTCGATTGGAGCGTTATCCCAACAATTGCCTCTTCTAGACATCGATTGAATAAGTCCCATTTTTTCAACATTACTTTGATATTTAGGATTGGTGTAGTGAAAGCCTTGATCAGAATGCAGGTACCTTTCTGTATCAGGAATATCAAGTGTGACACGATCTAATTTCTCCAAAGTCTTAAAGACCAAATCCATCTTCAAAGAAGTAGAGAAGTGATGTGCAACGATTTCTCCCGTAGTCCCATCTTTAACGGCAGAGAGGTAGGCCATTTGGCCCTTACCGTAAGGTAAATATGTAATATCAGTAAGTAATACTTTATAAGGGACTCCTCTATTGAAATCACGATTGACAAGATTCTTCTTAGTTTGATGTTCTTGTGTCGCCTTCATCATTTTCTTGTAGGGTTTGGCTTTTCTAATGGGAGAAACGATCCCATGTAGTCGAAGAATTCTCCGAATCTTTTTATGGTTCATCACAATACCATATTCAGCCTCTAATGCCATCTTTATTTCGTCCACACCGCATTTTCTTTTCTCAATGTACACTTGATGGAGCAATTCGAAATCATTGCTGTCTTTTTCGTACTTCTTATAGCGGTTTGTCTCAGTGTTCAACCAATAATAGTAACCACTACGACTAACCTCGGCTACTTCGCACAAATGCTTGATCATACCTTTAAGACCATATTCTCGTATGATTGAATTGATCAGTTCATACCGCTCACTGATCTTCAGTACGTTTTCTTTGTCGTTCTTCACGCTCCTTTCTTGACTCTCTAATTTTTTTACTAAATCTAAATTACCTTCTAAATAGGCTATACGTACTTTTGCCTCTTCCAACTGTTCCTCGATAGATCCTTTTTGTTTCCCGTTTTCTCTCGTCCCTTTACCACGAGTTTCGTTATGAAAACTTTCTTCGCCTTTATTTTTGACACTTATCTTCCAGCGACTCACACACTGATGAGGTTTACCTTTACCTACAAGATTTTCTGGTAGGCCGGCGGCCTCAAAGATAACTGTTGAGGTCATTCCACTCTCACTTTGCTTTACTGCTTTAATTTTAAAGGCAGGAGAATAGGTAATGCTTTTCGAAGAGACTGCTTTTACATTAGGATTCTTTTGCAGTATTTCTATTTCTTGTTTTGTATATATTTTTTTGCTCATCAGAAAAACCTCCACTTAAAACTAGTCTATAAAAGTATAACGAAAAAACTCTAAAAAA
>NZ_PVTO01000074.1 GCF_003003275.1 Alkalibacterium olivapovliticus
TGATGATGAATGTGTTCCACTACCAATTAAACAAGTGATTATTAACCTAGAAAAATTTGTTAACTAAGTGGCTAACTTAAACTTGAAATTTACGAAAAATAATCAAATAAAGTAATTAGAAATAAAAACTTCTTTTATTTAATGTTTAAAGGTTCTAGTCAAGTCCATAATATTGTGTAAAATGCAGTACACTGCTTTAGAGCTTTAATCTATAGGTTAAAATCGAATATATTTTCTGGTAGAGCTTAACCAGTTTTCGTGACGATCAATAAGAACTGCACCGATTAAACGATTGGCAGAGACGTGATTCAGAAAGATTCGGATAACTTTTTCTCTGCGCCTGACTTCTTCGATTAATTGTTCAAGAAGATTTGTGCTCTTTAATCTCGATTGACCTTCACTGATAATGGCGTATTGAAAGGCATCTTCGAAGCCTTCGTCCAGCTTTTCACAGGCTTTGTGGTATTTGTATTGGTCAATATAGTTGCTTACTAGCGTATTTTAGCCTTGCAAGCCGTTTCAATATCAGTAAATTTGAAGAGGGCTTTGACTTCTTCTATGAAAGGTTTTGACTCTTTCTTAGGGATACAACTAAGGATATTACGCATAAAGTGAACTTGACATCGTTGCCATGAAGCGTTTATAAATGACTTCTTGATTGCTTTAACTAAGGCTTTGTGGGCATCAGAAATGACCATTTCCATTCCTTCTAAACCTCTGTTTTTGAGGTAGTCGAAGAAGAGAGACCAAGTCTCGTCACTTTCTTTATCTTGAATCATAAAGCCAAGTATCTCACGCTCTCCATCTCCTGATATGCCGACCGCTATATGGCAGCTTTTAGAGACAACACGATGATGTTCTCTGATCTTTATGTAGATAAGATCGGTCATAACATAAGGGAAATGCCTATCTGATAGAGCGATTTTGCCATTCGGAGACCATAGGGTCTAACTGGTGTGAATGCTAAGCTAAAAACGGTTCTTTCCAAAGTCAGTTATTATTGCTTCTATTTAGAGAAAAGCGAGGAGTATAATTAAGAAAAGATGAAAGAAGTGGGGAACCATGTACGAATTGATACAGGTACTTGATTCGTGTTTAGAGTATGAATCTCATTCATTCACAAACCACACCTTTACGATTACCGTTTCTTCTACTCGTTTAGAAGTCCCTTGTCCATACTGTGGCCAGGTTTCTTCCCGTGTTCACTCTTTATACCCGAGAAAGTTTCAGGACTTACCGATACAAGGACACAAGGTCCAGATTAAGATGCAGAACCGTAAATTCTTATGTAAGAACCCAGAGTGCGATCATAAAACGTTCTCTGAACGCTTTGAGTGTATCGCTGAGAAAGCCACCCGAACGAAGCGTTTGGAAGAGGAAGTATTATCCATCGCTATTCACTGCAGTTCGATCACTGC
>NZ_PVTO01000075.1 GCF_003003275.1 Alkalibacterium olivapovliticus
TGTAAATTTCAAGTTTAAGTTAGCCACTTGTTAAAAATAATTTTCATGTGAAATTTAGCGTTCATTTTCCTTGTAGAGAGGGCTTGATAATGAGCTGAGGCATGATAGTTTTTTTGACAAGCTGGCCTAGCCAGCTTCACAGCTTTCAGGTCATGCCGAAGGAGGCTCGTTGTCAAGCCCTCACGGGTTAAGCAGCCTGACGCTCTGATCGTAGTGCATTGACGAAGCTTTCATGTGGCGTTCTGTAATCCAATATTTTTCTAGGATAATCATTCATCCATTGTTGTATACGCAAGCATTGTTCTTCTGAGACTCGACCAATCGGCTTCCCTTTGGGAATGAAACGACGAATGAATTTATGCTGGTTCTCACTTGTTCCCCGTTCAAACGATGCATAGGGATGACTAAAATAGATGTCTAAAGTATCCTTTAAGGCCTCATAAAGTCCCGCAAACTCTGAACCATTATCAGAAGTTATCGTTTTAAATAGTGTAGAGAATGTATGACCTGATCGTTTTTGAAGGTCACGAATCGCCTGATTAACCGATTCCTGATCTTTTCCATTTACTTTTAAGGTGATTTCAAATCGGGTCTGTCGTTCAGCCAAAGTGAGCAGTACAGCATCGGTCTTTTCTTTATTACCTACTACTGTATCAATTTCCCAGTGACCAAACGATTCACGGGTATCAATGTCTTTTGGTCGACGATCAATCGATGGGCCGAGAACGCGCTTATTTGGCCGTTTCTTTTGAGCAGAAACCTTTGGTTTCCGAGATAACTTTTCTAGCAAATCAATGTTTTTTGTTCTCATAATCCCTCTATCTATCCAGCCATAAAGCGTGGTTGTACAAGGGATAATTGAAGCATCGAACAATTCATGTCTTTTAGCAAAACCGACCACTGTATCAGGGGACCATTTATCATCCAGCATTTTCTCATCAGCCCATTCTATGAAAGCATCTGTATCTGCCCATTTTGGCCGCCGGCCACAGTTCAGTCGTTGTTTATCATAGTTGGCTTGAGCAGCGTCGGCATCATATACATCGTCATAATAATCATAGATTTTACCGTTTTGCTTTTGACGTCTTAGTTGAGTAACGGTTCCGCGCTGGATTTCGTTATTGATGGTCTGAGGTACCCGACCGATGATATCAGCAATGCGACGATTGGAGTAGTCTTCCTGCTTCAATACAGCTATTTGAACCCTCTCTGCATATGATAAGTGTTTTCCTTTACGTGCTAATGTGGTATCGTTAGAGTGCGTCATGTGAATTCATCCTGTCTATTGAGAGTTAGTGGTAACTTCAATATAACATGAAATTCACATGGCGTTTTTTTATGTTAGCCTAGGTGGCTAACTTCATTATAAAATCCAGC
>NZ_PVTO01000076.1 GCF_003003275.1 Alkalibacterium olivapovliticus
TCGTAAATTTCAAGTTTAAGTTAGCCACTTAGTTAACAAATTTTTCTAGGTTAATAATCACTTGTTTAATTGGTAGTGGAACACATTCATCATCATTCACTAAGCACTATCGTGCTTAGGCAACCTGGGACAGAGAACGTAGAGCGTTGGCAAAACAGTCATGCGGTGTTTGATAACCGAGTATCTTCCGTGGGTAGTCATTCATCCATTGTTGTATTCTCAAGCATTGGGTCTCACTATATTGACTAATGGCTTTCCCTTTTGGAATATATCGGCGAATAAATTTGTGCTGGTTCTCACTCGTTCCTCTCTCCCATGAAGCATAAGGATGGCTGAAGTACACATCAAGTGTTTCTTTAAGCGCATCATGAAGGCCGGCAAACTCAGAACCGTTGTCAGAGGTAATGGTTTTAAATACTGTTGAGAAGGTATCACCCGCTCGATGTTGTAACTGACTGATCGCCTGATCCACAGACTCCTTATCTTTACCCTTGATTTTTAGGATGATTTCAAAGCGTGTTTGACGTTCAACTAACGTTAATAAAACAGAATCAGTTTTCACTTTATTCCCTACGACGGTATCTATTTCCCAGTGACCAAAGGTTTGACGGTCGTCTATCTCTGCTGGTCGTTGTTCAATGGATTTTCCTAAAACACGTTTGTTTATTCGGCTTCTATAAGAAGAGTCTTTTGGTTTGCGCGACAGCTTTTCAAGTAAATCCATATTTTTGGTTTTCATGATGCCTTTGTCAATCCATCCATAAAGAGTGGTTGTACAAGGAATAATAGAAGGATCAAACAAGTCCTGTGTCCTAGCAAATCCAACGACAACATCTGGAGACCATTTTTCCTCCAGTATTTTATCATCTGCCCACTCAATGAACGCATCCGTATCAGCCCATTTTGGCCTACGGCCAGAGTTCAATCGGTGCCTATCGTAAGCTGCTTGTCCAGCATCAGGATCGTATATAGTCGTATAGTAATCATAGACTTTACCGTTTTGTTTTTGTCGTTTGAGCTGGGTGATGGTTCCGCGCTTTATTTCGTTATTAATTGTTTGTGGGACTCGACCTAATGCTCTGGCAACCTCACGATTGGAGTAGTTTTCAGTCTTTAATATAGCTATTTGAGACCGCTCTGAATAAGATAAGTGTTTTCCATTGCGTGCTAATGTGTTATCGTTAGAGTGCGTCATGTGAATTCATCCTGTCTATTGAGAGTTAGTGGTAACTTCAATATAACATGAAATTCACATGGCGTTTTTTATATGTTAGCCTGAGTGGCTAACTTCATTATAAAATCCAGC
>NZ_PVTO01000077.1 GCF_003003275.1 Alkalibacterium olivapovliticus
ACTACATTCACAGAAAAGAGGACTTCCCTATGAACAATTTTACTACAGATATCTTACAGACTCTAGCCACAAAAGGTGACTTAAACGAATTATTTCGTTCTCATTTAGAATTAGCCGTTAATACTCTTTTGAAGACCGAGCTCACAGCCTTTTTAGATTATGAGAAATATGATCGAATCGGTTTCCATTCAGGTAACTCCCGCAACGGAACATATGACCGTACGGTCAAGACTGAATACGGAGAGCTTCAATTACAGATCCCTCGTGATCGCAATGGAGAGTTTAAACAACAAACGATTCCTCCGTACAAGCGAACGAATGGCACCTTGGAAGAGACAATCATTCATCTCTTTCGAAAAGGAATAACTATGTCCGAAATTGCTGATTTAATTGAAAAAATGTATGGCCACCATTATACTCCTCAGACTATGTCTAACATGACAAAAGTTTTTTCTGAAGAAGTAGAGGCTTTTAAAAAACGCCAATTGAACAGCCGTTATGCTGCCATTTATCTAGACGCCACTTACATTCCTTTAAAACGACAAACGGTTGAAAAGGAAGCTATCCACATTGCGGTAGGCATTCGACCAGACGGCGCTAAAGAAGTCCTAGGATACGCAATTGCTCCTAATGAATCTACCGTCACCTGGAATGAGATACTAATTGACTTGTCAGATCGAGGGGTGGAAGATGTTCTTCTGTTCGTGACCGACGGTCTCAAAGGCATGAAGGATACGATTCACCATGTTTTCCCTCGGGCAGCCTACCAACACTGTTGTGTTCATGTTTCTCGTAATATTGCCAGTAAAGTACGCGTAGCTGACCGCAAAGAAATATGCGAAGACTTCAAAGCTGTCTACCAAGCTGATTCACGTGAAAAAGGCAGTGAAGCTCTCCTGGATTTTTCAGAAAAATGGCGTACTAGTTACTCTAGATTAGTCAAATCGCTTATAGAAAATAAACATTTATTGACGTTTTACGATTTTCCCATATCGATCCGAAGGAGCATATATTCCACTAATTTGATTGAGTCATTCAATAAACAAATCAAAAAGTATAGTCGACGTAAAGAACAATTTCAGAATGAGGAATCAATGGATCGTTTTTTGGTATCCAGCTTTGATATGTACAACCAAAAGTTTTTAACACGGATCCACCGCGGATTTCAACAAGCTGAATCGGAACTAGCGAAATTGTTTGAGAGATCAGCCCGGAGTTAAATAAAGTTTACAGAAGGTAGTCTTCATTTACACAAAATTATTGACACTCCC
>NZ_PVTO01000078.1 GCF_003003275.1 Alkalibacterium olivapovliticus
GAGAGTGTAAAATATTTTGTGTAAATAGAAAAAAGGAAGTCCCTTCTGTAGAATAGAGTTACCACACTAAATTCACAGAAAAGAGGACTTCCCTATGAACAATCTTACTACAGATATCTTACAGACTCTAGCTACAAAAGGTGATTTGAACGAATTATTCCGTTCGCACTTGGAATTAGCCGTAAATACGCTCCTGAGAACAGAGCTGACTGCCTTTTTGGATTACGAAAAGTATGATCGGATTGGTTTCCATTCAGGGAACTCACGCAATGGGTCCTATGACCGTACGGTCAAGACAGAATACGGCGAACTTCATCTACAGATTCCGCGCGACCGCAACGGTGAATTTAAACAACAGACTCTTCCTGCATATAAGCGAACCAATGGCACGTTAGAAGAAACCGTCATTCATCTTTTTCAAAAAGGTATTACCATGTCTGAAATTGCTGATTTGATTGAGAAAATGTACGGTCATCACTATACACCACAAACGATGTCCAATATGACTAAAGTCTTTACTGAAGAAGTATCAGCGTTCAAAAAGCGTAAACTAAACAGTCGTTATGCAGTCATTTATCTGGACGCTACCTATATTCCTTTGAAGCGGAAAACCGTTGAGAAAGAAGCCATACACATTGCGGTGGGAATTCGACCAGATGGTGCCAAAGAAGTCCTAGGATACGCTATTGCCCCTAATGAATCGACCGTCACATGGAAAGAGATATTGGAAGATTTATCCGACCGTGGTGTCAATGATGTTCTTCTTTTCGTGACCGACGGTCTCAAGGGTATTAAAGATACGATTCATCACGTTTTTCCTCAAGCAGCTTACCAACACTGTTGTGTCCATGTTTCTCGCAACATTTCTAGTAAAGTACGCGTCGCTGATCGCAAGGAAATATGCGAAGACTTTAAGACGATTTATCAAGCAGATTCACGAGAGACGGCCCTTGAAGCTCGCCTTGCTTTCTCAGAAAAATGGCGCAGTAGCTACTCTAAACTGGCCAAGTCTATTCTAGAAAATGATAACTTACTTACATTTTACGATTTCCCTTTATCAATCCGTAGGAGCTTGTATTCCACTAATTTGATTGAATCCTTTAATAAACAAATTAAAAAGTATAGTCGACGTAAAGAGCAATTTCAGAATGAAGAATCTATGGATCGCTTTTTGGTTTCCCGTTTTGATACGTACAATCAGAAGTTTTTGACACGGATTCACCGCGGCTTCCAACA
>NZ_PVTO01000079.1 GCF_003003275.1 Alkalibacterium olivapovliticus
AGAGTCATCGAATGAAACATCGAGAAACAATTTTTGAATAAAAAAGTGCACAAAGTTATCTAGCAAAAAGTGCACAATTGTCCTTGACAGTTACATATATTGCCTTGTATCTGTGTTAAACTGAATAAATCAGCGTATAAGGAGAAAATAATTATGAACGAACAGTTGTTACAGACTATCAAGCAGTTGGAAATTAAGAAAGAACCCGAAGAACAGACCTTAGAGGTCGCAAACCAAAGTTATACTAAAAATCAATTGGCCCATTTTATTGATCGCCATGATTTGTCTATTGCCAAAAGCTGGAAAAAGGCAGAAATTGTCACAGCCTTGACAGACTGGATGGAAAAAGCGCGAGTAGACTTATTAAATTCAGAGCCGGAACTTCTTTCATTTTACTCTCAAAATTTGGTGAAGGCAGAACGATCTTTTGATACTTATAATAGTAACCTGTCAGACAGTGACTTGGAGCGTGTTCTTCTTCTAATAGACTATGGCCTGGCTTATAATGTTGATGGTCAGCTTTGGCTACCGGGAGAAACAGCAGGCGCAGTCTCAAATATAGAAGCCGTACCTGAACAACAGGATGAAGCAGATACGAATCAAACAGACGCACCCGAGAATAAGCCTGAGCAAAGCAGTCAAGCAAAGAAGCGGGCTCAAACGCCTCCCCCTTCTGTTTTTACAGAAGAAACGGTTGCTCAAAAGAAGCAGACGCGACTGAACTACTTGAAGAAGCAAGCGAAAAAGAAAAAACGTAAAAAAAGAAATTAAGACATGGAATACACTCGCCAATTCTATATAGCGCGGCTAGTGTGTTACTTCGACGGATGCTTAAAAAACTATTCCCTATAAACAAAAACAGCTTTGAGTTCAATGCTCAAAGCTGCTTTTGTTTATTCACTTTTGCGTAATGATGTATCTGCTCCAAAGATCTCTGCGTCAAGAGCAGCCTGGTAGCCTTAGCGATTTCGAGTAGGTGGCTTCTAATATACTCAAGTTTCGCACCCTTAAGAACTCCGTTCTATCCTTTACATCATAAGGATTATTTAGATTAATCAGCTTAAAAGTAAAGAAAAAGACAGCTCTCTTTGGTAAAATGTGAGTACCACTACCAACATTTGTGACTGCTAAACTGTATTATGCAGTTACTGCTAGATAATAATGTGCACTTTTATCCCATACTTTCGTTCTATTTGATAAACTAGAAGAGTTAG
>NZ_PVTO01000080.1 GCF_003003275.1 Alkalibacterium olivapovliticus
TGAGGCGGAATCTGAAGGAAGTCGGACGCAAATGCTTGCACTGACGAACAGAAACTTCATACCAAGGCTTAATAGAACGGATGAGCTTGCAAGACAAAGTGAAGTCCGATACTGCCCGAATTCTATTGAGTAAATGAAGCAGTGACATGAGCAGAAGGTTGTCGTTCTTACCCGGGGAGGTCTCGTCAGCGCTTAGTAGTAACAACGAATGGCGAGAAGTCAGCCGAGGTCATAGTAGGGAAAATGTACCGAAGGACCGAACAGTATCAATACTTTGAAGATTGGAGGTTAGGCATTATGACAAACGCAGAAAACAATCACAAGGTTGGCAAGCTACAAAGGGATAAGCTGGAAGCGAAAGAGTATGTAGATGTGCGGAGTAATCGCCTAGGTAAACATAAAGACAAGTATGGTGAGTCTCTTATGAGTCTCGTTGTAAGTAAGAAGAATCTATTCACAGCAGCTAAAGTCGTCAGACGAAATAAAGGAGCTGCTGGAGTAGACGGAATGACAGTTAGCGAGGTGGAAAGTCATATATTAGAAGTTTATCCTTATTTGAGGAAGAAACTTCTAGACGGTTCGTATAAACCTCAACCTGTAAGACGGGTAGAAATTACAAAAGCTAACGGTGGGATACGCAAACTAGGTATTCCCGTCGTGCGGGACCGAGTGGTCCAGCAAGCTATCAGACAAGTGATAGAGCCTATCATTGATAAACATTTTCTCCCACACAGTCATGGGTTCCGTAAAGGGAAAAGCAATCATACAGCTTTGAAAGAGTGCGTCGACTATTATCAGCAAGGCTATAAAGTAGCTGTCGATTGTGACTTGAAACAGTGCTTTGATACACTCAATCATGATAAGCTGATGTACTATCTCGAACAGTATATACAGGATAAGATGATTCTAAAAATTATTCGTAAGTTCTTACAGAGCGGTGTCATAGATCTGTCTGGCGAATTCGTAGAAAGTAACACAGGCGCACCACAAGGTGGCGTGATATCGCCCCTACTCAGTAACGTATACTTACATGAACTGGATAAAGAAATGAAGCAGAGAGGGCACCTTTTCGTCCGGTTCGCTGATGACTTCGTCATCTTTGTGAAGTCAAAACGAGCCGGTGAACGTGTGCTCCAAAGTATCACTCGCTTCATTGAAAAAGACCTGAAA